>NZ_CP053021.1:4885000-5232360 GCF_013001025.1 Sphingobium yanoikuyae | reverse complement strand
ATACATCGACTGACATTATGACGACCGCCAGGAAGTGATTCGATCAGCGGCCGGAGGATCAAAATAGACAGGGCCGCTTCGCCGGATCAAGGGCGCGTCGCTTCAAAAAACTGAAATAAAGACGTTGACTCGGGAATCCCGCAGAAAACCGCAGATTCACAAATTATGGCTATTTTTCAGTGAATTACTTGGCGACGATTCTGGCGATCTGGCTCGAATCGTGAGAAATTCGCGGGTCAGGGAAATGACTATTCCGTGACTCCAGCAGAAAAAGCCCGCTCCGGCGATCCGGAGCGGGCTTTTCAGATAAGCGGGTAGCTTAACGTAAGGCTTAGGCGATCGCGCCGACGGCCTTGGTCAGACGACCGAACTTACGAGCGGCGGTGTTCTTGTGCAGAACGCCACGGGCAACGCCGCGGGCCAGTTCGGGCTGGACAGTCTGAAGCGCGGTCGCAGCAGCATCCTTGTCACCGGCGAGGATGGCGGCTTCCACCTTCTTCACCAGGGTGCGGATCCGGCTGATGCGGGCGCCATTGATCGCGGCGCGACGCTCATTGCGACGGATGCGCTTCTTGGCTTGCGGCGTATTGGCCATTCTATTCCTCGGTTCTCATCAAATCTCGGGAAGAGGCCCGTCGGATTCGCCAACCAGCCTCGTGAAGGTGCGCCCCTTACAGCTGTTCCGGGGTGCCGTCAACCAGCGAGCCCCCCGCTATTTCTGGCATTTGGGGCAATGGAAGGTCGATCGCCCCCCATCGACTCGGCGTTGCACGGTGCCGCCACAGGGACAAATCTGTCCCTCGCGCCCATAGACTCGCCATTGGTTGGAGAAATAGCCCAATTCGCCATCCGGCCGCGCATAATCGCGCAGGGTGGAACCGCCGGCGACGATGGCGGCGGACAGAACCGTGCGAATCGCCTCCACCAGCGAGCCGAGCCGGGGCTTCGAGATGCGCCCCGCCGCTCGAGTCGGGGCGATGCCCGCCATGTTCAGCGCTTCGCATACATAGATATTGCCCAGCCCCGCGACGATGCGCTGGTCGAGCAGCGCCGCCTTGATCGACGTCGCCTTGCCATCCAGCACCTTCGCCAGATAGGCCGCGTCGAAATCCGGCCCCAATGGCTCCGGCCCCATGCGGGTGAAGGGGGCATAGCCCTGCCAGACATCACTGCGCACCAGATCCAGCGAGCCGAAGCGGCGCGGGTCGTTGAGCGAGAGAAGATGCCCGTTGCCCGTCTCCAGCAACAGATGGTCATGCGCCCCGATTTCCGCCGGATCGATTCGCCATCGCCCCGACATGCCGAGGTGGAAGATCATCATGTCGCCGCGATCGGTTTCGATGAGGCCATATTTGGCCCGGCGCGACAGTCCCGTGACGGTGGCGCCGGTCATACGCTGACGCAGGTCCACCGGAATCGGGAAGCGCAGATCGGCGCGGCGCGGCTCGACCCGTGTGAGGGTCGCGCCCTGCAAGACGGATCGCAGGCCGGAAACGGTGGTTTCGACTTCGGGAAGCTCTGGCATGGCCCCTATGTAGGATGCCGGATAGCGGAACGACAGGGGCGTTTACACCCAGCGCCCAACCCATGCCTTCGCGCCGGACTGACGCTGAAACTGCGTAATCACACAAGAGCGGGATTCGCCGCATCGCGTGAGCGCGCATAGCGCTTCCATCTGGCACGATCAGGCTCTAGAGCGAACCGCATGAGCGAAACAGCATCTTTCGGCTATCGCGACGTCGATGCCGCCGAGAAGGCCGGCATGGTCCGCGCCGTATTCTCCAATGTCGCCGCCAAATATGACCTGATGAACGACGCCATGTCGGGCGGCGCCCATCGGCTGTGGAAGGACCAGTTCGTCAAGCGAGTGAAGCCGCAGCCGGGCGAACAGATATTGGACATGGCCGGCGGCACCGGCGACATCGCCTTTCGCATGCACAAGCTGGGCGCGCACATCACCGTGTCCGACATCAATCCCGAGATGCTGGCCGTTGGCGTCGAGCGGGCGCAGAAGAAGGGCTATGAGGGCCTCATCTGGTCGGAACAAAATGCCGAGACGCTGACCTTTGGCGACCGGGAGTTCGACGCCTATACGATCGCCTTCGGCATCCGCAACGTCACCCATATCGACATGGCGCTGCGCGAGGCTCACCGCGTGCTGAAGTTTGGCGGCCGTTTCTTCTGCCTGGAATTTTCGACCACCACCTGGCCCGGCTTTTCCGACGTGTATGACAGCTATTCGCACAAGCTGGTGCCACAGCTGGGCAAACTGTTCGCCAATGATGCCGACAGCTATCGCTATCTGATCGAATCGATCCGCCGCTTCCCGCCCATGCCCAAGTTCGAGGGCATGATCCGCGACGCCGGTTTCGTGAACACCAAGGTCGAGCCGATCCTGGGCGGGCTGGTGGCGATCCATTCGGGCTGGAAGATCTGACGCCCGCATGACCACCCACGCGACTCATATCTGGCGGCTCCTGAAATGGGGCCGGACACTCGCACGCCATGGCGCCCTCACTGGCATCGAACGCGATCCGCTGACGCCGACGCCGGTGCGCCGGCTGGTGCGCCTTGCCCGTTTTGGCGCGCGCGTGCCCAAGCAGCCACGCTATGCCGATGCGTTCCAGTCGATCGGCCCGGCGGCGATCAAGCTGGGCCAGACGCTGGCGACCCGCCCCGACCTGGTCGGCGAGGAAGCGGCGAACGATTTGCTACGGCTGCAGGACGCCCTGCCCCCGGTTCCGTTCGACACGATCCGCGCGCAGGTCGAGCAGAGTTTCGGCCGGCCGCTGGAGCAGGTCTATGCCCGCTTCGACGAGCAGCCCGTCGGAGCCGCGTCAATCGCGCAGGTCCATCGCGCCGTTACCAGCGACGGCCGTGAGGTCGCGGTCAAGGTGATCCGGCCCGGCGTGATCGACCAGTTCAACCGCGACATCCAGACCTATGAATGGGCTGCCGCCCATGTCGAGATGCTGGGCGGCGAAGTCGCCCGCCTGCGCCCGCGCCTGGTCATCGCCAATATGAAGCGCTGGACCGCGCGCGAGCTGGACCTGCGGCGCGAAGCGGCATCGGCATCGGAACTGGCCGAAGCGATGGAAGCGATGCCCGGCTATCGCATTCCCGCCATCGACTGGGATCGCACGACCGGCAAGGTCATGACGATGGAATGGATCGACGGCATCAAGATCTCCGATCGCGATGCGCTGATCGCCGCCGGCCATGACCTCAAAGACATCGCCGCGCGACTGGTCAACGCCTTCCTGCGCCAGGCGATCGCCGAGGGGTTCTTCCACGCGGACATGCATCAGGGCAATTTGTTCGTGAAGGGCAATGGCGACATCGTCGCGATCGATTTCGGCATCATGGGCCGGATCGATCGGCGCGCCCGCATGTGGCTGGCCGAGATTCTCTATGGCCTGATCACCGGCAACTACAAGCGCGTCGCCGAAATCCATTTCGAGGCGCAATATGTGCCCGGCCATCATAATGTCGACGAGTTCGCTACCGCGTTGCGCGCCGTGGGCGAGCCGATGCGCGGCAAGCCGGCGAGCGAATTGTCGGTCGGCGGTATGCTGGACGGACTGTTCGCCATCACCCGCGATTTCGACATGCAGACCCAGCCGCATCTGCTGCTGCTGCAGAAGACGATGGTGATGGTCGAGGGCGTCGCCCATCAGCTCGATCCCGAAATCAACATGTGGGAGACGAGCGGCCCCTATGTGAAGGAATGGCTGCGCACCGAATTGGGGCCGGAAGCCAAGGCCGCTGATGCGCTGATCGAGAATTGGCGCCTGATTCAGCGGCTGCCGGCGCTGGTCCGCCGCATCGAAGACGCCTTCCCCGAAAAGGGCGGTGCCCCGCCGCCGCTGCCGCTGGGCGACGTGAAGCTGATCCAGGTGGGCGGCGGCTGGCGCTATGGGCTGGTTGCGCTGCTGGCGGCGGCGATCGGCGCCGGGGCGATGGCCGCCGCCACGACCTTCTTCTAAGTCGGCGACCGGGCTGGACAAGTCCCGGTCGCACGACCAAATGTTGGCCATGACCCAGCGTGTCCTTCTCATCGTCTCCGGCGGCATTGCGGCCTATAAGTCGCTGGAACTGGTGCGCCAGTTGCGCAAGCGCGGCATCGCCGTGCGGGCGGTGCTGACCCAAAGCGCGCAGCAGTTTGTCACGCCGCTGAGCCTGGGCGTGCTGACCGAGGATCATGTCTATGGCGACATGTTCGACCTCAAGGAGGAACGCGAGATCGGCCATATCCAGTTGTCGCGGCAGGCGGACCTGATCGTCGTCGCGCCGGCCACCGCCAATATCCTGGCGAAGATGGCGGCGGGCATCGCCGATGATCTTGCCACCACCATCCTGCTCGCTACCGACAAGCCGGTGCTGGCGGTACCGGCGATGAATGTGCGCATGTGGCACCACAAGGCAACGCAGCGGAACCTGGCGCAACTCCATGCCGATGGCGTCCACATCATGACGCCCGACGATGGCGAGATGGCCTGCGGCGAATATGGCAAGGGCCGCCTGCCCGAGCCGGAAGCGATTGCGGCGGAAATCGGGCGCCTGTTGGCTGCCCCTCCCCTGCCCGATCCGCTGGCGGTTCAGCCTGATTTCGCGGGCGCAGATGAACCGCTGACCGGACGGCATATATTGGTGACAGCCGGGCCGACCCATGAGCCGATCGATCCGGTGCGCTACATCGCCAATCGGTCTTCGGGCAAGCAGGGCTTTGCCATCGCCGCCGCCGCTGCGCGTGCCGGGGCGAAGGTGACTTTAGTGGCGGGCCCCGTGCATCTGCCGACGCCCGCAGGGGTCGACCGCATCGATGTCGAGACTGCATGCGAGATGTTGGCCGCAGTCGAGGACGCGCTGCCCGCCGATGTCGCGATCATGGTTGCCGCCGTCGCCGACTGGCGTACCGCCGACGCCGCCGAGCAGAAGCTGAAGAAGGATGGCTCCGGCCAGCCCGCGCCGCTCGCGCTGGTCGAGAATCCCGACATATTGGCAACGCTGGGCCATCATGCCCGCCGCCCCCGCCTGCTGATCGGCTTTGCCGCCGAGACGCAGAAGATCGCCGAACATGCGCAGGCCAAGCTGACCCGCAAGGGCGCCGACTGGATCGTCGCCAATGATGTGTCGGGCGACGTGATGGGTGGCGACAGCAACAGCGTCCAGATCGTCACATCCACCGGCATCGAAAGCTGGGCCGCCATGGCCAAGAGCGATGTCGCCACCAAACTCATCGAAAAGGTTGCCAATGCCCTCTCCGCTGCCGCCGATTGATATCCAGCTCATGCGCCTGCCCAATGGCGAGGGCCTGCCCGTCCCCGCCTATGCCACCGCGCACGCCGCCGGCATGGATGTGGTGTCAGCCGAGGAGATCATCCTCAACCCCGGCGATCGCCATCCGGTCGCGACCGGTTTCGCGCTGGCTATCCCCGAAGGCTATGAGATTCAGGTGCGGCCGCGGTCCGGCCTGGCGCTGAAACATGGCATCACCCTGCCCAACGCCCCCGGCACGATCGACGCCGATTATCGCGGCGAACTCAAGGTGCTGCTGATCAATCATGGCGCCGATCCCTTCCCGATCAAGCGGGGCGATCGCATCGCGCAACTGGTGGTCGCGCCGGTTCAGCTTGCGAGCTTCGTCGAGGTCGATATGCTCGATGATACCGTCCGGGGACAGGGCGGCTTCGGTTCTACGGGAGTGTGACCATCATGATGACGCCACTGCTTTCGCTGATGCTTGCCGCCGCCACGCCGCAGGCTGCGCAACCCATGCCGCAGGATCTGAGCGAAGTACCGGAAATTCCCGACTGGCTGGGGCGCAAGAATTCGCCGCAATGGTCCGAAGAGGTCGCCAAGCTCTATCGGCGTGGCGCGTGCAGCGGTGCGGTCAATCGCCAGGGATCGCAATATCTGGAAATGGACATGCTGTTCCTGCTGAGCGGGGACGGCAAGCTGATGAAGATCGCCCCTGTCAATGCCAGTTGCCCGGGCGTGGAAAAATTCGTCAGTAACCGCATTCTAAGTTCGCTCGGCCGCAGCTTCCCCAAGACCGGCTCGGCCGAACCGGTGTGGATGCGCTCGCAGGTACGCTTCCTCTGGTCGGATGCGCCGTGACGCTGAGCGACGACCAACTGGAGCGCTATGCCCGCCATATCGTGCTGAAGGAAATTGGCGGCGCCGGCCAGGCCAGGCTGCTGTCGGCCGATGTGGCGGTGATCGGCGCGGGCGGTATCGGCAGTCCGGCCATCCTCTATCTGGCGGCCGCCGGCGTCGGCACGATCCGGGTGATCGACGATGACGCCGTCGCCCTGTCCAATTTGCAGCGACAGATATTGTTCGGCACCGCCGAGATCGGCACGCCCAAAGCGGAAGCGGCGATGGCGGCGGTCGCCCGGATCAATCCCGATATCAAGCTGATCCCGATCAACGCGCGTATCAATGCGGACAATGCCGCGATGCTGCTGCGCGAGGCCGACGTCGTGCTGGACGGGTGCGACAGTTTCGCCACCCGGCTGGTGGTGGCCGATGCCGCGCAGGCGCTGCGCATGCCGCTGGTGTCGGCGGCGGTCGGCCCGTTCGAGGGACAACTCGCCACCTATCGCGGCTGGGAGAAGTACAAGCCCTGCTATCGCTGCCTGGTGGGCAGCCCGGTCGACGCGCCCGAGCGCAATTGTTCGGAAACCGGCGTGATCGGCGCGCTGACCGGGGTGATGGGCAGTCTGGCCGCGCTGGAGGTGATCCGGGCGCTGGTGCCCTTCGGCGCCGACATGGCGGGGCAATTGTTGATCGCGGACCTGCTGGCGATGCGGTTCCGCACGCTGGCCGTGCCCAAGGATCCGACCTGCCCAGGTTGCGCGGCGGAACTATGCGCGCACTGAGGATCGTCGTCATGACGGCCGATGCGGAGCGACTGCGCGGCGCATTGGTGATCGCGACGGCGCAGGCAGCGTTAGGCGGCGCGGCCAGCCTGTTCCTGCAACTGGATGCCGTCGGCCTATTAGCACGTCCAATGGCTGCACCACAGGATGATGCGCATCATGCGGCAGGCCTGCCTACGCTCGCCGAATTGGTGAACGAAGCGCTGGACATGGGCGTCGCAATGATCGCCTGCCAGAGCGGCCTTGCACTATCTGGGCTATCCGCCGACACCCTGCCCACAAGTGTAGAAGTCGGCGGCCCACTCTCCTTCCTGCAACAGATGGACGCAGAAGCCCGGCTGCTGATCGCCTGAGTCAGTCGCGCAGGAAGATATCCTCGATCTTCAGACCGAACAGGTCGGCGATGCGGAAGGCGAGCGGGAGCGAGGGGTCATATTTGCCGGTCTCGATCGCGTTGACGCTCTGGCGCGAAATGCCGAGCTGGGCGGCGAGATCGCTCTGGTTCCAGTCGCGTTCCGCCCGCAAGACCTTGAGCCGGTTCTTCATGCGCGGCCACCAGGCAGGATCGGCGCCAGCAACAGGCCCAGGTTCCACAGGATGAAGGCGGCATAGGCGGGCGCATGGGGGGCAAGGCCCGATCCTTCGAGTAGGCCCCAGACGGTGGTGATCACCAGCATGAAACCGGCCGCGATCAGAGCGCGCCGGGCATGGACCATGCGCAGATATTCGTCGCTCTCCTCCACCAGAAGGCGTCCCATCGCCCAGATGAAGCCGATCAGTGGCGGCGCCGGCAGCAAGGCGACGAGCACGGCCCAGATGCCCGCCGGATGCCATTCGCGCTGGATGGTGATGGCCGCGACCACGGTGACGATATTGGCGATCATCAGCGGCACGACCCGGCCGATATAGCGGGCGATCGCCGATCCGGGCACGCCCCGCGCCAGCCGCATCGCTTCCCAGATGAGCCAGCCCAGCGCCAGCAGGCCCGGCACCATCAGCGGCAATTTGCCGTTGCCGCTGATGGTGAAAATATTGGCGGCGACGGCAGCGGCGACCATCAGCACCGTGAACAGCGCGGCGGCCGCGCAGATGCGCCAGGGAAAGGGGTGGATGGGTTCCGGGGCGATCATGACTCGTGCCTCCTGCTCTGAAAGGGTCAAGTGTCCTTTACAGAAGCAGGAAGCAATGAGTCAACTTACCTTTACATTTTATCGTGTATCCTTGTCAGAACTGGCCATAGCGCTCATTACCGACAAAGCCGAGCTTGGTGACGCCGGAACGGCGGATGTCGGCCAGGGTCTGGTCGACCACCAGATAGCGGGCGGCAGCATCCGGCTGGAATTGCAGTTCCGGCTCGACCGGCAGAGCCAGCGTCTGGGCGAGATAGCGGCGCAGCGTCAGGGCATCGACCGCCATGCCGTTCCAGCGAACCACGCCCGATGCGTCGATCGTCACCTTGTTCTTGATCGGATCGGGTTGGGGCAGGCTGGTATCGACCGGCGCCTGGGGCAGGTTGATGCCCACGCTGTGGGTCTGGATCGGGATGGTGATGATGAACATGATCAGCAGCACGAGCATGACGTCGATCAGCGGCGTCGTGTTCATCTCGCCCATCGGCGCTTCATCCGGCGCGCCACGGGATTTTGCAAAGCTCAAAGCCATAAGTCCCTCCTGTGCTGATAATGATATATCAGCACATAAAACATGCGCCCCTGGGTGACTCTTGGCAAGAGGGCTTCTATTGACAGGGCAGACCGCCCATTTATGGGGAAGGCGCGGCTTTTTCGGCCGCGCAACCTGAACATTTCACAGAAAGACCCCCCGTGTCCGCCATGCTCAAGATCACCCTGCCCGATGGTTCCGTGCGTGAAGTCGCGCCCGGCACTACTCCGGCGGACATTGCAGCGGCGATCGGGCCGGGCCTGGCCAAGGCGGCGATCGCCGCAAAGGTAGACGGCGAGCTGCGCGACATCATGCGCCCGCTGGAACAGGATTCGCAGCTGGCGCTGGTGACGGCGAAGGACGAGGCCGACGCGCTGGAACTGGCGCGCCACGATTTCGCCCATGTGCTGGCCGAAGCGGTGCAGGCGCTGTTCCCCGGCACGCAGATCACCTTCGGCCCGGCGACCGACGATGGTTTCTATTATGATTTCGCGCCCAAGGATCGCCCTTTCACCGAGGAAGACCTGCCCGCGATCGAGGCGGAGATGCGCAAGATCATCGCCGCCAACAAGCCGCTGCGCCGCGAAGTGATCGCCCGCGACACGCTGATCGCTCAGTGGGAAGCCGCCGGCGAGACGTTCAAGGCGCAATGGGCCGCCGAACTGCCGCAGGGCGAGGAACTGACCGTCTATCATAGTGGCGACGGCTGGTACGACATGTGCCGCGGCCCGCACCTTGCCTCGACCGGCAAGCTGGATCCGGCCGCCTTCAAGCTGACCCGCGTGTCGGGCGCCTATTGGCGCGGCGACCAGAAGAATGCGATGCTGAGCCGCATCTATGGCACCGGCTGGCTCAACAAGAAGCAGCTCAACGAGCATCTGACGCGGCTGGAGGAAGCGGGCAAGCGCGACCATCGCAAGCTGGGCGCGGAGATGGACCTGTTCCACCTGCAGCAGGAAGCACATGGCAGCGTCTTCTGGCACCCCAAGGGCTATCTGATCTGGCGCGAGCTGGAAGCCTATATGCGCCGCGCGATCGACGATGCCGGCTATCGCGAGGTGAAGACCCCGCAGGTGATGGACGCGCGCCAGTGGGAGCAGTCGGGCCATTGGGGCAAATATCGCGAGAATATGTTCGTCATCCCCGACGAAGTGCCGAATGTGGCGGACGAAGGCCCGCTGGTGTCGGACGATGTCGACTGGATGGCGCTGAAGCCGATGAACTGCCCGGCGCACATCCTGATCTTCAAGCAGGGCATCAAGAGCTATCGCGACCTGCCCTTACGCTTCTACGAAAATGGCTGCTGCCACCGCAACGAGCCGCATGGCGCGCTGCACGGCCTGATGCGCGTGCGCCAGTTCACCCAGGATGACGCCCATATCTTCTGCCGCGAAGACCAGATCGTCGAGGAAGTGCGCGCCTTCTGTGCGCTGGCGGACCGGATCTACCGGGATTTCGGCTTCACCTACTCGATCAAGCTGGCGCTGCGCCCGGAAAAGCGCTTCGGCACCGAGGAAATGTGGGACAAGGCGGAAGAGGAACTGCGCAACGCGGTCGCCGCCGCCGGCCTCAACACGCCCGAATATGGCTGGGAAGAACTGCCCGGCGAAGGCGCCTTCTATGCGCCCAAGCTGGAATGGCACCTCACTGACGCGATCGGCCGCACCTGGCAGGTCGGCACGATCCAGTCGGACCGCGTGCTGCCCGAGCGGCTCGACGCCAGCTACATCGCCGAGGATGGCGAGCGTCACCGGCCGGTGATGCTGCACCGCGCGATCTTCGGCAGCTATGAGCGCTTCATCGGCATCCTGATCGAACATTATGCCGGCAAGTTCCCGCTGTGGCTGGCCCCCGTGCAGGCGGTGGTCGCGACGATCGTGTCGGATGCGGATACGTATGCGCTGGACGTGGTCGAGAAGCTGCGTGCCGCCGGCATTCGCGCCGAAGCCGATGTGCGCAACGAGAAGATCAACTACAAGGTGCGCGAACATTCGCTGGGCAAGGTGCCCAACCTGCTGGTCGTCGGCCGCCGCGAGGCGGAAGAAGGCACGGTCGCGCTGCGCGAACTGGGCAAGGATGGCCAGACCATGCTTTCGCTGAGCGAAGTGATTGCGCGCCTTGAAAAAGAAGGTCGCGCACCCGATATGGATTGAGGCAGCAATGCCACAGGGTGCGTGATTCCGTTACGACGGAGGCACGCACCCCTTTCGGTTTTGTAGAAAAGCCGCTAAGAGCCACTCGGTTTTAATAGACTCAGGAGAAGCTGCTATACGTCCCCCGATGATGCGCCGCCCACTGGCGCCGCCGCCGAAGTCCGGCCCCCGGTATAACGAATTCATCACCGTGCCCAAGGTGCGCGTGATCGATGACGAAGGCGAAAATCTGGGCGTGATGTTTACGCAGGAGGCGATCGAACAGGCCGCCGACGTTGGCCTGGACCTGGTCGAAGTGTCGCCCAACGCCGATCCGCCAGTCTGCAAGTTCCTGGACATCGGCAAGTTCAAGTACGAGGCCCAGAAGAAGGCGAACATCGCCCGCAAGACCCAGAAGACGCAGGAACTCAAAGAGATCAAGATGCGTCCGAACATCGACGATCATGATTATGATACGAAGATGAAGAAGGTCCATGATT
Organism: Sphingobium yanoikuyae; assembly: GCF_013001025.1. Classification (NCBI taxonomy): domain Bacteria; kingdom Pseudomonadati; phylum Pseudomonadota; class Alphaproteobacteria; order Sphingomonadales; family Sphingobiaceae; genus Sphingobium; species Sphingobium yanoikuyae. Next base: position 5,221,182 of record NZ_CP053021.1, on the reverse strand, counting down.
TCATCGGCGATGGCGACAAGGTGAAGATCACCCTGCGCTTCCGTGGCCGCGAACTCAGCCACCAGCAGCTGGGCATGAACCTACTGCAGCGCGTGGCGGAAAATGTCGCCGAGATCGCCAAGGTCGAAGCCTATCCGCGCATGGAAGGCCGCCAGATGCTGATGGTGCTCTCGCCGAAATAAGCGGCGGGGCGACATCGAAGAACATGCGTATCGGGCGGGGTCTGGCGATAGACTCCGCCCGATACGCATTTGAGCGCGGCTTAGTCGATCAACGACGTGTCAGGCGTGGCGCGCGCATCCAGTGTCAGTTGCAGGAAGGCCAGGTCGAGCCATCGGCCGAATTTCATGCCGACCTGCGGCAGCAGGCCGACCTGGGTGAAGCCCAGTTGCTCGTGCAACCGGATCGACCCGATATTGCCGGCCTCTATGCCCGCGACCATGACATGTTTGCCGATCGTGCGGGCGCGATCGATCAGGGCGAGCATCAGCGTCTTGCCGATTCCCGCCCCACGCTGATCGGCGCGGACATAGACCGAATGTTCGACCGTGTTGCGATAGCCATCCCAGGCGCGCCAGTCGCCAAAGGCGGCATAGCCAACCACATCGCCCAGCGCATCGACCGCGACCAGCACCGGATAGCCCTGCCCCTGCCGCTCCGTCAGCCAGGCGCGGCGATTGGCGGCGTCGACCTGATGCTCGTTCCAGATCGCCGTCGTGTTGACGACCGCGTCATTATAGATGGCCGCGATGGCCGGCGCATCGGCCGGGCTGGCATCCCGAATGGTCATTGGCGCAGGTCACTCCTTGATGGGTTCATATAAGGGCTCAGGCCGGGTTCGGCACGATCAGATATTTCTCGCCGGTGCGGCGGGCATTATAGGCCAGCACCGCGTCGCGCGTCAGCGCATCCCTGAGCGACAGGCGCGCCTTATAGTGGCTGGCGAAGAGGCCGGTGAGATTGTCGCGGACGCGGGCGCGCATCCGCTCCACCGTTTCCGCCCCCGCCTGCGCCAGGAAGGGCGTCAGCAGCCAGCCGCCGACCCGCCAGCTGAAGCCGAAACTGCGCGTCAGCAAGGTCGGCGACAGGTCGAGCGCGCCGTAGATATAGGCCTGCTTCATGGTGGCGGAGCCATAGCGGCTATAGACAGCGCCCGCACTCGCCACCTGCTCCATCGCGCCCAATATCCGGCTGACCAGCGATCCGCCGCCAATCGCATCGAAGGCGATGGTCGCCCCCGTTTCGGTCAGCGCAGCGACCAACAGTTCGGCAAAATCATCGGCCGTGCTGTCGAGCACATGGCGCGCCCCCAAATCGCGCAGCAGGGCGACCTGCGCCGGGCTGCGGACGATATTGACCAGCGGGATGTCGTCCGCCTGGCAGATTTTGACGAGCATCTGGCCAAGGTTGGAGGCCGCCGCGGTATGGACCAGCGCCTTGTGCCCCTCCGCCCGCATGGTTTCGACGAAGCCGAGCGCCGTCATCGGATTGACGAAGGCCGATGCCCCCTGCTCCGCCGTGGCGCCATCCGGCAAGACCATGCAGGCACGTGCATCGACCAGCCGATATTGGGCATACATGCCGCCCGGCACGCAGGTGACGCGCCTGCCGAGCAGCGCCTGCGCTTCCGGCGCTTCGCCTGCTGCGATCACCGTGCCCGCCCCTTCATTGCCGACCGGCATCGCTTCACCCAAGCGCGAGGCCATGACGCGCATCGACGCCTCGGGCATCTGCGCCACCAGATAGCCATCGCCATATTCGGCATGTTCGACATCGGCCGACCCCAGCAGCAACCCGAGATCGGATGGATTGATCGGCGCCGCCTCGACCCGCAACACGACCTGAGATCCGGTCGGCGCTGGCAGGGTCTGTTCTGCCAATGCCACGGTCAGGCGGCCATCGGGCGCGAGGGTCGAGAGAAGGTGCAGGCCGGTGATGTCGGACATGAGGAGGCTCCCTTGGCGGCGATGACATTGGCGGCGATGATTGGGGCTTAGCCTGCCACACCGCCATCGACCAGCACCGGCGCGATCAGGCGGCGGGAACCACGCGGTAGAGCGTGGGATACATGGCGCGGAACGCCTTGAGCTTGGGCATGTCCCAGCGCTGGATATAGGGGTGGTAGGGATAGCGGGCCATGAAGTCCTGATGATCGGCCCCGGCATCCTGGAAGCCGGTGAAGGCCTCCACCTTGGTCACGATCGGGTCGCGCCACAGCCCGGCTTTCTGCAACTGCGCCAGATAGGCGCGCGCTGCCCTGTCCTGCTCGGCATTGAGCGGGAAGAGCGCGCTGCGATATTGGGTGCCGCTGTCGGGCCGCTGATAATTGAGCGTGGTAGGATCGGTGATGACCGAGAAGAAGATGCGCAGCAGCGTGCCATAGCTGACTAGCTTCGGATCATAGGTGACCCGGACCGACTCGGCGAAACCGGTATCGCCGCCGCTGACCATGTCATAATCGACCTTGCGGTCGCGCGGGCCGCCGGCGAACCCTGCCACGACGAGCCTGACGCCCTTCACATGGGAAAAGACGCCCTCCACGCCCCAATAGCAGCCGCCCGCGAAGATCGCGGTTTCCAGCGATCGGGTCGGCTGCGCATCCAGCGCCGGAATCGGCGCGGGGACGGCAGGTTCGGCATGCAATGGGGAAGACGCGGCGGCGAGCGCCGCAAGGGGGAGTAGGAAAAGGCCCTTAGAGCGCCGCACTGCCGACAGGGGTCGCGGTCGACGCGATCGCGGTCGAGGTCAGCGCCGGCGGCTCGTTATTGGGCTGAAGCGCGAACATCGCGACCGCCCCGATGGCAAAGCCACCCAGGAAGCGGAAGAACAGTTCGGATTTCAAAAACGCCAACATGGCCAAGCCTTTCTGTCGCGATATCTTCGCGATCGTCGCCCGGTAGGACATTGCGCCTTGCCCCTGTCTGAACATGATCGCGCCGAACAGCGGCTTTCGACCAAGGACGGGAGTGGAGCGACGAAATGCCACCGCACATAAGTTTCTTTACGCAACGGGCATATAGCGCCTGCGGCGTCAATCACAAGACGCTGCAGTGCGAAAAAGACCGTTTCAATTTCTGAGACAATGGAAAAATCCGGCCGCGATAGACAGTATAGCGACCGGATTTTCAAGAGCTTATTGCAGGCCGACGATCATCGGCTGGCGCTTATTTCAGCGCTGCGCAAGCTTCCTGGATGCGCACGCAGGCGGTCTTGAGCACCTCTTCCGAGGTCGCATAGCTGATGCGGAAGGCCGGCGAGAGGCCGAAGGCGGCGCCATGGACGGCCGCGACCTTCGCTTCGTCGAGGAAATAGCCGATCAGCGCTTCGTCGCTGTCGATCAGTTGGCCCTTGGGCGTCACCTTGCCGATCACGCCGCTGGCGTCGGGATAGACATAGAAGGCGCCTTCAGGCGTCGGGCAGTCGAGGCCCGGCGCGTCGTTCAGCATGGCGACGACCATGTCGCGGCGCTTCTTGAAGGCGGCATTGCGCTCTTCGAGGAAATCCTGCGGGCCGGTCAGCGCAGCCACGGCAGCGGCCTGGCTGATCGAGCAGGGATTGCTGGTCGACTGCGACTGCAGCTTGCCCATCGCCTTGATGATCCATTCGGGACCGCCGGCGAAACCGATGCGCCAGCCGGTCATCGAGAAGGCCTTGGAACAGCCGTTGACCGTCAGGGTGCGGTCATAAAGGTCCGGGCACACCTGGGCGATGGTGGCGAAGGGGGTCGGCGCGTACCAGACATGCTCATACATGTCGTCGGTCATCACCAGCACATGCGGGTGACGCAGCAGCACATCGCCCAGCGCCTTGAGTTCGGTCGCCGAATAGGCGGCACCCGACGGGTTGGACGGCGAGTTGAGCATCACCCACTTGGTGCGCGGGGTGATCGCGGCGTCGAGCTGCGCCGGGGTGATCTTGTAGCCCTGGCTGGCCGGGCCTTCGATGAACACGGGCGTGCCGCCAGCGAAGTTCACGATGTCGGGATAGCTGACCCAATAGGGCGCCGGGATGATGACTTCATCGCCCACGTCGACGGTGGCGACCAGCGCGTTGAACAGCGTGTGCTTGCCGCCCGAGTTCACGCTGATCTGGCTGCGCTTGTAGATCAGGCCATTGTCGCGCTTGAACTTGAAGGCGACGGCTTCCTTGACGTCGGCAGTGCCGTCGACATCGGTATAGCGGGTCAGATTCTTGCGAATGGCCTCGATCCCCGCCTCTTTCACGAAATCGGGCGTGTCGAAATCGGGTTCGCCGGCGGAAAGACCAATGACGTCCACGCCTTCGGCTTTAAGGGCATTCACGCGCGCGCTCATCGCCAGGGTGGCGGAGGGCTGGATGCGACCGAGGGCTGCGGAAGTCTGGCTCATGGCAATGATCTTTCTCCAGAGCGATGCCCAAACGGACAAAAGAGTCCGCGCTCGACGGCATCGCGACAAAAAATAATATTATCTCCTTGCCTGCCGCGCAGGCAGACGCGGCGGTCCTTAGTGCGCAAAGGACGCCGGAGCAACCGCCAGTTGCCGGTTATTGGCTTGTGCGCGTCCTAGGAAAACTATCGGACCAGCGAGGCCGCGACCATCCCGCGCGACGCATTGCCGATGAAGAAGCCGCGTTCCAGATCATGGATGCGCAGATCGCCCTCCACCGCCTCGCCTATGTCGAGCAGGCTCTGACGCAGGATTCCGCGCAGCAGCCCGCGCGAGGCCGGCGGCGTCACCAGCTTGTCGCCCCGCTCCACGAAGATGGAGGAGAAGCAGCCTTCGGTCAGATAGCCCTGTTCGTCGGTCATCAGCACCTCATAGGTGCCGCCGCGCTGCAGCGCGTCGCGATAGAGGGAACGGTCGGTGGTCTTGTGCTCCAGCCGGGGATCCGTGGCGGCGGCGAGTCGGGGCACGACCTTCACCTGCATGATCGCCTTGGGCCAGGTGCGATGTTCGCGCACCTCGATCGACACCGAACCCTGGCGCGACACCAGCAGCCGCACGCGGCTGAGTTCGCGCAGGCGGAAAGTGGCGGCCTGAAGCTCGTTGCGCACGCTGTGGCGGTCGAAGGCGAAGCCCAGCGCCTGCGCACTGTCCTTCAGCCGGCCCAGATGCAGTTCCAGCAGACGCACGCCTTCATGCGGATCGAAGGCCATGGTCTCGAGCAGATCATATCGTCCGTCAGCCACCGACATCGAACCTATTCACGCCCCACTGCAATCATCTTTCATCCCAGCGACAGGAAGCGCCCCTTGGCCAGGCATTCCGCCCATTCGGCCGACGCATCCGAATCCGCAACGATGCCGGAACCCAGGCCCAGGCGACCGATACCGCTTCCTTCTTCGACGCAAATGGTGCGAATGGCAACATTGAAAGCCGCGTCCCCCGCCGGATCCATCCAGCCCATCGCCCCGGTATAGACGCCGCGGGCGAAAGGCTCGACCATGTCGATGATCTCCATCGCCCGCACCTTGGGGGCGCCGGTGATCGATCCGCAGGGGAAAAGCACCCGCAACACGTCGACCGGCGCCAGCCCCGGCAGCACCCGACCGCGAATGGTCGAGACCATCTGATGGACGGTCGGATAGGTTTCGACCTTGAACAGGTCGGGGACCGTGACCGACCCGGCCCGTGCCACCCGCGACAGATCGTTGCGCAACAGGTCGACGATCATCAGATTTTCGGCGCGCTGCTTGGCATCGCGCGCCAGCTCGGTCGCCAGGGCGGCATCCCGTTCCGGATCATGATCGCGCACGGCGGTGCCCTTCATCGGCCGCGCCGTCAGTTGCCCGCGCACCTGGGTGAAGAAGAGTTCGGGCGAGAAGGACAATATCTGATGCCCGCCGATATTGATGATGCCGCCATAGCCAGCCTGCGCGCGCGGACGCAGCGCTGCATAGAGCGCCATCGGATCGCCGGCGAAGCGCAGTTCGCACGGGAAGGTCAGATTGACCTGATAGATGTCGCCGGCACGGATCAGTTCCTGCACCTGGTCGAACTGCGCGCGATAGTCGGCCTCGCTGACCAAAGGCCAGGGCGCATCGACGCTGATCGCCGCAGGATCGGGCAGCAGGTCCGCGACGCCATCGGCCGGGATGAAGCGGCACCCTTCGAACAGGCCGAACCAGAGCAAGGGCATGGCCTGCGGGCCGCCCTTGGGCGGGCGGTGCGCGATCGGCGCCAGCCGCTCCTCCAGCGCCAGCCCGGCTTCATAGCTGATATAGCCGGCGGCATGCAGGCCGGCCTCGCGCGCCTCGGCGATGCGGTCGAGCGCGGGCTGCACTTCCTCCATCCGCCAGGCCGCGATGACCGACACCGGATCGCGATACAGCCGCGCGGGCGCTGCCCCCTGGACGCGCGCATCGTCGAACAGGGCAAAGGCTTCGGTGGGACCAGGCAGGCGCATGGCGTCCTCTTAACAGGCTTTGGCGCGCACGAAAGAGCGATGCAGGTGGCGCCATCATTGCCCGGCGGGGCAAAGCTGGCCTAGACAGGGGTCATGTCCGACCAGCCCCCTGCCCCGACCAGCGAACCGCGTCCGTTCAAACCGGCCTTGCTGCTGGGGCTGCGCAGCCGCTGCCCGGCCTGTGGCGAGGGCAAGCTGTTCGCGCGCTTCCTGAAACCGGTGTCGGCGTGCAGCCATTGCGGCCAGCGCTGGGACGGGCATCAGGCCGATGATTTCCCGGCCTATATCGTCATCCTGCTGCTCGGCCATCTGCTGGTGCCGCTGATGATCGAGGTCAATGCCGCGCTGGCCATCCCATTGGGCTGGCAGGCGGTGCTATGGCCGACGCTGGCGGCGATATTGGGGCTGGCGATGATCCAGCCCGCCAAGGGGGCGGTGCTGGCCTTCCAATGGTCGCGCCGGATGCACGGCTTCGCCTGACGGCGCGCCGGGCCTTATTCCGCCGGCTTGCGGATGAAGTTGAGTTCCATCGCTTCGCGCAGCGTGTCGTCGATCGAGCGACGCCCCTCGGCGCCATGGGTGACGACGGTGGTGTCGCAGGTGGCGACGCATACGCCCTTCTGGAAGCCGGCCGAGCTGATCGTCCAGCTGGTGCGGCCGATATGGCCGATCGCGCAATGCACCTCGAACGGATAGGGGAAATGCGATTCCTCGATGAAGTTGAGGTTCACATTGGCCACCAGCCAGCGCACGCCCTGTTCCTGCGGGTGGCGGCCCATATGGTGATGAAAGCGGATACGGGCCGTTTCGAAGATACCGGAAATGGCCACATTGTTGATGTGCCCCATGGTATCGAGATCCTGGAAACGCGTATCGATGCTCGTGATGAAGCGATATGCGTCGGGACTGAACCGCCAGGATTCGGGTTTGGCCATGTCCTGCTTTCCTTGAAATTGTTTTTTTCGCTCTTAGCCCAGCGATCTTGCGATGCAATGTTCGCGGCGAAAATGCCGCGACTGCGACCTTTATGACACAGACAAAATCATAACGATATTGTCACGAAACTGACGCCGCAGCGTCGCGATAGTCACATTGCAGTGCAACATGCCCAGCCTAGAGCGCCCGCCAATCACATATGATTGGGGGATTTCACCATGCGCCACGCACTCAGCCTGCTGCTCGCTTCGACCGCCTGCATCGCCGCACCCGCCCTTGCCCAGGACATGGCGCCCGCCGCCGATGCCGCGGCCGACGCGGACAGCGCCGGCATCATCGTCTTTGGCCGGGGCGAAACCCGCCAGGTCCAGGAAATCACCACCCGCGACCTCGTCACCCTGACGCCCGGCACCAATGCGCTCAAAGCCATCGAGAAGCTGCCCAGCGTCAATTTCCAATCGTCCGATCCGTTCGGCAGCTATGAATGGTCGCAGCGCGTCAGCATCCGCAGCTTCAACCAGAACCAGCTCGGCTTCACTTTCGACGGCATTCCGCTGGGCGACATGAGCTATGGCAATCATAACGGCCTGCACATCACCCGCGCCATCAGCAGCGAGAATATCGGCACCGTCCGCGTGTCGCAGGGCTCGGGCTCGCTGGGCACCCAGTCGACCGGCAATCTGGGCGGCACGGTCGAGACCTTCTCGATGGATCCGGCCGATGCGCTGGGCGCACAGGGCAACCTCACCTATGGCAGCGACGAGACCTGGCGCGCCTTCGCCCGGCTGAACATGGGCAGTGCCGACGGCATTCGCGGCTATGTCTCTTATGCATACGGCTCGACCGACAAGTGGAAGGGCCAGGGCACGCAGGACCAGCATATGGTCAATGCCAAGGTCGTGATCCCGGTCGGCGACGGCAAGCTGGATGGCTGGCTGAGCTATTCGGACCGCCGCGAGCAGGATTATCAGGACATGTCGATGGAGATGATCAACCGCCTGGGCTGGAAATGGGACAATACGTCGCCCGACTATGCCAAGGCGGTCCTCTATGCCGACATCGGCAATAATCGCGGCGAAACCGGCGCGCCGGTCAGCAACGCCGCCGCCGGCACCGTCTATCCCGACAATGTGACGTCGGTCTGGGACGCCTATTATGACGCCGCCGGCCTGCGCGAGGACTGGCTGGGTGCGATCGGCTACAGCACGCCGCTGGGCGATCATGCCAATTTCAAGATCAAGGGCTATTATCACAGTAATAGCGGCATGGGCCTGTGGGCGACGCCGTCCGTCCCCAGCCCCACCGGCGGTTCGCCGCTGTCGATCCGCACCACCGAATATGACATGGATCGGATCGGCGCCTTCGGCAGCGTCGATGCGACGATCGGCGTCCAGACGCTGGAAGCCGGCGCCTGGTACGAGAATAACAAGTTCAACCAGGCCCGCCGCTTCTATGCGTTCAAGAGCCGCACCGAAGCCGGCCTGTCCTTCCGCGACTATCCCAAGAACCCGTTCGCGACCCAGTGGGAGTTCGACTTCACCACCGACACGATCCAATATTATGTCCGCGACAAAATCGATCTCGGCATGCTGACGATCAACCTGGGCTGGAAGGGCTTCAAGGTCACCAACGAGGCCGAGGCGGTCGTGTCGAGCAGCTTCCCCGAGGGCAAGATCAAGGCCGAGAACTGGTTCCAGCCGCATGCCGGCTTCGCCGTCGAACTGAGCCCCGAGGCGGAAATCTTCGGTGGCTTCACTCAGGTGACCAAGGCCTTTGCCAGCGCCACCACCACCGGCCCCTTCTCCACCAACCAGGCCGGCTTCGACCAGATCCGCGACGACCTGAAGCCGGAAAGTTCCGACACTTACGAACTGGGCCTGCGCTACAACACGTCGCGCTTCAACGGCACGCTGGGCGCCTATCTGGTCAATTTCCGCAACCGCCTGCTGGCGGTGCAGGTCGGCAGCCCGATCCTGGGCCTCGCCTCCGCGCTGCAGAATGTCGGCAATGTCCGCGCCGTCGGCATCGAGGCGGCGGGCGACCTGAAGCTGGGCCAGGGCTTCGGCCTCTATGCCAGCTACAGCTACACCGACGCCACCTATCGCGACGATGTGCTCAACAGCTCGGACGGCACGCTGGTCGCGGCGATCAAGGGCAAGACCGTGGTCGACAGCCCCAAGCATATGCTGCGCGGCGAACTCAATTATGACCAGGGGCCGCTGTTCGGCCGGATCGGCGCTAACTATATGTCGAAGCGCTATTACAGCTACACCAACGATGCGTCGGTCAATGGCCGGGTGATCGTGGACGCCTCGATCGGCTATCGCGTCACCGACCAGATCGAAGTGCAGCTCAACGCCAGCAACCTGTTCGACAAGAAATATATCAGCACGATCGGATCGGGCGGCTTTGGCAATAGCGGCGACGCGCAGACGCTGCTGATCGGTGCGCCGCAGCAATTCTTCGTCACCCTCAAGGCGGGCTTCTAAGATGAACAAGGCCGCGCTGCTTGCCTCCGCCCTGCTCGCCATCACGCCGCTCCCGGCGCTGGCCGAGCCGGTGCTGCTGATCTCGATCGACGGGCTGCGCCCCGGCGACGTGCTGGAGGCGGACAAGCGCGGCCTTGCCTTGCCCAATCTGCGCCGGTTCCTGACCGATGGCGCCCATGCCTCGGGCGTCACCGGCGTATTGCCGACCCTGACCTATCCCAGCCACACCACGCTGATGACCGGCGTGTCGCCGGCCAGACATGGCATCGTCAGCAACAACAGCTTCGACCCGATGCAGATCAACCAAGGCGGCTGGTACTGGTATGCGCAGGATGTGAAGGTGCCGATGCTGTGGGATGCGGCGGCAAAAGCCGGGCTTTCCACCGGCAATGTCCACTGGCCGGTCAGCGTCGCCGCCAGGGGCATAAGCTGGAACCTGCCGCAAATCTGGCGCACCGGCCATGCCGATGACGCGCGATTGCTGGACGCGCTGGCGACGCCGGGGCTGAAGGCGGAGCTGGAACGGGCGGTTGGCCAGCCCTATGCCATGGGGATCGATGAAAGCCTGTCCGGTGACCAGAACAGGGGTCGGTTCGCCACCGCCCTGATCGCCGCGCACCAGCCTGATTTCCTGACCGTCTACCTCACCGCACTGGACCATGAGCAGCATGGCAGCGGCCCGGATACGCCGGCCGCCAAAGGGGTGCTGGAAAAGATCGACGCGATCGTCGGCGACCTGGTCGCCGCCGAGCGCAAGGCCCATCCCGACGCGCTGATCGCGCTGGTCAGCGACCATGGGTTCGAGGCGACGCATAGCGGCCTCAACCTGTTCCGCCCCTTCATCGACGCCGGCCTCATCACCCTGGGCGCGGACGGCAAGGTCGCGGCCTGGCAGGCCATGCCCTGGATTGGCGGGGGATCGGCCGCGATCATGCTCGCCCGGCCCGACGACAAGATGCTGGCCGACAAGGTGAAGGCCTTGCTCGACAGGCTGGCCGCCAATCCCGCCAACGGCATCGAGTGCATCGTCGACCGGGCGGAAATGGCGAAGCTTGGTGGCAATCCGCAGGCTGCCTTCACGATCAACCTCAAGCCCGGCTTCGTCACCGACATCTTCCGCGGTGCCAATGCGCCGCTGGTCGCGCCGACACCGGTCAAGGGGATGCACGGCTATTTCCCCGGACCGGCCAATCTGCGCGCCACCTTCATGGCGATGGGACCGGGGGTGAAGCCGGGCAAGGATCTGGGCCTGATCGACATGCGCGCGATCGCGCCCACCCTGGCCAAGGCGATGGGCGCCAGCCTGCCCAACGCGGAGGCGGCGCCGATCGACCTGCACTGATCCACCCGGCAACGGATCGTTTCCGGCTGCGACGATGGACTTCATTACCCCCGCGACATAATTTTGCGCCCAATCCAACAGGGTCATTTTCGGGGTAGTCCATATGCCGCAGCGTTACAGCCTGGCCGCCATCACCTTGCACTGGGCGATCGCCGCCCTGCTCGCCTTCCAGATCGCCGTCGGCTGGGCGCTGGGCAGTTTGGGCGCGCGCGGCTTTGCGCTGTTCCAGTTGCACAAGTCGATCGGCATCACCGTGCTGCTGCTGACCCTGCTGCGCATTGCCGTGCGCTGGTGGAAGCCGCGTCCGGCCAAGCTGGAGGGCGGCTGGCAGGGCGCGCTCGCCTCCGGCGTTCATGTCGGCCTCTATGCCTTCATGCTGGGCGCGCCGCTGACCGGCTGGGCGCTGGTATCGACCGCCAAGGTCAAGGTGCCGACCCTGTTCTTCGGCGTCATTCCCCTGCCCCATCTGCCGCTGCCGATGGCGAGCCATGGCCTGGCCGAAGGCGGCCACAGCCTGCTCGCCTGGATCGGCATCGCGCTGGTCGCGCTGCATGTCGCGGGCGCGCTGCGCCATCATGTGCTGATGCGCGACGGGCTGATCTGGCGGATGGTGCCGGGCCGTTCGACAGCCTTGCTGCTGGGATTGCCAGCCTTGATTCTGGCGGGCTTCGCTCTGGGCCGGGCGATCCTGCCCGGCGCAGCGCCCGCTGTGCCCGTCACGCCTGCGGCCAATGCGGTCGAGGCAGACGCGGCGCCGGTCGAGGATGAAGCCGTCGAAGCCGCGAGCAATGCGAGCGCCAATGCCGCCGCCCCGGCTGCGAACGAGACCGCCGCCGTCGCCGAGGAACCGGCCGGCCCACCGCCCGCATGGGCCGTGCAACCCGGCGGCCGGATCGGCTTTTCGGTCGGCAACAGCGGCGAGACGATCAGCGGCAGTTTCTCGAAATGGACCGCGAAGATCGTGATGGACCCCGACCATCCCGAAAGCGCCGACATCAAGGTAACGATCGACATGGCATCGGCCAGCGTCGGCGACGCCTATAAGGACGGCATGTTGCCGGGCGACGAATTCTTTGGCAGCGCCGCCCACCCGACCGCGACCTTCGTTGCCAAAGGTGCGGAGAAGAGCGGTGCCAACGGCTATCGCGCCCATGGCACGCTGACGCTGAAGGGCGTGGCCAAGCCGCAGGCGATCCGCTTCACCCTGTCGGGCAGCGGCACAAGCCGCAAGGTCAGCGGATCGGCCAGCGTCGCCCGCCTGCCCTTTGGCGTGGGCAATGGCGACAGCAGCACCGGCCTTGATCCCAAAGTGATGGTGACCTTCAGCTTTGACGCCAAGGCGCAATAAGGCCATGCGATGCATGGATTAACATAACGGTTTCTGCCAAGAAGCGGACATGGAAAGACAGAGCCGGCATCGCCGAACGCAGATTGAGGATGGGGTGTTCGTCGCCCTGGTGGTGCTGGTTTCCATCGCCTTCGCGCTGGTGGTCGAGCCCTTTTTCGGGGCGATCCTCTGGGGCGTGATCGTCGCCATCCTGTTCATCCCGGTGAACCAGGGGCTGCTCAAGCTGATCCCCGGTCATCGCAACAGCGCCGCGCTGCTGACGCTGCTGCTGATCATCGCGATCGTCATCGTGCCGGCCATCATCCTGTCGATCGCGCTGGTGCAGGAAGCGACCGCGCTCTACGCCCAGATCAATGTGGGGAAGATCAACATTCCGCACATGTTCGCGCAGTTCCAGGCGGCGCTGCCCGACTGGGCGTCGATCGGCCTGCGGCGGCTGGGCATATCCAATTTCGCGGCGGTCCAGCGGCTGCTGACCGACGGCCTGACCGCCAGTTTCCGCACCGTCGCGGCCCAGGCCTTCCTGATCGGCCAGGGCGCCTTCAGCTTCATCATCGCGCTGACGGTGATGCTCTATCTCACCTTCTTCCTGTTGCGCGACGGGCTCGACCTGACGCGCAAGCTGGACCGGGCCGCGCCGCTGCGGGTGCTGCATCGCCGCGCGCTGATGCGGCAATTCGTCATCGTCATCCGTGCGACGATCAAGGGCAGCATCGTCGTCGCCATCCTGCAGGGGCTGATCGGCGGGCTGGTGTTCGGCGCACTGGGCATTTCCGGCGCGCTGCTGTGGGGCGTGATGATGGGCTTCTTCTCGCTGCTGCCGGCCGTCGGCACCGGCCTCATCTGGGCGCCGGTGGCGATCTATCTGCTGGCGACCGGCGCGATCTGGAAGGGGCTGATCCTGATCTTCTGCGGCATGTTCGTGATCGGCATGGTCGACAATCTGCTGCGCCCGATCCTGGTCGGCCGCGACACCCGCATCCCCGACTATGTGGTGCTGATCACCACGCTCGGCGGGCTGCAATTGTTCGGCTTCAACGGCATCGTCATCGGGCCGGTGATCGCCGCCCTGTTCATCGCCACCTGGCAGATCGTGATCCGCACCCGCTCCAACGAAGCGGGCGCGCCACCGCTGACATTCTAGACCCTGATCGTCTGAGGTGGAAGCGCTCCGCGCTTTCACCGATGGCGTGAATCAGGGTCTAAAGCCGGAGAATCAGCCCGCTTCCAGCGCGGCGCCGGCTTCCATCCAGACTTCCTCGGCCGCTTCCAGCTTCTTCTCCACCGATGCACGCTTCACCATCAGTTCGCTGGTGGTCATCTTCGCCTCGGCGCCGGTTGCGCTCCTGGGATCGGACAGTATGGCGTCGATGCGCTTGCGCTCGGCGATCAGCGTGGACATCTCGCGCTCGGCCTTGTTGACGGCGTTCTTGAGCGTCTTCTGCTTCTCGCGCCATTCGGCGGCAGCCTTCTTGTCCGCCTTGCGATCGACCTTGGGCGCATCGCCGCCCGACGGATTGCCGTCCGCCTTGCGCAGGATGATGTCGGTATAGTCATCCAGGCTGCCGTCGAACGGCTGGGCCGTGCCATTGTCGACCAGCACCAGCCGGTCGGCGACCAGTTCGATCATGTGGCGGTCGTGACTGACGATGACGACGGCGCCCGAATATTCGTTGAGCGCCTGCACCAGCGCCTCGCGGCTGTCGACGTCCAGATGGTTGGTCGGTTCGTCGAGGATCAGCAGATGCGGCGCATCGCGGGTGATGAGCGCCAGCGCCAGACGCGCGCGCTCGCCACCCGACATGGAGCCGACCTTCTGCGTCGCGCGCTCGCCGGAAAAGCCGAAACGGCCAAGCTGGGCACGCACCGCACCGGGCGTCGCGCCCTTCATGACGCGGGTCATATGCTCCAGCGGCGTGTCGGTGACGTCCAGTTCCTCCACCTGATATTGGGTGAAATAACCGACATTCATCTTGGCCGAACTGTTGATGGCGCCTTCCATCGGCGCCAGCTGCGCCGCGATCAGGCGGGCCAGCGTGGTCTTGCCGTTGCCGTTGCGGCCGAGCAGCGCGAGGCGATCGTCGGGATCGATGCGCAGATTGACCCGGCGCAGGATCGGCGTGTCGTCATAGCCGACCGAGGCCATGTCCATGGTGATGAGCGGCGGGCGCAGTTCGGCGGGGCTGGGGAAACCGAAATGCAGGCTGGGGTCTTCGATCGCAGCGGCAATGGGCTGCATCTTGGCCAGCGCCTTGGCGCGCGACTGGGCCTGCTTCGCGGTCGAGGCGCGGGCCGAGTTGCGGGCGACATAATCCTGCAGCTTCTCGCGCTCGGCCTGCTGCTTGGCGCGCGCCGCTTCCTGCTGGGCCAGCCGTTCGGCGCGCTGGCGCTCGAACGCGTCATAGCCGCCGGGATAAAGGGTCACCTTCCCGCCTTCGAGATGCAGGATATAGTCGACCACATTGTTGAGCAGATCGCGCTCATGGCTGATGATGACCACGGTGCCGCGATAGGCCTTGAGGAAATTCTCCAGCCAGAGGGTCGCTTCGAGATCGAGATGGTTCGACGGTTCGTCGAGCAGCAGCAGGTCCGGGTTGGAGAAGAGCAGCGCCGCCAAGGCAACGCGCATCTTCCAGCCGCCCGAATAGCTGTCGAGCGGACGGCCCTGCATTTCCTCGTCAAAGCCCAGGCCAACGAGGATGCGGGCTGCGCGCGCAGGCGCGGTATAGGCATCGATCGTGGTCAGCCGCTCATAGATATGGCCGAGCCGATCGGGATCTTCGGTATGCTCCGCCTCCGCCATCAATTCGGCGCGTTCCTTGTCGGCGGCGAGCACGGTGTCGAACGGGGTCGCGGTGCCCGAGGGGGCTTCCTGGGCGATATAG
The DNA here is from genome assembly GCF_013001025.1 of Sphingobium yanoikuyae. NCBI lineage: Bacteria > Pseudomonadati > Pseudomonadota > Alphaproteobacteria > Sphingomonadales > Sphingobiaceae > Sphingobium > Sphingobium yanoikuyae. The sequence continues at coordinate 5,205,795 of NZ_CP053021.1, read as the reverse complement.
CCCAGACGGGTGTCGCGCGGCATGTCGCAACTGCCCTCGTCCGGGTCGAGCTGGCCGATCATCACCTTCATCAGGGTCGACTTGCCCGCGCCGTTGCGGCCGATGAGGCCGACGCGGCTGCGCGGCGGCAGTGCGGCGCCGGCGCGGTCGAGGATGGTGCGGCCGCCCAGGCGCACGGTGATACCGTTCAAGTTAAGCATGGCCGCGCCTGTAGCAGAGCTGCGGCGGGGGGTGAAGCGGCTTGGCGCGCTTGCGAAAGCTGCAAAATATATAGTGTCGCAGAGGACGCATTTGCGCCGCTGCCGGTCCGCAGTCACGACTTCGCAATAGGAGATTTTTGCGAAGTCGCGCGATCGACGCGCAAAAAATGGGGGTGGGCAAGGGCCCACCCCGCAAGTGTCAGAGGCCGTCGACGGCCTTGCTGACGAGGATATTGACCGCGACGCGGCGATTCTGCGCCTTGCCCTCGATCGTGTCGTTGCTGGCCACCGGATCGGCCTCGGCCATGCCGGTGGGGGTCAGCATGCGATAGGGCTTCCAGCCGCACGCCTGCTGCAGATAATTGACCACGCGCGAGGCACGCTTTTCGCTCAGTTCCTGATTCAGCTCCTCGCCACCGGTGGAGTCGGTATAGCCCACGACCAGCAGCAGCGCGTTGCTCATGCCATTGGCCGAGGTCGCCGCGGCGCAGAGGTCATTCTTCGCCTGATCCGACAGTACCGCCTTGCCGGTGTCGAAATTGACGTTGGTCGTGCCCTTCACATTATACTGGTCGATCTCACCCATGCGGCCGCGCAGCGCCTCGGTCGCGGCGGTCTGTTCATCGAACCGCTGGGCCGTGCCGTTGTTGATCATCGACGCGGTCTTGAGATCCTTGTTCTGCAGGGCGATCTTGCTGGCAAGCAGCCCTTCGCCGGCCTGCAGGGTCTTCACCGTCACCGGCAGACCGTTCAGCAGTGACGTCGCGGCCAGATGGTCGCGGCCAAGGCCGAACAGGCCCTTGCTGGCGCTGATCTTGGTATCGTCATTGATGGTGATGACGCTCTTGCTGCCGTCGGCGGCGGTCACCTGCATCCGGTCGCCGCTGCGCGCGGAGATGATGCCCTTGATCTCGGGCCCCTCCGTCAGTTCGGCGGCCGGCATGGCGACGCTGGCCGACACATCGGCCGGCGGCGCGTCCTGGGCCTGGTCCTGCGCCACGACGGCGGCCGGGGCAGCCCCGGCCAGCAGGGCAAGCATCACAAGATATTTTTGGTTTTTGAACATGATAGGCATCACGCTGCTCCTTCACTTCTCGATCGGTCGGGCCTGCAGCATTGCAGCTTGTCGTCCGACGGCGGCCGCCTGGTGGCGTTTCCGGCCGTCAGAACCCCCTTCTTCTGACCTTCATAAATTTTGACGTCTTGGCGCCGTGGGATGCGCCAGACACATTGCCTGTTCGTGTCCGGCTTTCTGCTGCATGAACAGCCCGTGTTCCGGCCGTGTTGCGCAGGCCAGATGAGCGGATGTTGCGACGAAACGAAGGCGAAGACGGAAAGTGTTAACGCGATCCACTTGAGTCAGGACAGCTATAGATTTCCAACACACTTCGCCATGACGCACCCTGTTGTTGTGAAACAAAAATCAGCATCCGCGTGGAACAAATTCCGAATTTCTATTTTTGCGCTTTCATAACATTGACTTGAAACATTATTTGACGATCCGGTTTGCGTGCGCGCGCGGAAGCAGGCCGAGGGATGCTTCGACCGACCGCACCCGCAACGCGCATCACCCGCCAGTCAACGGCACTGGCTGTGGCAATATGGTCACAGAGGGAAATATTCGCATATTTTGCGCAAAATAGCATTGCGACGCATTCGCATTATTGTTGCGATCGCCTCGCAGCATCCCTTAGGACGACGCCCAATTTCCTTCCAGAAAACAGGGGTCTTCATGCTGTCCAAATATCACTGGCTTGCCGGCGCCGCGCTGTGCGTCGTCGCCCTTCCCGCCGCCGCCCAGACCAATGCCGCACCGGCCGATGAGAATCGCGACGACCAGATCGTCGTCACCGGCACCTATACCCTGCCCGACAAGATCGACACCGCGACCGGCCTGGGCCTGACGGTCCAGGAAACGCCGCAGTCGGTCAGCATCATGACCGCGCAGCGCATCCTCGACCAGAATCTGATCAGCGTGAAGGATGTCATCACCAATGCGGTGGGCGTATCCGCCAACGAAGTCGATGACGTGCGCAACAGCTTCTTCGCGCGCGGCTTCGAGATCCGCAACACCCAGGTCGACGGCGTGCCCGCCGCCTGGACGCTGGCCGGCGGCAATGGCGAGACCAGCATCGACGTCTCCATCTATGAACGGATCGAGGTCGTGCGCGGCGCGACCGGCCTGCTGTCGGGCGCGGGCGATCCGTCCGCATCGGTCAACCTGGTGCGCAAGCATGCCGACGCCACCGACCTGACCGGCTATGTCAATGCCAGCATCGGCAGCTGGAACACCTGGCGCCTGTCGGCCGACATTGGCGGCGCACTGACCGCCGATGGCCGCATCCGCGCCCGGCTGGTCGGTCGCTATGAAAAGGGCGACTATTTCATCGACATTCAGGACCGCAAGAAGTGGGTCCTCTATGGCGTGGTCGAGGCCGACGTCACCGATAGCACGCTGGTCCGCGTCGGCATGAGCCACCAGGACAGCAAGCCCAAGGGCGCGACCTGGGGCGCGCTGCCCACCTTCTACACCGACGGCACGCTGACCGACCTGCCCCGGTCGCAGACCACGGCGGCGGACTGGACCTACTGGAACACCACCAACCAGAATATCTATGCCACGGTGCGCCAGGAATTTGGCGATCGCTGGAACCTGACCGCCAATTACAACCGGCTCAAGACCACCGGCGATACGCAGCTTCTCTATCTCTATGGCGGCGTCGACAAGGCGACCGGCACGATGGACGGCACCAACCCCTACAAGTCCAAGGGCGAAAGCATCCAGAACAGCATCGACGCCCAGTTGAAGGGCCAGGTGGCGCTGTTCGGCCGCGATCATGAGGTCGTGCTGGGCGCGCTGCACAGCGTGCTGAAGCGGCACACCGACAATTATGTGGCGCCCTCGCCCTGGCTGACGGACGTGCCGGTGATCGGCCAGGAAGGCGTGCCCTATCCCGAGCCGGTCTGGGGCACCGACGCGGTGCGCAACGAACAGGAACGGATCGAGCAGACCGGCTATTATGGCGCGTTCCGCCTGAACGTGGCCGATCCGTTCAAGGTCATCCTGGGCGGCCGTATCGCCAGCTGGAACCAGCGCGGCTTCGCCTGGAGCGGGCCGAGCGACTATGGCGACGACAATGTGTTCATCCCCTATGTCGGCGCATTGTACGACATCACGTCGAACCATCGCGTCTATGCCAGCTATACCAAGATCTTCCAGCCGCAAAACCGCTATGACCGCGAACAGCGCCTGCTCGATCCGCTGAACGGCGCCGCCTATGAAATCGGCCTGAAGAGCAGCTTCTTCGGCGATGCGCTGCAGACCTCGATCGCGCTGTTCCGCATCGAGCAGGATAATGTCGGCGAGATGGACGGCCCGGAAATCATCCTGAACAGCCAGACCTTCCAGCCCTATCGCGCGGTCGAGGGCGTGACGAGCAAGGGCTTCGAACTGGAAGCCACCGGCCAGCCGCTGCCGGGCTGGAACGTCAATGCCAGCTACAGCCAGTTCAAGATCGAGGATCCGGACGGCAATGACGTGAACACCGCGCAGCCGCGCAAGCTGCTCAAGATCTTCACCACCTATGACCTGCCCGGCGTACTGACCGGCCTGACCATCGGTGGCGGCGTCAATTATCGCAGCAAGGCCTATTCGGACGGCACCATCCCCGGCACCACGCCGGCCGTGCCCTTCCGCTTCCAGCAGGACGGCTATACGCTGGTCAGCCTGATGGCGCGCTATGCCGTGACCGAGCAGCTGCAGCTCCAGGCCAATGTCGAAAATCTGTTCGACAAGAAATATTACAGCCAGGCCGGTTCGTTCAGCCAGTATCGCTACGGCGCCCCGCGCAATTTCACGATCAGCGCGAACTACAAGTTCTGATAAAAGAAGGGCGCCGTGGGAGACCAGGGCGCCCTTTTTGTTTGGGGGCGGATGGATGCTGGCGCAGGTCCAGCACAGGAATGACGCAACGTTGTTTTGGGGTGGGAAGCGGGCCACCTGTTTCATAGAGCCATCCCCGCGGAGGCGGGGATCCATCTCGCCAGCGTCGGACCAGATACAAGGTCAGGAGATGGATTCCCGCCTGCGCGGGAATGACGGAAGGGGTGGATGGCGGACGGTCCGGTTAGCCGTTGCTAATCCAAATTAGCAGACATCATCAGAGTTCAACCGACAGCGTTATCGCAACGAGGTGCATCCTTGGGCGTGACTGAGTTTAGATACAAACCGAACTGATACCCGTCCTTTGATTTATATCGTTTCACGCATTCCATCTTACATAACAGCGGCTTGTGAAAAACGTATCCTAAGTCGATATGCCGCACGTCATAGCATTTCCTTCCGCTCTTACGCGGGTCACATGCACGTGCCTCATTCGCGGGCTTGTCCGCTAGAGATGCATTAAAAGTATTAGGAGGGAGGCCACAGCGTTTTTCGACCTCTTCAATAGCCGCTATCCTCTTAGCCCGTGTGTCCTCGCCATTACAGGAGCAAATGGCAAATGCGGTGAGAACGAAAGGGGATATCCTCAAGCGTCATTCCTACCGCGTGTGATGTTGACTGGATCATAGGCCGAAACAACGAATATCTGCAATTGTCGAAAGCGTTTGTTGGACCGAATGACTAAAAATGGTCGTTAGCCGTCAGGCTGCTACACAATGCACCTGTCGGCATATCGCTAACAGATCTGCACCATAGGACGGGACAATCACCAGTAACTGAGCTTCCCCGCGTTCGATCCGCTCCACTTGCCCATTTAAAAAAGAGGCGTATTTCTCGTGATATTGCGGGGTCGCCGCCGGATGTGGCGGCTCATAAAGCCGGTCAAGGGCATTGGCACTCAGCAAGCGCCCTGCGATAATATCGACGTGCGATATGATATTGCCCTGCCGAAAATCATCGATTTGCAGCGCCTCGAGGTCTTCAAGGATCATATTGAAATCTGCGCCATCTACTTGCCGCAAGTAGAGCGTAGCGCCACCTTCGCGCACCTTTAACCCTGTCACGTAGCCATCGTGGAAGTTCGGGATAGACTGGATCATTTGCTGAGCTTAGCCCCGGATCCGCAGCATCCGCAATTGGGCGAGCGTCGAGACCATGCGAATGACAAAAAATGGTCGCTTCCGGCCAATTCGATCCGAAGAACCCGGCGTCGCCCTGCGCCGCCGGGTTCTTCATTTTCAGAAGCGGTCCGCGTTCATGACCTTGGTCCAGGCGGCGGCGAAGTCGGTGACGAACTTCTCCTTTGCGTCATCCTCGGCATAGACTTCGGCCACGACGCGCAGTTCGGAGTTGGAGCCGAAGATCAGGTCGACCGGGGTCGCCGTCCACTTCGCCGCGCCGCTGGCCCGGTCCTTGCCGTCATAGAGGCCCGGCGTCGCCGACTTGCTCCACACCGTGTCCATCGTCAGCAGGTTGACGAAGAAGTCGTTGCTGAGCGTGCCCGGACGGGTGGTCAGCACGCCATTCTTCGATCCGCCGCTATTGGCGCCGAGCGCGCGCATGCCGCCGACCAGCACGGTCATTTCCGGCACGGTGAGGTCGAGGGCATCGGCCTTGTCCACCAGCGCGTCGGCCGGGCTGACCTCCGCCCTGGGGCCATACCAGTTGCGGAAGCCGTCCGCCTTGGGCTCCAGATAGGCGAAGGAGGCGACATCGGTCTGTGCCTGCGCGGCATCGACGCGGCCCGGCGTGAACGGCACGGTGATGCTGTAGCCGCCCTTCTGCGCCGCCTGCTCGACCGCGGCGTTACCGCCCAGGACGATGAGGTCGGCCATCGACACCTGATTGCCTGATTTCGCGAAATCCTTCTGTATCGCAGTCAGCTTGGCCAGCACCTTGTTCAACTCCGCCGGATCGTTGACCGCCCAGCCGCGCTGCGGATCGAGCCGCAGGCGCGCGCCATTGGCACCGCCGCGCATGTCGGTGCTGCGGAAGGTCGCGGCCGACGCCCAGGCGGTGCGCACCAGTTCCGGCCCGGTCAGGCCCGACGCCAGCACAGCGGCCTTCAGCTTGGCCTGATCGGCGGCGCTGACGGGGGCGAAGCTCGCCTTGGGCAGCGGATCCTGCCAGCTATAGGTTTCGGACGGAATGTCCTTGCCGAGATAGCGAACCTGCGGGCCGAGATCACGATGGGTCAGCTTGAACCAGGCGCGGGCGAAGGCCTTGCTGAACAGCTCGGGATTCTTCTGCCAGCTTTCCAGTACCTTGCGGAAACCGGGATCTTCCTTGAGCGCAATGTCGGTGGTGAACATGATCGGCGCGTGCCGCTTGTCCTTCACATGCGCGTCGGGGACCATGCTGGCGGTGGCGGGATCGGTTGGGATCCACTGGGTCGCGCCGGCCGGGCTCTTGGTCTTCACCCAGTCGAAGTTCAGCAGATTGTCGATATATTGGGTGGTGAACTGGGTCGGCGTGGCCGACCAGGCGCCCTCCAGGCCCGAGGTCAGCGTATCCTCCGCATTGCCCTTGCCGCACTTGTTCTTCCAGCCGAAGCCCTGATCCTCGATGCCGGCGGCGGCGGGTTCCGCGCCCAGGCATTCCTCGGGCTTCTTGGCGCCATGCGCCTTGCCGAAGGTGTGGCCTCCCGCGATCAGCGCCAGCGTTTCCTCGTCATCCATCGCCATATTGCCAAAGGCGCGGCGGATGTCGGCGGCGGCGCCCTTGGGATCATGATTGGCGCCGGGGCCTTCGGGGTTCACATAGATGAGGCCCATGGTGGTCGCGGCGAGCGAACGCTTGAGCGAGCCGTCGGGATTGGAGCGCTCGGTCCCCATCATCTTGGTTTCCGGGCCCCAATAGACGACGTCCGGCTGCCAGGCGTCGATGCGGCCGCCGGCAAAGCCCACGGTCTTGAAGCCCATATCCTCCAGCGCGACATTGCCGGACAGGACCATCAGGTCGCCCCAGCTCAATTTGCGGCCATATTTCTGCTTGATCGGCCAGACCAGGCGGCGGGCCTTGTCGAGGCTGACATTGTCGGGCCAGCTGTTGAGCGGATCGAACCGCTGTTCGCCACCATCCGAGCCGCCACGGCCGTCGCCGACGCGATAGGTGCCGGCGCTGTGCCAAGCCATGCGGATGAAGAAGGGGCCATAATGGCCATAGTCGGCCGGCCACCAGGGCTGCGACGTGGTCAGCACCTTGCGGATGTCGACCTTGACCGCTTCGAGGTCGAGGCTGTTGAATTCCTTCACATAATCATAGTCGGCGCCATAGGGATTGGCGCGGGTCGCCTCATGCTGGCGCAGCGCGGTAAGGTCCAGGCGGTTGGGCCACCAGTCCTTGTTGGTCATGCCGCCGGGCTTTTCGGTGACGGGCGGCTTGGGCGCCTCGGTCACGGTGTCGGCCTGCGGCGCCGGCTTGGGCTTGGGATCGGCGGCGAGCGCCGGGCTGGCGAGCAGCGCGCACGCCAGGGCGAATGTGGAAATGCGGGTCGTGGACATGTTTCTCTCCCCTGTCCTGTTCTGCCTGTTCAAGGCGCGAAAAGGGGTAGTCCCGTGCAGCGGCGGATCGAAACGAATCGATTCCGTCACAGTGATCGGATTTTCCTATGAGAGAGGGTGGATCGGAGAAGGCGCCCACCTCTACCCGTCACCCCGGGCTTGACCCGGGGTCCCGCTACTGCGTCAGACAATCTGGTCGAACAGATCCTGCCAGTCCGGATTGGCGCCTTCGATCAGGTCGAACTTCCATTGCCGGCGCCAATGTTTGAGGCGCTTCTCATGGGCGATGCAGCTCAGCATGTCGTCGCCATGCTCGGCCCACACAAGCCGGAATAATCCATAGCGGGCGCAGAAGTCGGCCCCCGTACCGGATCGATGTTGATGGATTCGGGCAGCAAGATCGGCGGTCACGCCGACATAGAGGGTGCCCCGATACCGATCGGCCATGATGTAGACCCATCCGCCCTGCCGTTCGCGCGCCATGTTGCGAACATTTGCAAAGCGGGACCCCGGGTCAAGCCCGGGGTGACGAGGACGTTGGAGATGCCGCGTAGAGGGTGAACTGGCCGTGCAGGCCGCCGGTCGAGGACTGGCCGACCCACAGGTCGAACAGGCCCGGTTCGGCGAGGCGGCGGTTGCCGGCGCCGACAAATTCGAGGTCGGTGCGCGACAGGGTGAAGCGGACCTGGGTGGAATCGCCCGGCGACAAAGTGACGCGCTGGATGCGCTTCAGTTCGCGGATCGGGCGGGTGCGGCTGGCGACGCGGTCGCGGATATAGAGTTGCACCACCTCGCTGCCCTTGCGCTTGCCCTTGTTGGTGAGGCGCGCGGTGATCTCCACCGCGCCGTCCCAGCGCAGCGCGGTGTCGGAGAGCTTCAGGTCGCTGAGGGCGAAATCGGTGTAGCTGAGGCCATGGCCGAAGGGGAAGCGGGCGCTGTTGTCGGTGGTGGCATAGCGCGCCTTATATTCGGTGCTGCCATTGTCCACCGTCGGTCGGCCGGTCGACTTGCGATCGTAGAAGAAAGGCTCCTGCCCGCTTTCCCAGGGGAAGCTGACCGGCAGCTTGGCCGAGGGATCGACCTTGCCGAACATTATGTCGGCCAGCGCATGGCCGGTTTCCGACCCCAGGAACCAGGTCGCCAGCAACGCCTGCGCATTGGCGACACCATCATGCAAAGCGAGCGCGCGGCCATGGCGCAGCAGCACGATGACCGGCTTGCCGGTGGCGGCGATCGCATCGGCCAGTGCCTGTTGCGAGGAGGGCAGCTCGATCATCGTGCGCGATTGCGCCTCGCCCGACATCGCCTGGGATTCGCCAACCGCCAGGATCACCACGTCCGCCGCCTTCGCTGCGGCGACGGCACGGGCGATCCCGTCCTTGATCGGGCCGTTGACCGCGCAACCCAGTTCGACCGTCAGCTTTGCGGGATCGGGCATCGCCGCGCGCAGGCCGGTGGCGATGTCGACGCCCTTGTCGGGATCGCCGTAAAAGGCCCAGGGGCCGTAGAGATTGGCCTTGTCCTCGCCGAACGGGCCGATCAGCGCGATCCTTTGCCCGGCAGCGGGATCGAGCGGCAGCACCCCGTCATTCTTGAGCAGCACGACCGATCGGGCCGCCGCCTCGCGCGCCAAAGCATGATGGGCGGGCGTGCCGATGCGCGCCTTTTCAACCTCTTCGTCGAGCGAGCGATAAGGATTGTCGAACAGCCCCATCGCGGTCTTCACATAAAGGATGCGGCGCACCGCGACATCGACCGTCGCCATCGGCACCGCGCCGCTCTTCACCAGATCGGGGATGTGGCGGATATAGAGGCCGCTCTGCATCGACATGTCGACCCCGGCCAGCACCGCGAGGCGGGCGGCGTCGCGCTCATCCTCGGCAAAGCCATGGGCGACCAGTTCCTCGTCGGCGGTGTAATCGGAGAAGACGAAGCCGCGAAACTGCATCTCGCCGCGCAATATGTCGGTCAGCAATTCGCGGTCGGCGGTGGCGGGCACGCCGTTAATCTCGTTGAAGGCGGCCATGGTGGTGAGCGCACCGGCGGCAAAGGCCTTGCCGAAGGGCGGCAAATGGGTTTCGCGCAGCGTCTCGTCACTGATGTCGACGCTGCCATATTCGAGGCCCGCGGCGACCGCGCCATAGGCGGCGAAATGCTTGGGACAGGCGAGCAGCGAATCGTCGCGGCGCAGGTCGCGCCCCTGAAAGCCGCGAATCCGCGCCGCCGACAACAGGCCGGTCAGATAGACATCCTCGCCCGCGCCTTCAACCACCCGGCCCCAGCGCTGGTCGCGCGCGACATCGACCATCGGCGCGAAGGTGAGGTGCAGGCCGGCCGCCGTCGCCTCCACCGCCATGACCCGCGCGGTCTTTTCCACCAGCACCGGATCGAAGCAGGAAGCCTCCCCCAGCGGCACGGGAAAGATGGTCTTGAGGCCGTGAATCACGTCGCCCGCCAGCAGCAGCGGGATGCCCAGGCGGCTGTTCTTGACCGCCATCTCCTGCGCGCGGCGCCCACCGGCAACGCCGATTCCGTTGAACAGGCAGCCGACCCGGCCCTTGCGAATCTCGTCGGCCAGGCGCTTCTCGTCCTGGATGCCGGCCGCCGGGTTGGGCGGGTTGAAGGGACGGAAGCTGTCGGCCAGGCAGGTCATCTGCCCAGCCTTTTCCTCCAGCGTCATCTTCGCGATCAGCGCATCGACGCGGGCGACGTCGGCCTGCGCCAGCGCGCGGCGGGGAATGCCAAGGGCGAGGACACCGCCCAGGGTGCGGATGAGGAGGTCGCGGCGATCAAGAGTCATGCGGGGGAGAGCGTAACCGGGGAAGAATGAACGGGGCTTGTCCGAAGACAAACGGACTTCCGCCGTTTTTGTTGCGCTGCGGCAATAAGCCTGCGGCGCGACGCCCCGATCCCGCGATCAGGCCATGCGCCGAATCATGTTACGCGAATCAGGAGAAGCAATCACGCCTGGGCCGACAATTTGGTGCCGACCACGCCGATCACGATCATCGCCATGAAGCCGATCTGGGCCATGTTGACCCGATCCCCATAGAGAATCATGCCGCCGATGATGACGCCCACGGCGCCCAGGCCCGTCCAGATCGCATAGGCGGTGCCCGCCGGCAGATCGCGCATCGCCAGCGCCAGCAGCCCCATGTTGAGGAAGCTCAGGGCAATGGGCACGACGGAAGCCTGCCAGCTGCCGACGGTGGCGGCCCATTTCAGGCTCAATGCCCAGATGATTTCGGTGAATACGGCGATGCCGAGAATGACCCAGGCCAAGCGGCGTTCCTCTTGCGGTAACGGGCTCGGCTGGAGCGGCGCGCGGACCGGAAACCCGAAAGAGGCGGCGCGCCGATGAGGGCAGTGGTGGACAGGGCTGGATTCGAACCAGCGTACGGAAACCCGGGCAGATTTACAGTCTGCTGCCTTTAACCACTCGGCCACCTGTCCAGTGCCCTACGCGGTGGAAATTTGCTGTCCCGCCGCGCTGGAGGCGGCTCAATGGCGAATGGAGGCTTGCCTGTCAATGGGGTGATGTGAAAAGAGCGAAAACATGAAAAGAGGACATCGTACCGGCAAGCCGAAAGGCGCCTTCCCCCGCTTCTACGGACGCCACGCCATCACGGCTGCGCTCGCCAATCCGAACCGCGTCGTGCGCAAGATATGGGGCACGCGCGAAGCGATCGGCGCGCTCGACCTGCCGCCTGTGCTGCCGATCGTCTATTCCGACGTCGCCGACATGGGCCGCATGGTGCCGTCGGATGCGCCGCATCAGGGCATTGTCGCCGAAGTCGAGCCGCTGGACGATGTCTGGCTGGGCGACGTGCTGGAACAGGGACGGGACGACCAGCGCCCGATCCTGGTGCTCGACCAGGTGACCGATCCGCATAATGTCGGCGCGATCCTGCGTTCGGCCGCCGCCTTCGACGCGCTGTGCATCGTAACCCAGGACCGGCATGCGCCGCCCGAATCGGGCGTGCTGGCCCGCGCCGCGTCGGGCGCGCTGGAAACCGTGCCCTGGGTGCGGGTGGTGAACCTGGCCCGCGCGCTCGAAGAGATTGCCGAAGCCGGTTACTGGCGCATCGGCCTGGACGGCGATTGCGACACCGTGCTGGCCGACGCGATCGGCGAATCGCGCGTCGCGCTGGTGCTGGGCGCCGAGGGTGAAGGGCTGCGCCACAACACCATGGCGCATTGCGACATTATCGCTAAGCTGCCGATCAGCCCGCGCATGGAGAGCCTGAACGTCTCCAATGCGGCAGCGATCGCCCTGTACGCCGCCACCAGCCGGTAAGCGGCCGCCGGGCACCATCTTGCGACGATGTGGGCGGGGCGCCCTGCCCCGCTCGCATCGTCGCGCAGACGAACGGGGGTTCGCCATGGTCCTATTGTCCCGCGCGGCGGGCGCACTGGCGGCGCTGCTGATGCTGCCCGGATGCCTGGTGACCCCCGGCAGCTTCACCTCCACCCTCGACATCCGCGCCGACCGCAGCTTCGCCTTTGCCTATAAGGGCGAGATATTGGCGTCGGACATGGACAAGGCGCTGGGCGGCCTCAACAGCGATGCCGAGGACGATCCGCTGGAAGGCGTCGCCCCGCCCGAGGGCGAGGAGGCCGTGCTGCAGAAGGTGGCGCAGAGCCAGAGCAAGACGCCTACACCGCCCGCCGAGCCCCAGTTCGACAAGACCAGCGGCGACGATACGCAGATGCAGGCGATGGCGAGCGCGCTCACCAAGGAAAAGGGGTTCCGGTCGGTCCAGTATCTGGGCGATCACAAATTCGCGATCGACTATGCGATCAGCGGAAGGCTGGACCATGCCTTCCTCTTCCCCTTCAACATCGACGCGCAGATTGTCCTGCCCTTCGTCGCGGTGGAAATGCGCGGGGCGGACCGGGTGCGGGTGAAGGCACCGGGCTTTGCCAACGGTTTCGACAAGAGCCAGGGGCCGGCCGGCATGGGCGGCGGATCGGGCGACGCCGCCGCCAAGGCGCTGAACGGCACGTTCACGCTGACCACCGATGCGGAGATCGTCAGCCAGAATCAGGAAGATGGCGCCACCACCGTGCCGGAGGGCAAGCGCATCACATGGACCATCACGCCGCTGACCGGCGATGCGCCGGCCGCGACGTTGCGGGTCAGGCCCTGAAATAAGGGATCAGTCTTCCGGCGCGATGGTGACGCGCAGGCCGTCAAGCGCATCGCTCAGTACGACCTGACAGGACAGGCGGCTGGTCTCGTTGCGATGATCGCTGCTGTCGAGCAGGTCATTCTCGTCCTCGCTCATCGCCGGCAGGGCGTCGGCAAAGGCCGGGTCGACATAGACATGGCAGGTCGCGCAGGAGCAGCAGCCGCCGCACAGCGCGAGCAGTTCGTCAAAGCCATGGTCGCGAATGACTTCCATCACCGAGAGACCCTTGTCCCCCTCAACAGTCTGTTCGGCACCATCACGGTTGACCACGATCAGCTTCGGCATCTACCCATTCCTTTTGGACTTATCCCCGCCGCTCTGACCGACAGCGGCGGCGAAATCAAGGGCTGGACGGGCGGACATGGTAAGCACGGCGGAAGAATTGCGCGTCAGCCTGGACTTCATCGCTGCGGCGGAGCCGGCATTCGGCGCGGCGATCGCCAGCGTCGGCTATCCGGTGCCGCGCGTGCGCGAGCCGGGATATGAGACGTTGCTGCGCACCATCGTCGGCCAGCAGGTCAGCGTCGCCTCCGCCGCGGCGGTCTGGCGCAAGCTGGAGGCGGAGCTGGGCGTGGGCTGCACACCCGAAGCGCTGCTGGCGCGCGATTTCGATACGTTGCGCGCCTGTGGCCTGTCGCGGCAGAAGCAGGGCTATGCCCGCAGCCTGGCCGAACTTGTGGTGGACGGCACGCTGGACCTCCACGCCCTGCCCGCCGACGATGAGGCCGCGATCGCGCAACTGGTGCAGATCAAGGGGATCGGCCGCTGGTCGGCGGAAATCTATCTGCTGTTCGCCGAAGGCCGCCCCGACATCTGGCCGGCCGGCGACCTGGCGGTGCAGATCGCGGTCGGGCGGATATTAGGCCTTGGCGAGCGGCCGAGCGAGAAGCTGACCCGCGACCTTGCCGAAGCCTGGCGGCCGCATCGCGGCGCCGCCGCGATCATGGCCTGGCACCATTATAATAAAGGGCAGGACATGCTGCAGAGCTGAGACGCGGCGGGGCACAGGCCCCGCCCGCCTGCCCGCGATTCAGCCCAGCAGGGCGATGTTGAAGACGATGCCCAGCACCGCCGCCAGCGCCAGCGCCAGCAGACACAGCGCAATCACCAGCGTCACCGAGATCGGGAAGCGGCTGTCGGAGTGAATCAGCCCATCCTCCGTCATGATCTTGCGCCGATCCCGCAATTCCGTCGCGAACTGGACATGGCGCACGATGCCGCCGGCCAGCAGCACGATGCCGAACACCAGCAGCGCCACGCCGAAATTGCGCGGCGCGTTGACATTCTGGATGCTGCCCGCGTCCTGCATCTTCTGGAATGCCTGGTTGATGGTGAAGCCGAAGCCGATCAGCGACAGCGCGGTGCGCATTTCCGACATCAGGGTCCGGTCCGCGCTCATCCGGGTCCGCTGGAACGACATGCCGGTCCGGCGCATCGACATTTCGGTGCGATGCCCGGAAAGGTCGGTGCGATATTCGGACAGGTCGGTGCGATGTTCCGACAGGCCCGTGCGATGGCGCGACAGGCCAGTGCGGAAATGCGAATAGGCGGTCGATGCCCCTTCGGGATCGCTCATGTCGACCGACGGAATGGGCGGCACGGGCTCGCCCACATTGCGGGCCGGGCGGATGGGCGCGCCCCTGGTTTCCTGCGATTCGGCCATATGCTCCCCTCCTGTCAGTTCGGCTTGATCGGCGGCGGGAAATTGGCGAGCACGGCGGTCACCGCCTTGTCGATTGTCGCCTGGTCGGGGCTCTTGCGGCTGACCTCCTGCGTGGCCGTGCCGTGCCAGACCGGCTGTTTCGTCCCGGTGTCATAAATGTCGACCGTCAGCGTGCCGTCGGTCACGTTGCGCACATCGACATTGCGATAGCCGCCCCAGCCGGCCCACCCGCCCCAGGGACGATAATAGGTGGCGTAGGGACCGAAATCGGTCACCTCCACCCGATCGCGGGCGCCCAGGGTGAAGCCGATGGCAAATTCGCCGGGTTCAGCCTGGCTATAGCCGCGCGCCGCGAGCGCGCTGTCGATCGACGCCTTCACCCGCTGGAACAGCAATGGGTTCATGCCCTGCGGCACATTGATCGACGCCCAGCTATAGCTGCGATAGCTGGCGAAATTGGCCGCGGGATCGGCATCATAATTGACCCGTGGCGTGGTGGCACAGCCTGCCAGCGCCAGCAGCAGACCCGTGACGAATATGCGCCTGATCATATCGCGACCTCCCTTTGAATATCCCTGGGCATAGCCAAGCGGACGCCGGGCCAGCCATCGGGATTCTCCCCTAGGGAGCGCCCCGGATATCCCTAGCCAATGGCGTGAAGCGACTCACCCGTCCGACCCCCGGAAAATCCGCTATGGCGCGATGCCCGCGAATGCGCGATCATCCCTTATTCCAGCGGTCGGACGGGTGAGTCGCGGCGCCAATCGCGAAACTTTTCCTGCCGATCGCAGCCCAGCAGAGGGAGCTGTGTGCGATGGTAAGAGACTGGCCTGCAATGGTCGCAGCGGGCGCCGGCATTTGTGTGGCACTGGCCACGGCAAGCAGCATTGGCACGCCGCAGGATGCAACCCCCACCGTCAGACTGGCGCCACCGGCCATGCCTTGGCTCGACGATCTGACCGCGGACAAGCCGGCGGCGCGCGCCGGGCAGCAGCTCGCCAGCAACCGCTAGCGCGGCCATCATCCGAGCCGGACGGGCCTGCGTTGAACGGGCTGACGGATTCACGCTCAACCGGCCCAACTGAACCGGGAAACATTCGGCCGGGGCGGCACCAACGCCTGCCCAGCCCGCCTGCACAACCCTGCCCGGCGGCACGCCCCTGCCCCGGCGGCGGGATGCCAGCCTTCCTCATGATCGGGAGCGTCGATGGATTTCCTACGCCTGTTCCAGTCGCTGGAAGAATTTCTCTATGAGGCGATGAGCTGGCTGGTCTTCTATCCCCGCACCCTATGGCGGACCATCCGCCACCCGATCCAGATGCTGCGCTATTCCGACAAGGAACTGGAGGATGCGCCGGACCAGCAATTCACCGACATGCTGAGCCCGCCCCTGTTCCTGATGCTGACCATATTGCTGTCGCACCTGATCGAGGTGGCGTCGCACCAGAAGATGCCGGAGGTCGCGACCACCGGCATCGGCAAGGAAATCACCGCGTCGGAGATGAACCTGCTGGTGCTGCGCGCCTTCCTTTTCGCCATTTATCCGCTGATGTTCGCGGTGCGGCGGCTGAAGGCGCAGGGCCTGGCACTCAACCGCGACACGCTGCGCCGCCCCTTCTACGCCCAATGCTATATTGCCGGGCCGGCCGCGCTGGTGCTGGGCATCGCGTCGATCCTGGCGCGCCTTGGCGATGTCGGCTGGGCGATCGCCGCGCTGGTCATCATGCTGGTGACAATCAGCTGGTATCTGCGGATCGAGACGATCTGGCTGCGCAGTCGCACCCGGAAATCGACCGGCAAGGCGTTCCGATCGGCGTTGGGCACCTGGCTGCTCGCCTCGCTGATCAACAGCGGGGCGAGCTTCCTAATCCTGGGCGGCTGAACCGGCTATTCGCCGTCCGGCGTCATCGCCATCACGTCAACGAAGCGGCGCTGCGCATCGAAGCGGCAACGGAAGCGCTTGATCCCCTCGCTGCCCTTGTCGACCGTGCCGTCGATGAAGAAGCCACCGGGCGCCTTGGCGATCGCGCCGGTCTTCACATAGGTCGGACGGGTGCCATATTGGCCGGACACTTCCCCCCGACAATAAGCGGGCATGTTGCCGGGCGTCAGCGCCGGGCCGGTCGCCGCCGGCATCACCTGCGCCGCGGTCGCCGCCAGCGCCTGCACGCTGACGGTCAGGGTATAGTTGGCGACTTCATTGCGGCGGGCGGCATTGCGCATAAGATAGACGCGGATGCGATAATCGCCATTGGCGGGCAAGCGGCCGGAAAAGCTGTTGCCGGCGGACGAGCCGACGAACATGGCGCTATTTCCTGCACCGGGCGCGATCACGTTGAAATAGCTGGAGGCGTTGCTGGTCTGAAGCCGGACATTCATGGTCTGGCCGGCCCGCGCGCCGACCAGATAATCGACCATGTCATAGCCCTTGAGCGACGCCTTGATGACCTTCGACGCGCTCCCCCTGGCGAATTGCACCCGCTCGCTGCGCACCGGGGCCTGGGCGATGGCTGGCATGGCCAACGCCGACAGCGCGACGGTCGCGATCATGGCATTCCTCATGATGCATCCTTTCGTTCAATAGGGGTCCATCGACATCACATTGCCGTTGCCCGTCACGGTGCAGCGCGAACGATAATGGCCGGACGCAATGATGATCTCGTAGCGATCCCCACCTTGCGGATAGACGCTGACCGGCACGGAACTGCCCGCCGGCACGTTCTGGAACTCGTCGCCGCGCCGGGCACAGGCCCGCTGCGCCGCCGCCGGCGCGCCCCGCACGATCTGGCTGTTGGCGGCAAGACGATTGCTCCGCTCCGCATTGCCCGCCGAAAAGCCCGAATGATAGGCTTCGCTGTCGTTGCGATCATAGTCACCGCCATACAGGCCGTCATGATAGCCGCGCTCATATTCGCTGTCATGCTGAGCCGAACTGTCATTATGGCTCTTCTTGTGGCTGGCAAGCGCCGCGATCAGGCCGATCGCCGCAACGCCGGCTACTGCCGCGGCGGCCGTATTGCCGCCGCCATGACCGCAATCGCCGTCCGACGCGCTGTCGATCGCATCATAGCGGCCATTATAGGTGACGACGCGGATGCACTGGTCCTTCGCGCTGTTCCACCAATAGTTGGTGAGGCCATTCTGCTTGGCGATGCGATAGCCGCGCGATTGCAGCGCATTTTCCCCCGAAGAGCCCCGCGCGCCGACCAGATCATCGACATCGCGCGGCGGCGCCGCATGGGCCGGCGAGATCGGGAGGGCAGCCGCCAGCAAGGCGGTCACCGACAACAATGTCGAAAAACGCGTCATCCTCATTTCCCCTGTTCCTGCGATGCCGGAAAGCGGAGTCGCAGACGGCCGCATGCTATAGCAACGCTGGCGCGGCGCATTCGGCAAAGCCGTGGATAGGGCTCAGGGAAAATACCGAGAGATAAAGTCCGGGAGCGATGCAAGCACCGCTCCCGGACGGCCATGGTGCCCACCGCGAAAGGGGTTAAGCGGCGGCACGGACCCGCGCGCCGATTGGGGCGACGCGCTTATGGCAAAATTCAGACGACCAGCTTGGCCGCGTAGATCAGGCTGCCCCGGCCCAACTGGGCCATGACCTGCGATCGAACGCTGTCGCCGACCGCGAAACAGCCCTGGCTGCGCCCCAGCTTGCCGCGCGCACCGGCCAGCGTGGGTTCGGCATACCAGGCACCATGCAGCACGATCGCCCGGCTCATCGCATTGTCGTTGGTCGGATCGAGCCCCTGCAAGCGCTGCGACGGGCCATGTTTCCCGACATAGGGATCGGCCGTCAGAAACGCGCCCGAACAGGAGGCGTTGGAACCGGGCGCATTGGAAAAGCGCTCCAACCAGCCGCTATGATCCGGGTCCGATCCGCTGCCATGCGCCACCAGATAGGAGGTGGTGGTGCCATCCAGCAGGTTGACGATATGCAGCCGCGGCTCCGACGAGGGCGCAGCAAAATCGACCAGCGCCATGCGGTGCCGATTGACGATCTGCGGATGCCGTTCCAGCGCCGCGCGGGCCTGTGCAAACAAAGCGGGCTTCACCAGCGCCGGCGGGGTCGGCGTGGTGACCGGCGCGATCGGCTGGGCCGGCACCATGGGTTTCAGCGCGCGCATCGGCCCCGGCGCGGAGGCACGCGCGGTGCCAACAGCGCCCGCGACCAGAACGGAAGCGGAGAGGAGAAAACGGCGACGATCGGGGTTCATGGATGGTGCAACTAGGGTGCAGGCCCCGCCAAGGTCTTTGCCGGAATCGGGCGCCGCGCACAAAGTCTTGCGCACATCCATCCAGCCCGGCATTTTTGTCGGGCGAGGCACGTCGAAGCGGGAGAAGCGAGACATGGCCGGAACGCGGCTATCGAACGGCATCTATCGGGAAGCGGTCGCCACCATCGTGCGGCGCATCCAGAAGGCCCATGGCCTGTCCGACAGCCAGCTGGCGGAGCGGATCGGTTGTTCGGCCGGCACGGTCAAGAATGCGCGCAACGAGGCGAGCAACCTGGACGCCGTGACCCTTGCCAATATCGAGCAGGTTTTCGGCCCCGGCGCGATCGACCCCTATCTGGCGCTGGCCGATGTTCGCGCCGTGCCGCTGGCCGCGCCCGTCTCGGTCGAGCGGCTGCACCCAACGCTGGCGATCGTCGAGGCGCTGCACCGGATCATCGAGAAACAGATGCCCGACAGCGAAGGGGGCACCCGCATCACCTCGCACGAACTGCTGACGATCCTGAGCGAATTGCGCGAGGCGCGCGGCGTGTTCGACGCCCTCATCATGATCGCCGATCCCGCGATCGACAGCGGCGAGATCCGCTTCCGCGACAAGGGGCGCAAGCGGCTGGCCGTGGTCCACAGCCAGGGCGGCACCATCACCCGCGCCGACATCATGCACAGCGAGGACGAGGACTGAGCCTTAGCGGCAGTCGATATGCGCGCCGTCCAGCCGGCGCAGGCGCCATGCCTTGCCGCGCGGTTCCGCCGTCACGAAAGGGCGCCAGGACGATCGGGGCTTCGGCAGCCCCACCGCGACCAGCCGGCTGTCATCGCGGATGATGGTCGCCCCCTCTAGCGTGCCGATCCGCACCGCCATCTCGCCGCATTGCTTGGCCCGGTCCGGTGCGGGGTCATGGGCCAGTGCCATCAGCACGGCGCTGCGCTCGGCATAGGCGTCGCGCAGGCAGGCCGGCTGGTCGGGCGCGAAGGCGCAGCGGTTGCGGCGCTGGAACCAGGCGTCCTGCCGCTCAACATAATCGGATGCGGCATCCAGCAGCTTGGACTGATCCGCGCTGGGCACCCGGACGCGGGCATCGGCCGCCTTGAGCGCCGGGTCGGCGCAGACCAGCTTGTCCACGACGAAGGCCGATCCTTCGCAGCCGGCGAGATCGGCCGGGGTCGGCGGCGGCATGGCATCGGCCGCAACCGGCGTCAGGAACAACAGTAGGGAGCAGTGCCGGGCACGCATCATGACGTCAGCCTTTTCACGCGGGGCGCCGCGACCATAGGCCAGCGACGCCCCGCCCGGCAATCGCTCGTCGTCAGTGCGCCGTCTTGGCAATCTCCGCCGCGTAGATTTGCGGCGCGCCGTCCATGTTGGAGCGGAAGATCATCCATTTGCCGTCGGGCGTGAAGGTGATGTTCGGCTCCAGCCGATAGTCATGCTTGCGCATGTCGACGATCTTCTCGACGCCGAAGGTGCCCGGCGCGATCAGGTCGGCGGCATTGTCGGCATGGATGCCGGCGACATCGGGAATGGCCTGGGGCGTGAAGAGATAGAGATATTTGCCGTCGGGAGCATGGGCGACCATTTCGCTGTCGCCGCCGTCGCCGGAGAAATGCTGGAGGTCGGGCGCCTGGTTGTAATGGACCGACCATTGGTTGCGGTCGACCTTGAACCATTGGCGATGCCCGGTCGCCAATTCATAGCCGGCGAGCCAGAACACCTCGCCACGCGGCGTCTGGAGATCATACCAGATCCACTTGCCGTCGGGCGAGAAGAACTCGTGGCCGGCGATTTCCATGTTCATGCTGCGCTTGTGGACCAGTTGCTGGCCGCTGCCGTCGGTGCGGATCGTCCAGATCCGGTCGACCTTGTGCCAGGGGCCTTCATGGCAATACATGATGAGGCCTGGGTCGGTCGGCGAGAACTGGATATGGTTCAGCCAATCGGTCGAGGCGACCACCACCTTTCGCTCCCCGGTGCGGATGTCGATGGTGAATATCTCCATCGGGATGCGCGCCTCCAGCCGTTCATTGAGGCGCACTTCCTTCGCCTCGGCAAAGCTGAGCGGCTTTCCGTCCGGACCGTTGGCGGCATAATTAGCCTGGCCGAACTGCTGCTTGATCTCCGGCGCGGCGCGCTTCTGGGTGCCGTCAGGCTGGAGCGGCTTGTCGCTTGCCGCCCATTGACCGAGCAGCAGCGTCTCGTCCGCATTGATCGAGCCGATCGATCCGCGATCGACGGTCGCGATCTTGCGGACCTTGCCGCTGTCGATGTCGGCGGCATAGAGGGTCGTGGCCCCCGCACCATCGTCGCGCTTGTGGCTGGCATAATAGGCGGTGCGCGTCTTGCGCCCGGTGAAGAGCAGCTGGATATCCTTGCCCTTGACCAGCGGCCTGATGCTCCAGTCGGCCAGCGTCAGCACCGAAATGCCGTCGGGGGTGGAGATCACCATCTTGTCGCCCTGCGGCGTATAGCTGTTCTGGTGGAAATAGAGGCTGGCGCTGCCCGGCGTATCGGTCAGCCGCAGAACGCGGTGGCCGGTGGTCTGGTCGACCCATTCGGCCACGGGCTTGGCCAGCGCCGGGGTCGCCGCGCTTACGGTCAGCGCCGCCATCAGGCCAATCATCATCGTCTTCATCTTATGGCCCTTCATCACTTGGCAGCATCGGCTAGCGCGTCGGGAATGAGCGCCAGATTCTCGATCGCAGCAAGACCCCATTGCGACGCCGCATTGGTGGACACGTCCGGCCATTCGACGATCGGGCGGACATAGGCCGGCCCCTTCAGCGCCACGCGCGGATCGCCGTTCGACAGGCCGAGGCCCGCGTCGCCGCCGAGGAATTCCTTCCAGGCGCGCACGGCCAGTTCCCTGTCGCCGGTCTCGCGCGCGACATAGGCGGTCAGGCGCGAATGGCCTTCCTTGAGGTTGCGGCGGCCGAAGGGCTGGTCGAACTTCGCCTTCCACTCCTGCGGCGAGGCGTTGAACCAGCGGCAATAGTCGAGCCAGGCGGTGCGATAGCGCGGCACGTCAAGCAGCTCCAGAAGCTCGGCATTCACCTCCAGCGCGCCGAACACGGCATTGAGGTGCGAGATGGAAATCTTGTCCCCCGCCCCCATGAAGCGCCCGGTCTTGAGGTCATAGGGGGCGCTGCCCGCCAACCAGCCATATTTCAGCCGACCGATGCTATCCATGCCGTTGAGCAGTCGCTCGCGCCAGCGCTTGTCGCCAGTCCGCTCCCATTCGGTGAGCCAGGCCGAGGCGACGGAACACCACATGGTGCCGAAGCTCAGATCAATGACGCCGGCGGGCAGCGGATTACGCTGCGCCCCCGGCACCTTGCGACCGATCTCGACATGCTCCAGCGACAGGTCGGACGTGACCAGATCGCGCATCAGGTCGCCGGCCCGCTCGTCGGCGGTCAGATAATAGAAGATGCGGCGATACATAGCGTTGCTGACGCGCGGCTGCTTGCTGCTGTCGCTCCAGTGCTGGACGCCATGGCGCGTGCCCAGCCCCTTGAACCGGCCGAGATGATAGACATCGACCTCGCCGGTATGGCGGGTCAGCGCCTCGGCAAAGCGGAAGGCGGCGGCATTGCCGGTGCGCAGCACGCTGGTCCAGAACCACAGGTCAGGTGACAGCTCGCTATTGTCCCAGGCGAAGCCACCAATGTCGTAACGCCAGACATGCCGGTCGAAATCATAGGTGTGCATGATGTCGCCATGGTTCCAGAAACCATACCAGCGGCGGCGATCCACCTCACCGACATAGAAGTCGACGAGGTTGGTATTCTGGTCCTCGATCCGCGCCTTCATGGGCGTCGAGCGGTCCGGCAGGCTCCAGATGCCGAACACGCCGGCTTCATGGATACGTTCGGGCGTCACCATCAGTTGCGGCGGCACGGCGTTCGCCTGCGCCATCGCGGCGAGCGCATCGGCCGAGGGGGTGGTGGCGCAGGCCCAGAGGGTCAGTTCGCTGGTGCGGGCGACGCCGGTCGCGGCATCCCAGCCGGGCTCATAATCCTCATAGGTGATGTCGAGCCCTTCATTCTGGGCGTCATAGCCCTCCATCCCCAGGACGCCGCGATAGGAGCGCATGTCCATCGGCTTGGCGTCGGGCGACCAGAGCCAGGCGGTCAGCGTCGCGGTGTCGCTTTCGGCGTCACGAATGCTGATCTGGGACGGGTGGCGCTGCCAGAAATAGCGGGTGGCGATCGCCGCGCCGCCCTGGGGCGATCCGACATAGCCCAGGCCCTGAGATCGGCTGCCGGCGACGGAATCGACCCAGGCATGGCCGTCCTGCGTACGCTTGGCGATGGCGAAACCGTCGGCCGACAATTGGGTCAGGTCGAAATCGCCCCAGGTCGGAATGCGATCGAGCAGCTTGGCGACGCCCGGCGCCATGGCGTCCATCGGCACCGCCTTGCCGGCGATCTGCGCGGCGCGCACCGCCTTGCCCGGATCGCGGCGCAGGCCGGTAAGCGGTCGCACCGCTTCGCTGAACAGGCCGTCGTCGGCAGTGGCGAGGCGGACATGGCGGTCGTGCGGTGCGCCCGCCATCGGCACGGCGGCGGTCAGGCCGATGCCGCTGATGAAATCCTTCGCCGGATCGCCGTCGAAGATGAAGCTGTGGACTATGCGCAGATGGTCGCCGCCGGCATGGGCGTAGAGGCGCAGGGTGAAGGGCAATATCTGTCGCCCCTGCCCTTCATGCACGCCGGTGAGCTTGACGACGGCGCGGACCGGCCCCTTGTGCTCGACCGTCGCGCTGGTGATGCGGCCGGTGAAGGGCGTGCGGGTGCCACCTTCGGGCGCGCTGTCGACGCTGGCGACCAGCGTCAGGGGACCAACGACGGTGCGACCGCCCTGCTGCGCCGACTGGATGATCGCATTGCCCGAGCGGCCGATGCTCCAGCGCAGCGCGCCGACCTGAATCTCGATCCGGTCGGCGAGTTCGCGCACCAGTACCGGCGCCTGCGGCGCGGCGGGCTTGCCCGACACCACGCGCAGCGCGCCGGGCTGGCCGGTGCCGGCGGGCAGTGCATGAGCGGTCCATTTGATCGACCCGTCGGGCCAGGTGGCGAGTGTCCAGTGCTGCGAGGGCAGAGCGGTGCCATCGGCGCCCTGCACCGACAGCGGCTTGCCCGCGCGCAGCACGCCGCGCGGCCATGGCACGCCAAAGGTCTGGCCGAGCGAGAGCGGCGGGGCGGCATCGTCGATCCAGCGCACCGGCGTTTCCGGCATGGCGCCGCCGCGCGCACTGGTCGCCGCCTGCGCCGCGCCCGGCAGCAGCGCAGTCGCGCTCGCCATCAATCCCGCCTTCAGGCTGTCGCGCCGGCTGATCCCCGCCCTGATATCCATGCTGCTCTCCCTTTTTATGTTGTTCAGATCTTGGTGATGGTGAAATTGCGGACCTGAAGATGGCTCTGCGTCGTGCGCAGGCCGAAATGGCCGCTGCGATAGGGATCGGGATCGTCGAGCGTGAACAGGGTCGCCCCGTCCCGCTCCACCGCGACATGAGACCCGTTGGCGATCAGGCCGATCGAAAACCACTGATTGGGCACCAGCATCGCCGCCTTGTCGGTGCGGTCATGTTCCGGCAGCAGCGGGCGATGGCCCGGCTCCCCCACATAGCGGCGCATCCGCGTGGTGCTGTTCCGGTTGCCGCCAATGCCGACATAATAGGTGCGGAGGCTGTCATACTCCTCGAACGTGCCGCTGCGCGTGCGGCCGAGCGCCGATCCGCCGGCCGCCGCCGGGTCGCGCGCCATCCAGAAGGCGTTGACGTCGCTGACCTCGTCATAGGGGCCGCCGTCCGACACGGCGCGCACATCATAGCGGATCGCGACCGGGCCGCTTAGTTGCTTGCGGAACCAGAGCGTTAGCCCCTTGGGCGCGACGATATCGAGCAGCCCGTCCTGCGCGGTCACGCGCGCATCGCCCACCGCCTCCAGCTGCCATTGCTTGAGGCCATGACGGAAATCGTCGCGCCAGAGCGGCCCCCGCGCCGCAGCGTTCAAGGGGCCGGCGATCGGCGCGAGGACCAGCGATGCAAGGAGGGTGCGGCGAGAGAACATGGCGACCTGTCCCGCTTGATCTTGAAAACATGATGCTGCGGGTCGGGCATATCCCGACCCGCAGCCTGTCTCATGACCTGGGGGAGGCCAGGCCATGAGCGCCAATCAGAGCTTGAAGCGGATACCGCCATAGACGCGGCGGCCGACCGTCTCGATGATGGTGCGGCGTTCGACGCTGTTGGCATTTTCCTTGCGCGTCGCGTCGAGCAGGTTGACACCCTCCAGGAACATCGAGATGCCCGGCATCAGCGTGACGTTGAGCGACGCATCGAGCTGGCCATAGGCTTCGCCGAACTCGGGATTGTTACCGCGGCCCTGCGCCGTGATCAGATATTTGGACCGCCAGTTATAGGCGCCCCGCAGGCTGACGACGTCGTCTTCATAATAGGCCGAGATATTGTAGGCATGGCGCGACAGACCCTGGAAGGGCAGGGAATCGCCGGTAAAATAATCCTTCCCTTCGTAGCCGCTATCCTTGGAATAGGTATAGTTGGCGACCACGCCCATCTGCTTGAGCACCGGCACGTCGATGAAGTCGAACGCGATCTGCGCGCCGGCTTCCACGCCGTTGATCGTCACCTTCTGCGTGCCGTTGGTGGGCACGGTGATGGTGTAGGTGACGCCGCTGGCATCGGTGTAGGGCTCGGTCGTGTTCTGGATGAACGAGCTGATTTCCTTGCGGAAATAGGTGACCGACGCGAAGCTGGTGCGGTTGATATAATATTCCAGGCCCGCATCATATTGGCGGGCGCGGAACGGCTGCAGATCCGGATTGCCGCGCGAACCCGACAGGCCAACGACGTCGATGGTGAAGCGCGGGGCCAGCTGCTGCGGCAGCGGACGGGCCATCACTTCGGTCGCGGTCGCACGCGCCATCAGCTTGTTGGGGATGAGTTCCGCCTTCATGTTGATCGAGGGCAGGAATTCGGTGCTGTTGCTGTCATAGGATACGGGCGAGATCACGCCGCCGGTGCTGAGATAGCCCGAGGTGTTGACCTTGGTATTGACGACGCGGGCGCCGATCACGCCGCTGACGGGCACGGCCCCGACGTCGAAGGCGAAGCTGGCCTGGCCATAGCCGGCCAGGTTGCGTTCGCCGACCTTCCAGGTGTCGGTATAGACCTGGCAGGTGCCGTCGGCATTGGCCGGGCAGCCGCCTTCCGCGAACGGA
The DNA here is from genome assembly GCF_013001025.1 of Sphingobium yanoikuyae. Lineage (NCBI taxonomy): Bacteria > Pseudomonadati > Pseudomonadota > Alphaproteobacteria > Sphingomonadales > Sphingobiaceae > Sphingobium > Sphingobium yanoikuyae. The sequence continues at coordinate 5,179,816 of NZ_CP053021.1, read as the reverse complement.
TCGGGAATGCCGACCGCATCGGCCACGCCCTGGGTCATGTTGAGCCAGCCGCTATAATCGCCGGTGAAGCCCAGATTGCCGGTGTGGAAGAAGGGCGAGGTGCCGAGCGCCGCATTGCCGCTGACGATGCTGTTGATCTGCGCCTGCACCGCCGGATCGCTGAAACCATTGAGCGTCGTGGTGCGGGTGTAGAAGCGGCTCTTGACCGTCAGGTCGCGATACTGGCCACCAATCTTGAACGAGGTGAACAGGCCGCCGTCGGTCTTATATTCCGCGTCCAGCTTGGCCATCTTCTCGGTCTGGTCGTCATAGCGCGGACGGCGCAGCACGGTCAGCTGGTTGATGCCGGCCGTGGTGGTCGGATCATTGGGCAGGATGATGTTCGGCGCATTCTGGCCGTTGCTATAGTCGACGATCAGGCTGGACATGCCGGTAACGGCCGCGGTCGCATTGATCTCGTTATTATAAGCCTTGGCCTTGGACAGCGAGATTTTCGGCGTCAGCGTCAGGTTGCCGGTCGTCCAGTCAGCGCCCAGCGCGACATTATAGGTGGTGCGCTTGATGTCGCCCAGAATGTTGCGATAGGACACGCCCAGCTGGCTGGTCTGCGCCTTCGACGTATTGTTGGTCATCACCAGATATTCGACCGTATTGTCCGGGCCGATGATGGTGTTTTCCGTGTCGACGATGCCGCCGCTGGTGCCGGTCTGCAGATATTGCGAGGTCACCGACTGGATCGACTTGGTCCAGTTGCTTTCGACATAGGCCTTGAAATCGTCGCTCGGGCGCCATTCCAGGATGCCGTTCAGCGCATAGCGGCGGGTTTCCAGGCGGTTGATGACATAGCGCGGAATGTCGGGGAAGAAATCGCCGACGCCGTCATTGTTGAGGTCATAGGCCTGCATGCCGGCCGTATTGGGATCGCTGTCCAGCTGGACCCAGCCGGTGGTGCGCGCCTGATGGCTTTCGACATTGCGGTTCTCGAACGTGCCCGACACCAGCACGCCGATCGTGCCATTGGCGAAGGTGTCGCTGCCGATCAGCGCCAGGCGCGGGTCCATATGGTCGCCGATATCGGCATAGATGGCCTGGGCGGAACCGGCCAGATATGGCTTGCCGCCATTGTCGAACGGCCGGCGGGTGATGACGCGCACGGTGCCGCCGACGCCGCCTTCGGTCATGTCGGCGGTGGCCGACTTCACAACTTCCAGGCGGTTGACGAATTCGGAGGGCAGATCGCGGAAATCGACATCGCGGCCGCCGCCCACGGTGGTGGACAGGGCGGTGACGCCGTTGATCTCGACGCGGTTCAGTGACGGATCGGCGCCGCGGATGGTGATGCCGGAGCCTTCACCGTCGGAACGGGTCAGCTGGACGCCGGTCACGCGCTGCAGCGCTTCACCGACATTCTTGTCCGGGAACTTGCCGATATCCTCGGCCGAGATGGCGTCCAGAACCTGGGCTGCATTGCGCTTGGCGTTGAGCGCGCCCTGAAGGCTGGAACGGATACCAGTGACGACGATATCCTCGCTGCTCGCTTCGGGCGCCTGCTGGGGCTGTTCGGGCTGCTGCTGGTCTTGTGCCGCGGCCGGCATGGCGCCCAGCAGGACGGCGGCGACGGCCGACGTCGACAACAAGGCGCGATAATTGGAAAACCTCACTTAAACATCCTCCCTATGCGTGCCCCCCCGTTTGGGCACGGGTTTGAGGTCGACCGCGACCAGACCCCGCCGCGACAACCCTTTGATATCCCATATATTGGGTATTCATATCTATATATGGACACGCGAGGATGGCGCCGCCTTTGCGACGAAACGAGCCATATCATCGATGAATGACATGATAACGAAACAGGGTTCCACGATATGGAACCTTGTCAAGACAATGGCTTGATGGAGGACGGCTGTGGCGACAGCGGGATTCGCGCCGGCAGCGCAACATGCCCCCGCCGCCGGAGCAGCGGGAAGCCAGGCATGATAATGGCGAAGACCTGTCACCTTCGCCGTCAATCTTGCGGTGCGGACTAGCCCGCCAAGCCCTTGATATCCGCGGTCAGATCCAGCACCTGCGCCGCCTCGAAACTGGCGACCGGATAGGCGCAGTAATCGGCGGCATAATAGGCGCTGGGGCGGTGGTTGCCCGACGCACCCAGGCCGCCGAACGGCATCGCGCCGCTGGCGCCGGTGGTCGGCCGGTTGCGGTTGACGACGCCGGCGCGGCTTTCCAGCAGGAACCGGTCCCACAGCGCATCGTCGGCGGATACGAGGCCGGCCGCCAGGCCGTAGTGGGTCGCATTGGCCGCCGCGATCGCCGCGTCGAAATCGGCGACGCGGATCACCTGCAACAGCGGCGCGAAAATCTCCTCGTCGGGGGCATCCACGCCGGTCATGTCGATGATACCCGGCGTCAGGAAGGCACCGCCGAGGTCTGCCGGCTGTTCCAGCGGCAGCAACTCTACACCGCCAAGCGCCAGCAATGCCGCATGGCGCGCCTTGGCATGAGCAGCCGCCTCGGCGGAGATCAGCGCACCCATATAAGGCTCAGGCTGGCTGTCCCATGCCCCGATCGTCAGCCGCCGGGCCAGCGCCACCGTCGCGTCCAGGATCGCGTCGCCCGCCGCGCCCTGCGGCAGGATCAGCCGGCGCGCGCAGGAACAGCGCTGGCCCGCAGTGATGAAGGCCGACTGGACGATGATCGAGGCGACCGCCTGCGCATCACCGTCCCAGGCAATCAGCGGATTATTGCCGCCCAGTTCCAGCGCCAGGATCACGCCCGGCCGGTCGGCCATCACGCGCGAGAAATGCGCGCCCGCCGCCGCCGATCCGGTGAACAGCAGGCCGTCGATATCCTGTGCGATCAGCACCGCACCAGTATCCCGCCCGCCCTGCAGCAAGGTGAAGACGCCATCGGGCAGGCCCGCGTCGCGAAACGCCTGCGCCATCAGTTCGCCCACCAGCGGGGTCAGTTCGGACGGCTTGAAGATGACCACATCGCCTGCCAGCAGGGCCGGCACGATATGGCCGTTGGGCAGATGGCCGGGGAAATTATAGGGGCCAAGCACCGCCATCACGCCATGCGGCTTGTGGCGCAGCACCGCTCGGCCGAACGGGGTAGCCTGCTCGCGCGATCCGGCGCGTTCGGCCTGCGCCGCGATCGAGATGTCGACCTTGCCGATCATCGAGGCGATTTCGGTCTTCGCCTCCCATAGCGGCTTGCCGGTCTCGCGCGCGATCGCCTTGGCAAAGGCATCGCTGCGGTCCGACAGCAGCGCCTTGTAGCGCCGGACATGATCCTCGCGTTCGGCCTGTGGCAGTGCCGCCCAGGCCGGGAAGGCAGCGCGGGCGCGCGTCACGGCCGCTGCACAGGTCGCGGCATCGGCCGCCTCCCCTTCCCACAGGAGCGTGTCGCTGGCCGGGTCGATCGAACGGAAAATCATATGGCCTCCAGAAAGCGGGACAAGGATAGCGCACCCTTTTCCAGCCTCCTAGCGTCATGCGGGCGCGACGGGATAATGAATCCCGCCGCGCCCTTCATGCCGATCCGGAATAAGCGGCGCTTATTCCAGATAGGTGGTGCGCAGCGCCGCAATGTCCACCGGCGTCAGGCCGATTTCCTGAGCCAGATAGGCATCGACTGAACCCCAGCGCTTGTCGATTTCGGCGAAGGCATAGGTCAGGAAGGGCGTGCCGTCGGGCAGCACCAGCGGATTGGCCTTGGCCATCGCTCCGCCCTTCTGCATCTGTGCGAACATGCCGGCGATCGGGCTGCTCTGCGCGACGGCATCGCTCATCGGCGGGACTTCATATTGCGGGCGGCGCGACGGCGTCGAGAGCACATAGTCGCGATAGATGACATCGCGCGGTACGCCCAGCGCCGACAGGATCATCGCGCTGACAAAGCCGGTGCGGTCCTGCCCGGCCGAGCAATTGTAGAGCAGCGGCCCGTCCTTCGACAGCAGGCGGGCGAAGACGATACGCAGTTGCGGCTTCAACTGGGTCGCCATGCCGCGATAGGTGCCGGCATAGGCTTCAGCCTGCTTGGCCATGTCCATATTCTTGGCATCGAACTTCATGCCGCTCATCATCGCGGCCATCGAATAGCCAACCGCATTATAGGCGATGCCGTCCAGCTTGGTCGGCGCGAACAGCCGTTCCTCGTCCGAGCGCAGGTCGACCAGATTGGCAACGCCCAGCGCCTTCACCTGCGCCACGTCGGCCGGGGTCAGCATCGCCTGCCCGCCCGACCGGTAGATCCGGCCCCAGCGGACATGCTTGCCACCGGCCGCCGGATAGCCGCCCAGATCCCGGAAATTGGAGGATTGCTCCATCACCAGCACACGCTCGGCCACGCGCGTCACCGCGCCGCTCTTGCTGTCGCGCAGCAGGAAATAGGGGCGGGTGCCCGGCGCCACCTGCACCTCCTGCACGCCGTCCTTGTCCCCGGCCGCCACCAGCGTAGCATTGGCGATGGGGGCATCGGGGCGGTCGACCTGCAACAGATCGACCGGATCGGCATCCTGCCAGCGGATCGTCAGCTTGTCGGGCGCCACCCGTTCCACCACCGGATCGGCGATGGTGCCGGCGAAGGCTGCGGCCGGCATCGTCAGGGGCAGCGCCGCCAGCGCGGCGCGGATCATCATCTTGCGCATAATCTTTCTCTCTCCCTCTATTTTAGAAGCGCACCATGGCTTCCAGGCCATAGGTGCGCGGTTCGTTGAAAATGCCCAGTTGCAGCGACGAAGAGCCGGTCTGGAAGAAGGTGTGCTGTTCGTTGAACAGGTTGCGCGACCAGGCCGAAATCTGGAGCTTGGCGTCGCCCTTGAGCGTGATGTCGGCGAGCGACAGGCGGGCATTCACCAGGAAGGAAGAGTCGGTCAGCGCCGCGTCGCTGGACTGGGAATGATAGCCATCGCCGCCATTGGCATCGACATGGGCGCGCAGCGTCGCCCAATTGAGCGGCAGGCTATAGTCGATCGCGCCGCTGAAGGCGTTCTTGGGCGTGTAGACCACGAACACGGTCTGCAGCGCATTGCCGGCAAAGGGGTTGGCCGCCTGTGCCAGATCGCCCTTGGTATAGGCATAGGCGGCGGTCAGCGTCAGCCCCTCGACCGGCATCACCACCAGATCCGCCTCGAAGCCCTTGATCGTGCCATGGCCATCGACATTGACGGTCTCGATCGTGGTGCGGGTCGGACCGCCCGGCACTTCGGACAGCACCGCGTTGAAGTCGATCTGCTGATTCTTGTAGATCGTCTTGTAGGCCGCCAGGTTCAGCCGGACATGACGGTCGAGGAACTCGCCCTTGAAGCCGATTTCAGAGGTTTCGACCTCTTCGGGCTTATAGGCGCGATAGGTGACGGAGCGGGAATTGGCGCCGCCGGCGCGATAGGCGGTCCCCCATTTGCCATAGAGATGGATATTGTCGGTCGCGTCGAACGCCAGAGTGACGGTCGGGTCGATCCGGCTGCTGGAAATGTCGAAACGGAAATCCTTGTCGACGCCATTGACCTTGAACAGGTCGCCGCTCTTCTTGTCACGGGTGTAGCGCGCGCCGCCGGTCAGGTGCAGCGCATCGTCGAGGATCGCCGGGGTCCAGGTCGCCTGCCCATAGAGGGCGAAACTGTCCGCCTTGGCGTCGCTGGCACGGTCCGGATAGGGCGTGACCTGACCGGCTTCCAGCGTCGGCAGGCGGGTCGGCGCATCGGCCGCGGTTGCGCCCCACTGCATGGTATAGGGCGCCCAGGCCCAATCCTCGCCCTTTTCATGATAATAATAGGCGCCGGCGACGAAATCGACGCGCGAGAGCGAACCTACCAACTGCACTTCCTGACTGAACTGATTCTGGTCGAGGCCCGCCAGGCTGTAGCGCGCAAACTTGGCATAGGGGGCGAAGGCACCCTGATGCGCGCCGCCATTGTCATATTGGCTCTGGCTCAGCTCACGATAGGAAGTGATGGAGCGCAGGTTGATGCCATCGGCGACCTGCCAGTCCATATGCAGCGCATGGCCATGGGTCTTGCCGATGCTCTTCTGGATCGGCACGCCGATGTCCGCGGTCCTGGCCCGATCGGGCTGGACCTCGACCATGTCCGCGACCGGCAGACGATCCGACTTGCCCAGCATCTGGAAATAATAGGGCGTGCTGGCGTCATAGGAGGTGTCGAAATCATATTGGGCGGAGAAGCGGCTGCTCGGTTCCCACAGCACTGCGCCGTGCATGCCGCGCTGGTCGAGCTGGTTATAATCCTCCTCGCCCGCCATCGGATTGTCGGTGGTGCCGCCGCGCTTGGTGACGAGCGCGTCCAGCTTGACGCTGACATTGGCGAAGCTGGGCAGGTCGAGATGGGTTTCGACCTTATAGCCGTCATAATTCATGACGCCCATGGTCTGGCTGAGGTGAAACTCGCCGCCCGGCTTCCTGCTGACGATGCTGAGCGCGCCGCCGGTCGAATTGCGGCCGAACAACGTGCCCTGCGGCCCCTTCAGCACCTCAATCCGTTCGATGTCGAACAGGGCGGTGCCCAGCCCCTGCGAGCGGCCGAGATAGACGCCGTCAATATAGATGCCGACGCCCGCGTCGCGGCTGGGCTGGTTGGCGTCGAACGGCACGATGCCGCGAATGCCGACGGTCAGCGCTGAATTGCGCGACGCAAAGGGGGCGATGCGCAGCGACGGCACCGCCCCGTCGCCCAGATCCTTCAGGCTCACCACGCTGCGCGCCTTGAGATCATCGCTGCCCAGCACCGAAATGGCGATCGGCGTCTTCTGCAGATTGGTCTCGGTCTTCTGTGCGGTGACGACAATCGAACCAAGGCCGGCATCCCCTTCGTCAAGCGGCGCGTCCTCCGCATGGGCCTGAGCCACGAAGCCCGCCCCCATCAGCATGGTGCCGGCCAGAATGAGTGCGCGACGGCGCAGGACAGACGAACATTTCATGATGCGTATCCCCCGAATGATATTGAATTCGGAGGGGCAGTTAGAACGCCTGTATGCAGCCGCAGTTACATATGTATCTCAGTTTGATGACAGGAACAGCGGCAATATGACAGCGGCGAGACACGGATATCGCCCCGACGCAGCCTTTGCCAGTTTGGCGGGATATGGCATAAAGGACGCTATGGCGACGGCGGCACATTCAGAAAAAACATCGGAAATCGGCGCAATGGCGCGGCTTATCGAGGCGGTTATCGATCTATGGGAACGTGATGGCGCGAGCGGCACATCGGCCCGCGCGATCAGCCGCCTGGCCCAGACCCCCGCATCCGGAATCTATCACCACTTCGGATCACTGGAACAGTTGTTTCTTTCCAGCCACGAACAGGCCCAGCGCGAGTCGGAACGCTGGTGCGCGGCGCGGCTGGCGGAACTGGAGGGCGCCGCGCCCCTGTCGCGTGACGCCTTTGCGCCCCTCCTCGCCGCGCTGATCGACCAATGGTGCGAGGAACAGCGCCGGCTGGCCTTCGCCTGGCGCGAATGTCAGCTGATCGCCGCGCGGGAGGATCGCTATGGCCCGGTCGCCCAACGCTGGACGACGATGTGGCGCAATTTCTGGGAAGAGGTCTGCGCGCGCTGTGGCCATCCGGGCCGGGGCGCCTTCACCGCCTATCTGTTCGATGGCGAAGCGACGCTGCACCTGATGCGCTGGCGCCGACCGGTCGACCGCGCGGGACTGGAAGAGTTGTGCGCCGGCTGGAACGACTGGCTGTGCGGGCGTCCGGTGCGTGCCGCCCATTGGCGTCAGTTCGCCCGCGAACAGGCCGACCTTGCCCTGCCCGAACAGACGATCAGCAGCGGCACGATGGAACAGATTGCCGAGGCGGCTGCCGATGTGCTGGCGCAGGACGGCATGGCGGCCCTGACCCATCGCGCCGTCGCCACGCGGGCCGGCCTGACGCTGGGCGTCGTTTCCTATAATTTCCGGTCCAGCGCCGAACTGGTCCGCGCAGCGTTCGAGATGATCTATCGCAAGGCGGTGGAATCGGGCGGCGGCACCGTGCCGGAGGCAGTGACATTGACCGACGAGCAGTTGCTCGCGCGCTATTCCAATCCCCCGCCCCGCAACGACCGCATCCTGCCGGCGATCGACGAACTGATGCTGGCCGCCGCGCGCGATGGTGACCTGCGCGATTTCGCCCCCCAGTTGCGCTATCGGCGCGGCCGCACCAGCGGCGGCCTGCTCCGCGCGATCCTGGGCCGGGAGGTCGCGCCGCTGGAGGCCGCGCTCTTTTCCGGCGTCATATCGGGTCATCGCAAGACCTGTTTCGGCCTGACGCCGGCCGAGGCCGCCAGAGCCGGCGCCCAGGCCATGCTGGACCTGCGCACGATGGTGCGCGCCGCTGCGGACGGGGCTCAGTCCAAAAGCGCCTGAGCCCGCGCCGTCAATATATCCTCCAGATGGTTGACCGGATCACCGGCCACCACTCCGCCCTCGACCGGCATGGCGATGCCAGTGATCTGCCGCGCCCGGTCGCTGGCCAGGAACAGCGCCGCCTGTGCCACGTCGTCCGGCACGCCGCGTCGCTTCAAGGGCTGGTTGGACAGGTAGACCGCATCGATCGCGGCATCGACCCGCGCCGCCCGGTCCGCCTCTGCCCCCTGGGCGCTGAAGGAGGACAGGCTGGTGCGGATATGGCCGGGCACCAGGCAGTTCACGCGGATGCCATGCTGCGCCAGGTCGATCGCCACCGATTTGGAGAATTGGATCAGCCCCGCCTTGGACGCGCGATAGCTCATCATCGCCTGCCCGGCGAGCAAGCCTGCGATCGAGGCATTGTTGAGGATGACGCCGCCACCATGATCCTTCATGTGCCGTGCCGCCGCCTGCGTCCCCAGCATCGGCCCCAACAGGTTGACGCCCATGACCCGGTCGAAATCGGCCAGGCTGTCGTCCAGGAAGTGTGGGAAGGGCGCGCAACTGACCCCGGCGTTGTTGAACAGGATGTGCAACCCGCCAAAGGCATCGACCGCGCGCGCGACCATCGCCTGCACCTGGTCCCGATCGGCGACATCGACGGCCATGAACAGCGCCGATGGCCCGAGCGTGGCGGCCAGCGCGGTGCCGGCCGTCCCATCGCGGTCGGCGATCAGCACCTTGGCCCCTTCGGCCACGAACAGCTCCACCGTGGCGCGGCCGATGCCGCCCGCGCCGCCGGTGACGATGGCGACCTTGCCCGCCAGCTCCCCTGCCATGCCGCTCAACCCCGCCGCGTAAAGCGGATCGGCAGCCGCTCGATCGACTGGGTCGCGACCGTCGGCAGATAGCGGATATCCTCTGGCGAAATCGCCAGTTCGATATCGCCGATCCGCCGGATGATCTCGCGCGCGGCGACCTTTATCTCCATCCGCGCGAGCGCGAGGCCGATGCAGCGATGGACGCCGCCGCCAAAGGACAGGTGTCGGCCGATATTGGGCCGGTCGAGGTCGAAGCGGCGCGGATCGGGGAACACATCCTCCTGGTCATTGGCGGAGGCATACATGAGCAGCAGATGCGCGCCAGCGGGCAGCGTCTTGCCGCCCAGTTCCACTTCGCGCGTGGTCATGCGCGACAGGCCGCGCACCGGCGGCTCGATCCGCAGCAATTCCTCGACAAAGCGGTTCATCAGCCGGTCGTCATCCACCGACGCTTGGAGCAAATTTGCAATCTCCGGCCGGGTCGCGAGAATATAGAAGAGATTGCCGAGCGCGGTCGCCGTCGTCTCATTGCCGGCGATCAGCAGCGCCCGGATCAGCGATACAGCCTCGGCAAACGTCAGCGCCTGCCCCTCGGCATCGCGGGCATGGACCAGATCGGAAATCATGTCCTCGCGCGGGTCGGCCTCGCGCTCGCGCATCTTGGCGATCAGATAGTGCTGCAGGTCGCAAATCTCGCGCGCATGGCCCAGCATCTGTTCCCGATCCTGCATCCGCCCGATCTGGGCCGTCACCGCGATCGACCAGCGCGCGATGCGATCCTTCATGTTCCAGTCGAGGCCGAGTTGCTCGCAGATGATGCGGACCGTCAACGGCACGGCGAAATCTTGCACTGCGTCCGCCTCGCCCCGGTCGGCGACGCTGTCGATCAGGTCGATCACGACCTTCTCGATCCGCGGCTCCAATTCCTTCACCCGATGGGCGCTGAACGCCTTTTCCATCAGCTTGCGGATGCGGGTGTGGTAGGGCGGATCGGACATGATCGCGTCGGGGAAATAGCCGCCGCCCTCGCGCTCCAATATCTGCTGGAACTCCTGCTGGAAGCCCTTGGCCTGCTGCGTGTGATAGCCCTTGTTCACCGAATAGGTGATCGGATCCTGCTGGATCGCGGCGATATCCTCATAGCGGGACACCAGATACATGCCGAGCTTCTCATCCCAATGGACCGGGTCGAGCCACCGCATCGCCGCATAATAAGCACGCGGCCGGGCCGAGATGATCGGATCGGTCATCGACGCGGTGTCGAGCAGAGTGCGCGCTTCGGGCGCCAGGGTGTCTTGCGTCATTGCTGCGCCACCACGACCCGCAGGCCATCAAGCGCCGACGTCAGGCGGATCTGACAGGCGAGGCGACTGGTGTCGCCAGCGACATCGGACACCATGTCGAGCATCGCATATTCGACATCGTCGGGTGCGCCGGTGCGATCGACCCAGGCCGGGTCGACATGGACCAGGCATGTCGCGCAGGAACAGGCGCCACCACAATCGGCCGCGATCCCGTCGATCCCGTTCGCCTTGGCCAGTTCCATCAGCGACAGGTCGCCCTCCCCGGCGACCGCCTGCTCCACGCCATGCACATCCACAAAGGTGACCCGCACCATCGACATCCTTCTCCTTATGAAGGGGCAGGATGGCCGATGGCGCCAGACGCGGAAAGGCATGGCGCCGCGCAGCCGCTTGACTGGCGCGGCAGACCGGGCGGCGGCGAGAGGAAACGCCAAGTGCGCGTGCAGTCATTGGGTCAGGAATGGGCGCGGCCTAGTCTTCACAGCAGAAGAGGATGCCATTCGTGCCGACGACGCTCATCGCCAACGCCACCATCTGGGACGCCACCGGCAGCCCTGCCTTTGCCGGCGACCTGCTGATTGAAGGCAACCGCATCCTTGCGGTCGAGCCGGATGCCAGTGCCGGCCGCGCGCCGGCCGATCAGGTCATCGACGGCAGCGGCAAGACGCTGATGCCCGGCCTCACCGAAGGCCATGCCCATATCTCCTTCGGCGATGCCGCCTCGACCGAGGATCTGATTGCGCCTTCGCCCGAAGCCCATACGCTCATCACCGCGCGCATGGCCGGCCGCCTGATCGATCAGGGGTTCACCAGCTGCTATGGCGCGTCGGCCGCCAAGCTGAAGCTGGACGTGGCGGTGCGCGACGCGGTCGATGCCGGCCATATCCCCGGCCCCCGCATCCGCGCCGGATCGACCGAGATCACCGTCACCGGCGGCATGGGCGACGAAAGCAAGCTGCACAATCCGCGCATCGGCATTTCCTGTGTGATCGATGGACCGGAGGAGATGCGCCGCGCGGTGCGCCTGGCGATCCGCGAGGGCTGCGACAATATCAAGCTCGATGTCTCGGGCGACCCCTTCTATCCCGGCAGCCCGTCCCATGTGACGCCGATGGCGTTCGAGGAAGTGCAGATGGCGGTCGACACCGCCCACGCCTTCGGCCGCAAGGTGAACGCCCATAGCCGGTCGATAGAGGGCAGCAAATATTGCGTCCGCGCCGGGGTCGATGGCCTGTTCCACGTCGAATATGCCGACAGCGAATTGCTCGACATGCTGGAGGAAGCGAAGGACCGGATCGTCATCGCGCCCTCGATCGGGCTGTTCCATGCGATGATCCATCATGGCGAGCCGTGGATCAGCCGGGCCGCCTGCGACGCGATGGGCATAGCCGCGCTGATCGAGGCATCGGTCGAGACGCATAGCCAATTGCGCAAGCGCGGCATCCGCCATCTGATCGGCGGCGATTATGGTCTGGCCTGGAATCCGCAGGGCACCAATGCCCGCGATATCCAGTTGATGATCGACTATTATGGCTATGACGCCGCCGGCGCGCTGACCTGCGCCACCCGCAATGGCGGGCAGGCGATGCGCGACCAGGGCGATCTTGGCACTTTGGTGCCCGGTGCGCTGGCCGACATGCTGCTGGTGGACGGCGATCCACTGGCCGACGTCACCATCCTCGAAGACAAGAACCGGCTGGCCATGGTGATGAAGGACGGCGCGATCCACCGCATCGCGCCCGGCCTGATCGACAGCGCCATGCCCGCCCAACGGAGAGTTGCATGAACATGGAAAGCGGCCCGATGGCGGCGGGCGATGCCCGCTGTCCGGCGATCAGCACGCAGGATATCATCGCCCGCGACAAGGTCGCCGCGCCCGGCTGGGTGCGCAGCGAATCCTATGCCTTCCTGGGCAGCGAAGACATTTCCACCGATCGTTATATCGACCCCGATTTCGCCCGGCGCGAGATGGACAGCCTGTGGACGCGCACCTGGCAATTCGCCTGCCGCGAGGAACATATACCGGAAATCGGCGACTATCAGGTCTATGACATCGGCCGCCACAGTTTCATCATCACCCGCGTCGCGGCGGACGATATCCGCGCTTATTACAACGCCTGCCTGCATCGCGGCACCAAGCTGCGCGCGTCGGGATCGGCCGGCTGTGCCAGCGAGTTCAAATGCAGCTTCCATGGCTGGAGCTGGAACGTAGATGGGTCCAGCAAGAGCATCACCTGCCCCTGGGACTTCCCCCATGTCGACCCGGCCAACAACAGCTTGCCGCAGGTCCGCGTGCAGACGCTGGGCGGGTTCGTGTGGATCAACATGGACCCCGACGCGCCCAGCCTGGAGGCGTATCTGGGTGCCGAGGCGCTGGCCCATATCCAGGCCTGGAAGCTGGAGGATCGCTATATCCACCTCCATGTCCAGAAGAGCTTTCCGGCCAATTGGAAGCTGACGATCGAGGCCTTCATGGAGGCCTATCATGTGATCGAGACCCACCCGCAGGTCGCCCCGTCCAATGCCGACGCGAACAGCCAATATGATGTCTATGGCGATCATGTGAACCGCTTCATCTCGTGCCTGAGCGTCGCCTCGCCGCATCTGGAGGGGCGCTTTTCCGAGCAGGATATTCTCGACCAGTTCACGGTCGGCGACGCGTCCGTGCTGAGCGAGGATCGCCCGCAGGTGGGCGATGGCACCGCGCGCCAGGCGATGGCCGACCTGTTCCGCACCATGTTCGGCGCGGCGACCGGCAGCGACCTGAGCGCCACATCCGACAGCGAGATACTCGACTGTTTCTCCTACACGCTCTTTCCCAACACCTACATCTTCCCCGGCGTGTCGCTGCCGATGGTCTATCGCTTCCGCCCGGACCCCAGGGATCATCGCCGCTGCATCTATGAGGTGTTCTTCCTGCGCCCGGTGCCGGACGGCGGCACCCGCCCCGAACCGGCCGAGCCGATCCTGCTGACCGACGAACAAAGCTTCTGCGAGGCGCCGGGCATGGATGCCGGCTTCGGCAAGATTCTCGATCAGGATACCGATAATCTGTTCCTGCAACAGGAAGGGATAGAGGCGAGCATCAAGCGCGGCCTGACGCTGGGCAATTATCAGGAAATCCGCATCCGCCATTTCGAGCAGGCGGTCGACCGCTATGTCGCCATGGCGCCGCTGCGGCCTGGACGCTGAGGCAGGCTCATGTCCTTTGCCCTCAACGCGCAACTGGCCGCCAAGCGCCCGCCCCTGCCGACCACGACGGCGATCGATCCGGTCACCGCCAGCATCATTCGCGGCGCGCTGGAAACCGTCTGCTATGAGGCGACGACCCATCTCGGCCGCGCCGCCTCCTCGCCGATCATCAACCAGTCGAACGAGCGCAATGCGGCGATCGTCGACGCCCATGGCCGGCTGGCCATGGGGTCGATCGGCACACCCCATCTGACCTTCGTGTCGCAGCTCACGGTCCGTTATGGCCTGATGCAGCAGCATGACTATGACTGGGGACCGGGCGACGTCTTCGTCGGCAATGATCCCGATTATGGCGGCGGCCACCTGCCCGACTATAATGTCTATGCGCCGGTCTATGACGCGGCGGGCGAGTTGGTGCTGGTGCAGGCGCTGCAGGCGCATCAGGGCGATACCGGCGGCAAGGATCCGGGCGGCTTCACCCTCGACGCCACCGACATCTTCACCGAAGGCCTGGCCATTCCCTGCCTGAAGCTGGTCCATCGCGGCGAAAAGCGGCGCGACGCCATCCATCTGCTCGAACGCAATAACCGCTTCCCCAGCTTCGCCGGCGATCTCGCCGCGATGATCGGCGCGGTCGAAAAGGCGACCGTATCGATCCGCGCGATCCTCGACAAATGGGGCGCCGACATGGTGCGGGCGGCGGTCAATCATGCGATCGACCAGTCGGAACGGCAGATGCGCGCCACCGTCTCCGGTTGGCGCGACGGCCATTATGGCGCGACCGTCCATATCGATCATGACACGATGGGGACCAGGGATATCCGCGTCCAGGTCGGCTGCACCGTGGCCGGCGACCAGCTGACCGTCGACCTCAGCGGCACCGACGATCGGCAGGATCTGGTCGGGGTGTGGAACACCTTCGCCAATTCGCGCGGCTATATCATGACCCAGGTCGCCGCCAGCATCGACCCCGACATCGTCAAGAATGAAGGGCTGTTCAACGCGGTCGAGATCATCCTGCCCGAAGGCTGCATCGCCCACCCCGCGCCCAACCGCCCCGCCGCGCTCGGTTCCTTCCATCCCGCCTGCGAAATTACCGAGGCGGTGTGCGTCGCCCTGTCGCAGGTCGCGCCCGACCGGTCCGCGCCACAGGTCTACAAGATCGGTATGCCGAACGCCGTGATCGGCTTCGACGCGGCGGGTCAGATGTGGATGGACCAGGGCGTCGATTGCCGGTCGATGGACGTGTCCGCCGTGCAGGGCATCGATGGCTGGGGCAGCTGCCCGGTCTCGCTCGGCAATTTGCTGCTGTCCCAGGCGGAGGATGGCGAGGCGCGCTTCCCGGTCATCAACATCAGCCGCGAACTGGTCACCGACAGCGGCGGCGCGGGCCAGTGGCGCGGCATGCCGGGCAGCCGCAATGTGAAACGAATATTGGAACCGGCGCTGGCGATGGCCTGGATGGTCAGCCATGACCATCCGATCAGCGGCCTGGCCGGGGGCGCCGACGGCACCCCCTATCTCAATCATTTTCAGGTCGGGACGCCCGATGAATATCGGGTCGAACTGACGGCGCGGGCGCAGCTGCCGGCGGGGGCCGTCATCGCCTATCAGCATGGTGGGGGGGCGGGCTTCGGCCCGGCGCTGCGCCGCGATCCGCAGGCGGTGTGCGAGGATGTGCTGGACGAACTGGTGAGCATCGCCGCCGCCCGTGACCTTTATGGCGTGGTGCTGACCGGCAGCCTGGAGGATTACAGCTTGGCGGTGGACCATGCCGCCACGGCGGCGTTGCGCGGGGAGCGGATTGCGGCATGAGCTATCGCGTCGGCATCGACATTGGCGGCACCTTCACCGATTTCGCCCTGTTGAAGGATGGGTTGAAGGATGGGTTGAAGGATGGACAGGTCATCCTGCACAAAAATCTGAGCACCCCGCAGGATCGCTCGATCGGCGTGATGGAGGGGCTGGAGACGCTGGCCGGCAAGGAGGGGCTGTCGCTGGGCGAGTTCCTTACTCGCTGCGAGGCGATCGTCCACGGCACCACGGTCGCCGACAATATATTGATCGAGATGGACGGTGCCGTCACCGGCCTCATCACCACCCAGGGTTTCCGCGACGAAATGGAATATCGGCGCGGCTATAAGGAAAGCATCTGGGACGTGCGGCTGGAGCCGCCGATCCCGATCGTGCCGCGCCGCCGCCGCCTGACCGTGCCCGAACGGGTACTGGCCGATGGCAGCGTGCATGAAGAACTGGACGAGGCGGCGGTCCGCGGGGCCTGTGCCAGGCTGCGCAAGCAAGGGGTCGAATCCGTCGCGATCGGACTGATCTTCGCTCATGTGAATGGCGATCATGAGGATCGGGTGGCGCAGATCGTGGCGGAGGAGATGCCCGGCATCCCCGTCTCGCTCGGCCACCGCATCCTGTCGCGCGCGCCGGAATATGACCGGATCAGCACGACGGTGGTGAACGCCTATGTCGCGCCGCGCGTGAATGCCTATCTCGAACGGCTGGTCAGCCGTCTGGCGCAGGCCGGCTATGCCCGCCAGTTGATGGTGATGCAGGCGTCCGGCGGGGTCATGACCCGCGCCTATATCGAAGCCGCGCCGATCCGCCTGCTCGCCTCCGGCCCGGCCGGCGGCGTGATCGCATCGGCGCGCACCGGCGGCGCCAAGGGGTATCGCAACCTGCTGTGCGTCGACATGGGCGGCACCAGTTATGACATGTCGGTGGTGCGGGACGGCGCCGCCCCGGCCGAAGCGGGATGGAACATGCATCACCGCTATCTGGTCGGTGTGCCGATGGTGCAGGCGGAAACGCTGGGCGCGGGTGGCGGATCGATCTGCCATATCGACAAGGGCGAATTGAAGGTCGGCCCTGCCTCCGCCGGCGCGGCGCCGGGGCCGATCTGCTATGGCCGCGGCGGGTTGCGGCCGACCGTGACCGACGCGCTGCTGATGCTGGGCATCCTCTCCACCGGCGAGGGTTTCGCCGGCGGAAGCTTCCGCCTGCGCGACGAGGGCGTGGCGGAGGCGTTTGCGGCATTGGGCGCAGAGCTGGGCTATGATGCGCAGCAGGCGGCGTTCGATTGTTGGCGTCTGGTCAACGCCAATATGACCCAGGCGGTGCGGCGCACGACGGCGGCCAAGGGCATGGACCCGGCCGACATGATGATGCTCGCCTATGGCGGCAATGGCCCGGCCTTCGCCGCGATCCAGGCGCAGGATCTGGGGATCAGCCAGGTGCTGGTGCCCCGCGCTTCCCCCACTTTCTCGGCGCTCGGCACGCTGGTCGCCCATCCGGCGATCGACGAGGAACGCTCCTGCAGTGCGCCCGCCGATGCGCTGGACCTCGACCGGCTGCGTGGCCTGTGGGCCGACCTGGCCGCCGATGCCGCCGAGCATTTCGGCGAGGCAGGCTTTTCCGCCGATGCGGTGCAGGCGCGCTGGCGGGTGGCGATGCGCTATGCCGGGCAGAATTGGGCGCTGACCTTCGACCTGCATGAAGGCCGCGGGCTGGATGATCTGGGCTTCGTCGACGACACCCTGTCGGCCCGCGCCATCGCCGCCTTCAACGCGCGGCATCTGGCCGAATATGGCCATGTCCGCGAGGGCGAGGTGCCGGAAATCACTGGCGTGCGCCTGACCGCCCAGGTCGAGACGCCGATGCCGCCCGCCGGCGGTGGTTTCACCGCGCCGGTCGTGGAGCCGGCGCCCCATGGATATCGCCGCGCCAATCTGGGCGATGGCTTTGCCGATGTCGCGATCCACAAGGGGCCGGACCTGCTCCCCGGCGCGCGTGTCACCGGCCCCGCGATCATCGAGGAGGTCTTCACCACCATCGCTATCTATCCCGGTTGGCAGGCGCGGGTCGATGATGTCGGCGACTATCTGTTGGTGCGCCAGTCGTGACGGCGCTGGCCGGGCTGGTGATCGTGGAGACGGCGGAGCGAGTGGTGGGCGAATTTGCCGCCCGCCTGCTCGCCGATTTCGGCGCGGAGGTCATCAAGATCGAACGGCCGGGCGGCGCCCCGACCCGCGCCATGGGGCCGTTTCATGACGGGCAAAGCACGCTGTTCCGCTATCTCAACAGCAACAAGAAGTCGGTGCTGCTCGACCTCGATGCCCCGCAGAACCGCGCCCTGCTCGACCGCCTGCTGACACGCGCCGATGCGCTGATCGACGATCATGCGCCGGACTGGGCGGCGCAGCACGGACTGGCGCTCGGCAGCCAGCCCGATATCGTCCATTGCGCCATCACCCCCTTTGGCCAGGACGCCCCGCCCCATTGGCAGGTCGCGCGGCCGATCAATGTCATGAATGCCGGTGGCTGGGCCTGGCACACGCCCAGCGAGAGCGCGTCCGACCGGCCGCCGCTGATGGGGGCCGGCCGCTTCATGAGCGATTATGAGGCGGGGCTGGATGCCGCGCTCTGCACCGCCGCGTCGCTGCTGCGCAAACGGCGGACCGGCATGGGACAGGCGATCGACATCAGCGAGGTCGCCGTCCAGCTGTCGCGGGCCGACTGCGTGCTAGGACGGATGTTGGCGGGCGATGCGGAGCCGGGACCGGAGCGCACCCGCTATGACATGGGCGGGCCCGGCGCGGCCTTTGCCTGCGCCGATGGTCATGTCTATCTGCTGATGACGACGCGCGCGCACTGGCGCGGGCTGTGTGCGCTGATGGGCGATCCCGACTGGGCCGTCGCCTTCCCGGAGGATTGGCTGGAATATCATTGCACGCCCGACCGGGTCGCTGAATTCCGCCGGCATTTCCGCGTCTGGATCGCGACCCAGGCGAAGGATATCGTGGCGCAGGCTGCGCAGCAGGCCGGCGTGCCGCTGGTGCAGGTCAACAGCGCCGCCGACCTGATCGACCATGCTCAATATCGGCATCGCGGCTTCTTCCAGTCGCTGGGCGGTGCGCTGCATCCGACTGTGCCCTATCGCATGAGCGCCTCGCCGGTGCGGCTGCACAGCCCGGCCCCCGCGCCCGGCGCCGATCAGGCGATGCTGGCATGAGCCGGGGCGGACCACTCGCCGGTGTCCGTGTGCTGGAGATCGCGAAAGTCTGGGCCGGCCCCTATGCCGGCAAGCTGCTCGCCTTCCTCGGTGCGGAGGTCATCAAGGTCGAAAGCCGCGCCAATCTGGACGAGATGCGCGCCTATGGCGGGGTCGATATCGACAGCGCCCCCTATTTCCGCAGCATCAACCAGGAGGTGCTGAGCGTCCAGCTCGACATGAAGAGCGACGAGGGCATGGCCTATCTGCGCGCGATGATCGCCGCGTCCGATGTGCTGATCGACAATCTTCGGCCCGGCGCGATGGAACGATCGGGCCTGGGCTATGAGGATGTCCGCGCGATCCGACCGGACATCATCCAGCTGTCGATCAAAATGTATGGCAGCGACGGGCCGCTCGGCTACCAGACCGGCTATGCCCCCTGTTTCGCGGCGCTGGGCGGGCTCAACGCACTCGTCGGCCATACCGGCGAGACGCCGGCGGGGATGAATATCCGCTATGGCGACTCCACCGTCGGCGCCGCCGCCGCGCTGGCGATCATCGCCGCGCTCCATCATCGCGAGACGAGCGGCGAGGGACAGTTTATCGACCTGTCTGCGGTCGAGACGCTGTCGATGATGGTCGGTGACAGCCTGTTCGCCTATGGCCTGACCGGCGAGTTGCCGCAGGCGACCGGCAACACCCATGCCGACATGGCGCCCCATGGCTGCTATCCTTGCGCTAACGGGCAATGGATCAGCCTCGCCATCGCCGATGACCGGGAATGGCGCGCCTTCTGCACCACGATCGACGCGCAGGCGCTGGCCGCCGATCCCCGCTTCGCCGATGCGGCCGCCCGCATCGCCAACCGGGATGCGCTCGATGCGGCGATCGCCCAACGTAGTCCCGAATGGGACGCCGAAGCGATGGCGCAAGCGCTGCTTCTCGCGGGCGTGCCGACCTTTCGCAGCCAGTCCTCGCTCGACCTGATCGGCAGCGAGGCGCTCTGGGCACTGGGCGCCTATCGCATGGTCAGCGACGCCAAGGGCGAGCCGCGGCCGATCATCGGGCCGGGCTGGCGCATGACACCGAACGAGGCCAGCATCACCCGTGGCGCGCCGTTGCTCGGCGAGCATAACCATCTGGTCTATGGCGAGATATTGGGATTTAGTGACAGCGAAATTGACGACCTGATCGCCCGTCGCGTCATTTGGTGACTACCCGCTCTTGCAAGTTGATCGCCAGCCATTAGATTTTTGCGAACGATTCGCAAAAGGAAAGAAGATGGCGCAGCCCAATGTCTATCAGGTGTCCGACTGGAACGGATCGAGCGGCGAACGCTGGGTCACGCACCGGCAGCGGCTCGACGCGATGCTCGCGCCCTTTGGCGATGCGGCGATGGCAGCTGCCGCCGCCCGGCCGGGCGAGCGCGTGCTGGACGTGGGCTGCGGCGCGGGCACCAGCAGCATCGCCCTTGCCCGCCAGGTCGGCGCGACCGGCGAGGTGCTGGGCCTCGACATTTCCGGGCCGCTGATTGCCTTGGCTCAGTCGCAGCAGCCCACCGACCTTCCGGTCCGCTATGCCCTGGCCGATGCCGGCAGTGCGACATTGACCACCCATGGCTTCAACCTGCTCTTCTCCCGCTTTGGCGTGATGTTCTTCGACGATCCCGTGGCCAGCTTCGCCCATATGCGGCGCTGGCTGCGGCCGGGCGGACGGATCGCCTTCGTCTGCTGGCGGGCGGCGGCAGACAATGACTGGGTGCGCCTGCCGATGGGCGCGATCCGCGACATCGTGCCGCCGCTGGCGCCGCCCGATCCCGAAGCGCCCGGCCCCTTCTCCTTCGGCGATCCGGCACGGGTAACGCGCATCCTGACCGACGCCGGCTTTGCCGAAATCGACCTAGCCCCGATCGATGGCGTCATCCCCTTCGGCCAGGGCGCCGATCGCGAGGCGGCGCTGGACGATGCACTCGCCATGGCGTTCGAGGTCGGCCCGCTCTCCCGCGCGCTGGCCGATCAGCCTGCCGATGTGCGGGATCGCGCCGCCCAGGCGGTGCGCCAGGCCTTCGCCGCGCGGCCCGGCGAGACCGCGATCCTGATTGACGGCGCCGCCTGGATCGTGACCGCCACCAATCCGGGCTAGAGTAGCCGCACCGGCCGGGATATAGGCGCGCCATGACCGAGCATCCCGCCTATCGCCAGATCGGCCTCATCGGCACCGGCCGGGTCGCGCGCGCGCTGGGGCTGGCACTGGCGCCGCACAGCGCTGCGCCGATCCTGGTGCAGGGTCGCAATCCGGATCATGCCGCCGCTGCGGTCGAGGCGATTGGCCGTGCGCAGGCCGTTGCCCTGTCAACTTCGCTGTCACCCCATTGCGACCTGATCCTGCTGGCGGTGGCCGACGACGCCCTGCCGGCGGTGATCGCGGACCTGGCTACCATGCCGCTCGCCGCCACCATCTGCCATGTCAGCGGGCGCAGCGGCGCGGCGCTGCTTGACCCGCTGCGAGCGCAGGGCGCGATCACCGCCGCCGTCCATCCGGCGATGACCTTCACCGGCGATCCGGCCGCCGAAGTCGCGCGGATGCAGGGCGCCCGCTTCGCCATCACCGGCGCCGATGCGCCGGCTATCGCGGCGGCGCGCAGGCTGGTCGCGCTGCTGGGTGGCGTGGCGGTCGAGGTCGCGGAGGCGCATCGCGCCCTCTATCATGCAGCCCTCTGCCATGCGGCCAATCATCTGGTGACGCTGATCGCCGGCGCGTCCGACGCGCTGGTTGCGGCCGGCGTGGTGGAGCCCGGCGCGCTGCTGGCGCCGCTGGTCCGGGCCGCGCTCGACAACAGCCTGGATCGCGGGATCCATGCCCTGTCCGGCCCGCTGCTGCGCGGCGACCGACAGACGATCGGCAACCATCAGACGGCGCTGCGCGCGCACGCACCCGCGCTGCTGCCAGCCTATCGCGCCATGGCGCTGGCGACGCTCGACGCGCTGGAACGGGACGAGGGCGCGCTGCGCGACGATCTCAGCCGATAAAGCGGCTGTTGATCATCCGGGTGGTCGACCAGCCGCCATCCACCGCGATCACCTGGCCATTGATATATTCGCCTTTGTCGGAACAAAGGAAGGTGACGACATGGGCGACATCCTCCGGCGCGCAATCGCGGTAGAAGGGGGTCAGCCCCTGGTTGATCCGCTGGAAGGCGGGATAGTCCCAGGCCGCGTCGGTCATCGGCGTGCGCACCACGGTCGGCGCGACGATGTTGGAACGGATGCCATGTTCGCCATATTGCGCCGCCATCGTCTGGGTAAGGCCGGTCAGCCCCGCCTTCACCGCGCAATAGATGCCGCCATCCATCCCGCCCATGATGCCGAAGGTCGACCCGATGGTGACGATCGCCGACCCCATGCCCATATGCGGCAGGGCGGCCCGGCACAGGCGGAACGGCGCGCGCAGCGACAGGCCGATCACTTCGTCCAGCATGGCGTCGCTGGTGTCATGCACCGGCGCCCACACCCCCGCGCCGGCATTGTTGACCAGATGATCGACCCGCCCGAAACGCGCCAGTGCCTCCGCCACGATCCTGTCCGGCGCATCGTCATCGCCAATGTCGGCCGCGACGAAGGCAAAGGCAGCGTCCTGCGGCAGCGCGGCCGCCAGCGCCGCCAGCTTGTCCGCGCTGCGGCCGGTGCCCAGCACGGCCACGCCATCGGCGCACAGGGCGCGCACGATCGCCGCGCCAATGCCGCCCGCCGCGCCGGTGACGATCGCGACCTTCTGTTCCGTCATGCCATCATCCTCTGTTCGTCGTTCGCCCGCACTGCAATGTCCTCGGCTGCGACAAAGCTGAAGGTCAGCGCCGGACCGATCGTCGCGCCAGCGCCGGGATAGCAGTCGCCAAAGGGACTCGCGGCGCAATTGCCGGCGGCATAAAGATGCGGGATCGGCCGACCGCCGCCATCCAGCACCCGCGCCTGTGCGTCACAGCGCAGCCCGCCCTTGGTGCCCAGATCGCCATTGTTGATCGGCACGGCATAGAAGGGCGCGGTATCGATCGGCCCCAGATTGGGATTGGGCGTGACGCCGGGATCGCCGAAGAAGCGATCATAGATATTGCCGCCCCGGCCAAATTCGGGATCGACGCCGGTCTGCGCATAGCCGTTCATCACCTGCACGGTTTCACTCAGCGCCTGCGGCGCGATGCCGATCGTGCGCGCCAGTTCTTCGATCGATCCGGCGCGGAAGACATAATGGTCCCACCAATGGCCGGGGATGCGATGATCGGGCGTATGGACCGTGGGCATCAGGCCGCCGACGCTGAACTTTGCCCGGAACTTGGCGTCGAAGATCAGCCAGCAGGGCATGTTGGCGCCAGTCTTCACCTGATCCGCCACCATCGCCTGGCCGAACCTGTCATAGCCGGTCGCTTCATTGACGAAGCGCAGGCCCAGCCGGTTGACGCACACGCTCCACGGCCGGCCGACATCGAAAGCGGCCTGGTGGATTTCGTGGAAATTGGCGGCACCCGGCGCCGGCAGGGTCATGGTCGGTATCCACCAGCCCTGATCGGTATGGGCAAGCGAGGCGCCGATCGCTTCCGCCGCGATCAGTGCGTCGCCGCGATTGCCTTCCTCCGGGGTCGAACTGTGGCGGGCGAGGCCCGGAACCGGGTAGAAACGGTCGCGCAGCGCCTGATTCCATTCAAAGCCGCCCGCCGCCAGCACCACGCCATAGCGCGCGCCAAGCTGCTGCACCTGACCGAAGCGGCGGACGGTGATGCCCGACACGCGGCCGTCGGCGGCGAGCGTCAGCCCCTCCAGCGCGGTTTCCAGCCGCAGTTCGACGCCGCGGGCGAAGACCTGCTTGTAGAGCGCGCCCATCAGCCCCGCCCCCTGGGTGAAGCGCCGGTCCCGCGCCGACAGCCGCCGCGTGCCGATGTCGAGCCAGTAGCGCGCGATCATCTTCGCCGCGGTCCAGCGCCAGCCGCGCTGTTGCATCATCAGCGCGAAGGTCTGTCCAAGGTCCATCGCATAGCGGCGGAACAGCGTGAACCGGCTATATTGCGCCCGCATCAGCGGATAGCGATCATCCCCCAATTGCCGCCCGTCGAAGGTGGGGCAGATGATCGAGCGATCCGCCCGCGCGCCTGGCGCATCGGGAAAATAATCGGGCCAGGCCGCCGCCATCACCGGCACGCCGCTGTCCTTGAGGAAGCGCAGCATTTCCGGCGCGCGATCGACATAGGCGGCCAGCCGTTCCTGATCGACCGATACGCCGATGACGCTGCGCAGATAGCGCAACGCCTCGGCCGCGCTGTCGCCCTGGTCGCCGTCCAGCCCATGGCCGGGCACCCACATCACACCGCCCGAGGTGGCCGACGTGCCGCCAAATTGATGCGCCTTCTCCACGATCAGGACGGAGAGGCCCAGATCGGCGCCCCGCAAGGCTGCCATGGCGCCGGCGGCGCCCGATCCGACGATGATGAGGTCGAAGCTTTCCATCATCAGAAGCTCGGCACCGCTTCGAGATGCGATCCGGGCGGGAAGCAGAAATATTCTATGAAATGCCCCAGATCCGCCCGCGCATCGAAATAGGCATAGGTGCCGCCCATCGTGTCCCAGGCGATCGGCATCGCCCAGCGCGCTTTGGCCGCCGCGACCGCCGCGTCAAAGGCGGCGCGAGCGCCGAAATGCCGGCCCTGATGATGATAATGGAGGCCAAAGCCCTCCGCCGGCAGGCCCCATTGATAGACGGCGATGTCGCCCGACAGGGGCTGGATGATCTCGAACTGCAGTTCATCCCTGGTCGCCAGCGCGAAATGGGCGACCGCCTGCCGGTCCTGCCCGGTGTCGAACAGCGCATCGGGCATTTCCATATAATGGCCGATGCCGTGCAGTGCGCCGATCTCGTCCATCGCCCGGCGCCAGTCGGTGGTCACATAGGCATGCTGGTAATAGTCCCGGCGCACGGATCGCCCTCTCCCGCTCTGTTCTTCTGCCGGCCACTATCGAAGGCGGGGCAGTGAAGCGGAATGACCCCGGCGGCAGCGCCGCTTGCACCGGTGCGCGCATCGGGTTGCGGGCAATTGCCGTGCCCGTCGGCCCATGATGAATGGGGCCATGACCATGCTGACCTTCACCGCTGTCGCCCATGTCGACGATGTGCCGCCGGGCACCACCAAGGCCGTCGATGTCGACGGCGAGAGCATCCTCCTGTGCCACAGCAATGGGCGGCTGTTCGCGGTCGCCAATCGCTGCTCCCATGCCGACGAGCCGCTCGCCTGCGGCCGGGTGCGCGCGGGCTGGATCGCCTGCCCGGTCCATGGCGCGCGGTTCGATCTGGAAACCGGCCGCGCCATGAACCCGCCGGCGAAGGCACCCATCAGAGTCTATGAATTGCGGATTGTGGACGGCTGGATCGAGATCGCGCGCTAGTCCCTGCGCGGCTGCATCAGGGCCAGGAAATCCGCCAGCGCCAGTCGTGCGTCGAGCTGGGTGAAGAGGCGGATCGAGCGGCCGGGGATTTCCGCGCCATAGCGGGAATCGTCCAGCAGGCGCCGGCCCGAGATGATCGACGAGGCACTGCTCTCCGCAGACACGGACGTCAGCAACACCATCGGACTGTCGCCCAGGGTGATAGCGCCGCCCAGCTGAACGAAAGGCGGCAGATCGGCATAGCGGCCATAGAGCCAGTTCGTCGCGGGCGACATCGGCCGCAAGGTCGCCGTCATTTCCGCCACCGACATCTGCAACTGGCGATAGGCGCCGGCGGGAATTTGCCAGATCGGCATGCGGCTCCGTTCGATCACGGCGCGCGCGGCCTCCAGATCGGTGGACAGATTATATTCGGTGCCGCCCTGCGGATAATCGGCGCCGCCGATCCAGACCAGGGTCATGCGATCGGCGATCGCCGGCTCCAGCTGCAACGCCTGGGCGAGATTGGTGAGCGGCCCGCCGCAGGTGAAGAAGAGCGGCAGCGGATCGTCCCGCATCGCCTCCGCCACGATCGCCCGTGCCGCCGCCGACGCCTGTGCCCCGGCAACGCCGAACTGCTCGCTGCCGGCAATCACCGGGCAGAGATTCGTCAGCCCCATGATCTGCATCAGGTCGATCGCCGCCTCTTTGCCCGCCGCGGCAGTTGCGCCGGCCGGTTGTCCGCCCAGCGCCGCCAGCTTCGCGTCGAGCGCCGATGTCGTGACCAGCACCGGCCGGGCCGCCTTCGTCGCCAGTTGATGCGCGAGCGCGATCAAGCCGTCGGGATCGCCGGCAAAATCATTGTCGATGATGATGCGCGCCTTGGGCGCCTGCCGGATCACCGGCAGGGCGGATCGGGCGGCGCTGCCGATCATCAGGCTGGCGCCCGCTGCGATGAACCCGCGCCGATTGATCACAGTCCGCATGCCTCTCCCCTGTCTGGGCCGAGGGCTGGCATGGAGCGATCAAAGGGTCAAATAGCGATTTGCGGGTATCCCATAGGCCAGCGCTATGGATGGCTGAGCCGCGCCACCGCGACCGCACGAATGTCGGCGGCCTTGGCCTTTTCATTGCCGGTCAGGGCGAAATCCGCCTCGTCCAGCAGCAGCACCCGACGCGGCACCTTGAAGCTGGCCATGCGCGCCTTGAGATGGGCGATCAGGTCGCTTTCCGTCACCCGCGCGCCATCGACCGGGACGATGCAGGCGACCACCATCTCGCCCAGCAGATCATCGGGCACGCCGACCGTCTGGCTGCGCTTGACGCCGGGGAAGGTGGCGATCACCGCGTCTACTTCCTCGGGCGCGACATTGGCGCCGCCAGTCTTGATCATGTCGGTCAGGCGACCTTCCCAGAAGAAGCGCCCCTGTTCATCCACCCGTCCGCCGTCGCCGGTGCGGTAATAACCTTCTGCGTCGAAACACTCCTCCGGCGCCTTGCCCAGATAGGCGGTCATCAGCGTCGGCCCCTTGATGCACATTTCGCCATGCTGGCCGACCGGCAGGATCGCGCGGGTCAGCGGATCGACGATCTTGAGGCTGTTGCCGGGCAGCGGCGCGCCCGCGCTGCCGCCATAGTCCGCGTCGGACGTGTCCGCGTCGAAGGCGGTGCAGATCGTCATCGTCTCGGTCGTGCCGAAGGCCATGGGCGTGGTCCAGTCGGTGTCGACCGTCGTATGTTCACCGATCAGCTCGCCCTTGGTCACATATTTGAGGCTGGCGAGGTCCGCGCTGGCCCAATTGTCCGCCGCCTGCACCCGCGCCCATTGATGCGGCCGGCCGGTGAGGAAGGTGACGCGCTCCTGCTCGATCACGTCCAGCGCGGCGGCGGCGTCGAACACCGGTTGCAGTACCGCCGTCCCGCCGGTCGACAGCGCGGTGCCGATCACCAGGCTGATATTGCCTGACCAGAAGAGGCCATTGCCGGTCCAGCTCACCACCGGCTCACGCATTGCGAAGACCCGCGGCCAGCGCCACCACTGGATGCAGAAGGCGCGCTGGGCGTGGACGATTCCCTTGGGCAGGCTGGTGGTGCCGGACGAGAAGAAGATGCCGCCATGGTCGGACGGGGTGACGGCGGCAGCGCGCTGCGCCACCTGTGCATCGGGCACCGCCGCGCCGCTGGCCAGGAAATCGTCCCAGCCTTCATAGCCCGGCGCTGGCGGATCGGCATCGGTCACGCTGTCGAGCTGGATCAGCCGGTGGAGAAACGGCCCCTTGTCGATGCCGGCGAGCATGGCGGCGAAATCCTTCTTCATCACCCGCGTGTCGAAAAGGAGGATGCCGATCGCCGAGGCCTGGACCAGATGCTCCAGTTCCTCCGCGCTCGAAAAGCTGCTGAGCGCCACGGTGACGCCCCCCGCCATCGCGATGCCGAAGACGCTGGCCAGATATTCGGGCCGGTTCGCCATCAGCACGCCGACCCGGCCATCCTTGCCGAGACCGGCCGCGATTAGCGCCCTGGCCACCGCCACGGACCGGGCGTGGAGTTCGTCATAGCTCCAGCAGATGCGCCGATCCGCCGTCCGCATGATGACCGCATCGCGCGCGCCGTGCCACGCCCGCACCGCGTCCAGATAGGCCGGGATGGTCTGCGCCCCCTGCCCCGGCTCCTGCGCCAGCGGGGGGCCATGAACCAGCGAAAGCGGCGCGCTCAATAGGGCAACTCCACCTGCGCCGTGCCCTTCAATATCTCCTCGCCATCCTGGGTGGTCATGACCGTGCGGACCTTGACCACCGGCATGCCGAAGGGGGAACGGTCGATCTTTTCCACCACCTCGCCATCGACCCAGGTGACGTCACCCTCGAACGCGGGGGAGCGGAACTGGGTCTTGCTGTGCCAGACATAGCCGCCATGGCCGGCCCAATAGGCGACCGTGTCGAGGTGCCAGGCATTCATCGACGCGCCATAGCCATAGGCGCCGCCCATGCCGACATTCTCCGCCTTTTCGGCATTGATATGGCCCGATGACGGGCCGTGATACAGGCCGTCGCCCATCCGCGGGTCGATCTTGCGCGCTTCATGGTCGTAGGACATGTCGGCGCCGAAGCCGGCATCCTCGGTCGCCGGATCATGCACGCCATCCGGCACGTTCCACGCCCAAGTCCCCCAGATATTCTGGCGATGGGCGCGGCATTCATTGGCGAAGCTCACCACCGAATGCGGGCCGATCACCCGGCGCGGCAGCCGGTCGCCGATCTTTACATCGCCATAGGCGGGCGAATGGCCGTCGCGGTTGGATAGGATCCAGTCGTGGCGCGCCTTGTGGACGTCCGCCAGTTCCGCCTTGGTCCAGCGCCGGGGGCTGCGCTTCTCCTTGGCATAGATGCCGCGCCTGTTCGCTTCCTCGACCAGATAGCGGATCGCGGTTGCCTGTTCCTTCGCCACCAGCGCGCCATGCTGGTTGCGGTGGATGGTGTCGCCGCGCGCGAACATGGTCGGGCCGGCAAAGCCGGTCTCGGCAATCGAATAGCCGTCGAAGCGGCGGCTCTGCACCAGCTTGTCGCCGGGGCGAACGGGTGTGCCGTAAAACCACCATTCCTCGCCGGCAAAGATCAGGTGGGTGCCCGGCACCTTGCCGACGCAGGCCGGATGACAGCCATGGCCATAGTCCATCGCCACGGTGAAGCTCTGCGGCGCGACGATGCCGCCGAAGCGCGAGGCGCGGGCAAATTCCTCATCCCAGTGGATCGGATTGGGATAGTCCATCGCCTGCACCCAACGGCGAATGTCGGTCGCGTTGCAGGCGTCCCACATCTCGGCGAAGATGACCGGCTTGCCGATCCATTGGTCGACGTCGCTGGTATCCAGCACGGCGCTGGCATTATGATGTTCCATGTCGGCCATTGAACGTCCCTATTCGATCGGTTGCGGCGCGCCGGTGCCGAGATAGTCGGCCAGCACGCGGTGGAAATTGATGATCGCCCGTTCCTCGATCGGGCTGGGCCGCAACCCGTCGCAGCCACGCGAGCGCAGGCCGCGCTGCACCGCGCCCATGTTGGAGAAATCCTGGCACAGCACCTTGCGCCAGCTTGCCTCGTCCATGTCGGGCCTGTGGAGATTGGCGGGGCGCGGCTCGGTGCCTTCGGGGAAACGTTCGAGCGTATAGACCTCGAAGATGCAGCGATTGGGATCATGGCCGTCGGGCCGGGCGCGATAGCAGAGCGCGAAGGTCGGCCCGTGGATGATCACCGTGTTGGGGAAGATGTGCCAGACATTGCCCGCCGCCGCGAAATGGGCCGGGTCGATGCGCGGCCAGTTCACCCCGCGCCTGGCATCCTCCTCCACCGTGCGGCGCATCAGGTGCATCTGCACCTCGGCGGGCGGCGTCCCTTCGGGCAGTTCCTCGACCAACAAATTGGCGACCCGCACCATCGTTTCGGTGGTGGTGCCGTTCACTTCCTCCCACAGCTGGTTGAGTGAATCCGCCAGCCCCTGGCGCATGTCCGCCGCGCCGGCCGCGCCGGCGGTCGCGCCGCCCGTGCCCTCGCGCGCCTGCGATCCGAACACGCCATGGATGCCGCGCCCATCGCTCCAGGTCGGCTTGGGCGAATATCTGGTCAGTTGCGGATGGGTGCCGGCAACATGATAGCCCTCGTTGAACGCCTCGATCGCGACCTTCCAGTTGCACGGAAAATGCAGCCATTGGCGCCAGCGATAGCGCATCTGCTCCAGCTCGAACGGGTCGAGCATCGATGCCGCCGGCTCCAGATAGTCACGCAGCGGCGGCGCGTCCGGGTCCATGCAGACGAACACCCAGCCGCCCCATGTGTCGACACGCACGTCGCGCAGCCGCAGCGCATCGGCCTTCAGGCCGTCGCCCTAGGCATCCTTGCGGACGACGCCGACATTATTGCCGTCCAGATCCCAGCTCCAGGCATGGAAGGGGCAGACCAGCCGCTTCGCATTGCCGCACCCTTCGGTCAGTTGCCGGCCGCGATGGCGGCAGACGTTGAAATAGGCGGCAATCCGGTCGGGCGCGGCGCGCACGACGATGATCGAGTCATCGACAATGTCATAAGTGACATAGTCGCCGACCTCCGGGATTTCCTCTTCCCGGCAGGCGACCTGCCAGACTTTGGGCCATAGTTTCGTGGCTTCGGCATCGGCATAGGATTGCGAGACATAGGCGTCATTGCCGATCAGCACCGGTGGCTCAGTGATGCTCCCTTGCATGGTCATGCGCCCCTCCCGCTCAATGCAACGCAACCGGCGGCGGCGGCGCAGCCTCCGCGCGATAGTCGCTGGGGTTGCGGGCATAGACGCGCTTGAACATGCGGCTGAAATGAGCCGGGCTCTTGAAGCCGACGGCATAGGCGATCTCGCTGATCGAGATGCTCGCTGCGTCGGATCGCGCCATCCAGGCCCGCGCCTGCTCCAGCCGGCGCTGCCAGATCAGGTCGGAAAAGCTGGTGCCATTCTGCTTGAGCAGGGTGGTGAGATAGCGCGGTGAAATGCCGCAGCCCTTGGCCGTCATCGCGGCGGACAGGCCCGGATCGGACAGATGCACCTCGACGAAGCGGCGAACATCAGCAAAGCGCTTTTCCGCGACGGAGGGACGCGGCGGCACCGCGCGCACATCATGGCGCAGCCCCTGGCCGATCACCGCCAGCGCCGCCTCCACCAATGTCCGCGTGGTTTCCTCCGCCACATCGGCGTCGCGCTGGAACAGGCCGGCCAGGATGCCGTCGGCGATCCCCAGTTCCGCCCGCTGCATCGGCAGCAATATGCCCGCCCCGGCATCGCAATCGACGAAGCCGCGCAGCACATGGGTCGGCACCGTCACATGCAGCACCTCATGCACGCCCTGCGCATCGGGCTGGCATTCGATCAGGAAGGGCGCGGTCGAGCGCGTCATCAGGAAATCGCCATATTGGGCGGCCCGACTGCCAAGCTGGTTGGAAAAGACCAGTCGGCCCCGCTTCACGAACCACAGGACGGTGAGGTCGGTGCCATCCTCGCGGATGTGCTGGCGGGTGCGGCGGAAGAAGAGGCGGGTGGCCGATCGCAGCAGGATCGCCGCGCTGGGGCCGGCGGACTTGCGCCGTGCCTCCACGTCGATGATGGAGCCTTCCTCCATCCAGTAATCGCCGCGATAATATTCCTGCTCGCGCTCGCCGCGAAACAGGTGCTGGCATTCGTGATAATTGCCTCGGTCGAGGCTGAAGAGCGTCTCGATCATCGCATCCGCTCCTTTCAGCGCTGTGCCCGGCCGGCGCGGCTCAGCCGCCATTCCGGGGGATAGTTGAGGTCATTATTCTTGACGGTGTGGGCGATGCCCTGGTCGAAGCCGCCAGCGCCCAGATCGATATCGGTCGGCCGGTCGCTCTTCATCAGCGGCAGCATGCCTTCCAGCCAGCCGGTGAGCAGGCTGCCCATATATTCGCCGCGATATTGCTTATAGGCCTCGATGAAGGTCTTTTGCGCGACCACCACGTCGAGCGGCCGGGTGCGGGCGCAGGCATCGGCATATTTGTCGGTCTCCGCCTCCAGCGCGTCGCGCGGCACGACGGCGTTGACGAAGTTGCAGTCCATCATCTCGGCGGCGGTGAAAGGGCGGCCGGTGAACAGCATTTCGGAAAAGCGGCGAATGCCGACCATTTCCAGCCATTGCCACATACGCGGGCCCCAGCCAGCATAGCGGAAGGAGGGATGGCCAAAGAGCGCGTCGTCGGACGAGACGATCAGGTCGGCGTCGGCGCACTGGTAGAAATGCCAGCCATAGCAATAGCCCTTGGCCTCGACGATGCTGATCTTCTTGAATTCCTGCAGCGGCCGGTTGCCGGCATAGCCCTTGGCATAATGGTCGGTCAGGCCGTGGAGGAAGCGATAGGAGCCGGGCGGCGGATAGCGCACGTCGGGATCGTCAATCTCCAGGTCGGGCAGGAAATCATCCTCCGCGCCGGGATGCAGATACATGTCGCCATGTTCGTTGATGTCGCCGCCCGATCCCAGATCCTGGCCGGCGCCGCGGATCACCAGCACCTTCACATCATCGTCGATATTCGCCTTGTGGATGATCTCGCCGAACAGCAGGCGCATGCCGATCGTGGTCGTGTTGGCCTTGCCCGGCCGGTCGAAGGTGATGGTCGCGATCTTGCGCGCCCGGTCCTTCTCATAATGCACGAACTGCGCCGCCTCGCGCTTGAGCGCTGCCGCGCTTGCCCTGGCCATGCTGCTCTCTCCCATCTCTCTTATGCCCGGCAGGCTGGCATGGGGCGGCGATGGCGTATTGGCATTAGGCGCAGCTTTATCGATATGATACGCAGCGACGCGACAAGCAGGCAGACAGGCGCGCGATGGAGGAGCAGGATTTTTTCTTCGGGCTGGAAGGCCCGCTGGAGGCGGTGCCGGCCGCCGGCCAGATGCGCGCGGCCAATCTGCGCGGCTTTTCCGATTATGTCCGCGCACGCGGTGGGGCGCCGCGCCGCATTCTCGCCCAGCATGGCCTCGACCCGATGGTGCTGGCCGATCCCGACAGCCATATCGCCTGCCAGCAGGTGGCGGCGATGTTCGAATATTGCAGCCTGTTGTTCGACGATCCGCTATTCGGCCTCCACCTTGCCGCGACCCAGGACGCCGACATTTTTGGCGGCGTCACCGCCGTCTGCCGCGCCGCGCCGGACCTGCGCGCCGCGATCGCCAGCCTGATCCGCTACCTGCCGGTCGCCCATTCGCCCGAGGCGCAGCTGGAACTGGTGGAAGAAGGCGGCATGGCCGAACTGCGCTGGGTGGTCGGCGCCGATCTCGGCTTCAACGACCAGGCCAATTATCAGGCGATGATGCTGATCCTGCTGCTGTTGCGGACCGTCAGCGGCCAGCGCTTCCGCGCCGCCTGGGTGCAATTTTCCGCTGATCCCAGCCCACGCGAACTGATCGAGATAGAGGCGTTGCTGGGCACGGCCGTCCGCCCGCGCGCGCCGGGCAGCGCGATCGGCTTTTCCGCCGCCTTGCTCGACCTGCCGATCGCAACGGCCAATCGGCTGACCTATCGGCTGGTCGGCGGCTATCTGGGTCGGCTGCGCCTGTTCAACCATGCCGACATGGCGGAACGGGCGCGATCCTATGTGCGCGGCGCGCTGCCGGCAGGCACCTGCGCGATCGAGCGCTGCGCCGACCGGATGGGCCTGTCGGTGCGGACGCTGCAAAGCCGGCTCGCCGCCCATGGCCTGCATTTCAGCGATCTGGTCGAGGAACAGCGCGAGCAACTCGCCCGCATCTATCTGCGCCAAACGCCGATGCCGATCGACGAGGTGGCGGAGCGGCTGGGCTATGCCGAACAGACCAGCTTCGGCCGCGCCTTCAAGCGCTGGACCGGGCAGACGCCAAGGCAATTCCGTAACGCCTAGCGCAGCAGCCGCACCCAGGCATCCGACAGCGCATCCAAGCCGAAATGGTCGATCCGGTCGCCGGGGCGGATCGCGGTGGCGAGGTCCAGTTGCCGTGCCAGCGCATCGGCCATCGCCGCCGCATCGGCCGGATCGACCAGCAGTCCGCACCGTCCATCATCGAGCAGGTCGACGGCGTTGCCGGCGCTGCGCGACGCGACGATCGGCACATCCACGGCCATCGCCTCCAGCAACACATTGGGCGATCCCTCCCACCAGCTCGGCAGGACGAAGGCATCGGCATGGGCCAGCCAGGGGAAGACATTGTCGACCGTGCCGGGCAGGTCGATATGCGCGGCCACGCCCAACGCCGCCGCCTGCGCCCGCAGGCTGTCACAGGCGCGGTCGCGACTTTCGCCCAGGATGATGAGGCGCGCCGGCCTTTGCCGCCGCAGGATCGCGAAGGCCGCGAGCAAGGTGGCGAAATTCTTCTGCGGCGCCAGCCGGCCGATCGCCAGGATCACCGGCGGCGTGCGCCCCATCCAGCGATGCGGCACCGGCCCGTCCGCCAGGAAGCGGGCGGCATCGGCATCGATGCCATTGGGGATCACCGCCACCTTGCCCGCCCGCGCCGCGCCGGCAAAAGCAGGCGTATCCGCCAAGGTCGGCGACACCAGCACCAGATGATCGGCGTCGCGCGCCAGCAGCCGCGCCATCGCGGTGCGGCCGATGCGCCCAAGCCCGCCCGACGGCGCGCCCGCCGCGTTGCGCATGAGATCGTTGCTGATGCGATAGATGCGCCGCACGTCGCGCAGTCCCTGGCTCGCCGCCCAGGCCGTGCCATGGCCATGATTGCCCGCCGAAATCAGCGTCGCTTGTCCCCGCGATCGCAAATGCCGCCGCAGCGCCGCGATCGCCTGCAGCTTTTCGCGCGGGCGCGACGGGTACGGTCCGGCCAGCAGCGCATGATGCGGCACGCCGGTCACGCCCTCGCCACCCGGCAGCGCCGTCACCAGTTCGACCGCCAGACCGCGCGCCGCCAGTTCGGCGGCCAGGATACGGACATTGCGCACCACGCCGGTCGCGGCCAGCGCATGGACATAGAGGATGATCACGCCCGGCGCGGGTCGCGCTCGATCGCGCCGGCCGCCTGCCAGCGCTGCGGCGGCAGATGGCGCAGATGATGGCAGTAAAGCGCGCCCAGCCGGCTGTCGGCCAGCCCCCGGCCGCTCACCAGTTGCATGATGTCGGTGCCGGGGTTCCAGTTGCCTTCGACCAGCACCGGGCCGTCCGGCGTCAGGCCAACATCCCAGCCGATCACGGTAAAGCCCGATCGGAAAGCGAGATGCGCCCGCAGCGCCAGCGCCACGGCGGCATCCAGATCAGGCACCGGCCGGCCGCTGATAAGTGCGCCGGTCAGCGGATGCCGGTCACAGCGGATCGGCGCGCCGTCCGGTCCCGCCTGCCACACCGGCCCGCAATGCCCGTCGGCATCGACCGACAGCACCAGATTGCCGGCGTTGAAATTATCCACAGGGCGCCCGCCGCCGGCCGACAGGCGCAGCGCCAGCGCGCAGGCCTCGGGCGTGCCAACCTCGTCCAGGCAGGTGACCACGCGCAAGGTCGGCAGCGCGCCCGGCGACATGTCCGCCAGCGCTTCATGGGTAGCCAGGCAGCGCTGGATCACCCCGCCGGCCGCCCACAGCGCCAGCAGGCGCGCGCGCAGCGCGTCGTCGGCGATCGGCCCTTCGGCCCCTTCCCAGCGTCCGCCCTTCTTTTCGAAGCGCACCACACCCTGCCCCTTGGAGCAATAGCTGGGCTTGGCGATGATGACGCTCTGGCCGTGCAGCCAGCTGGCGATATCACTCGTCTCCAGCGCGAAACTGTCGGGCACCGGCAGGCCGGCGGCAGCGGCATGGCGGGCGAAAAGCTGCTTGTTCTTGAGCGGATTGGCCTCGGCCGGAAAGGCACCGGGATTGAGCAGCCGATGCAGCCCCTTGCGATCGCGCATGCTGAGCCCCTGCGCCCGCACCGTCTCGCACAGCAAGCGTCGTTCCGATGCCGCCCAGCCGCTGCGCCCGCTCGCCGCGATCAGCCGCGCAACCGTTCGCCGGCCCAGCGGCCAGTGGCGACGCAATCCGTCATGATAGGCCGCCAGCAGGACATTGCCGTCGGCCGGGGGCAACGCACGCAACGTGAACAAGGGTCAGGCCGCCTCGACCCGCGCCAGCCGCCGCTCCAGCAATTCGCTTGCCACGCCATGGCTGCGCGCATTGTCGACGTCGATCGCGACCGCACCGTCGCTCAGGATCACCGGCGCGATCACCATGCGGAAGCGGCGGGAAAAGCGCGCAAAGGCCTGGCCCAGCGTGCCGATGCCGAAGCGGAAACGGATCAGGTTGATCAGGCCGAAGGCGCCGATGATCCGCATCGGATGCTTCACGAACTGCCCGCCCGAGCGGAAGGTCTCGGCCGCTGCCAGCGCCTTTGCATCCTTCAGCCAATAGGTGTTGCAGTTGGAAAATTCGTCGTCGGCGAAGCGATAGAATTTGCGCTGCCCCTGCGGATGGGCCGCCAGCACCGACGCGCGGCGGGTGAAAGCGACGCCGGCATTAGCCCCTTGCGCCGCGCAACCGTCCAGCATCTCGGCCAGTGCATCGGGCGTCAGCAGCACATTGTCGGCGGTGGTGATGAGCAGCGGGAAGCGCGCGCCGTCGGCTGCGGCCAGCACGGAATCGACCAGATTGGGCCGGGCCGGAATCGCGACCAGCCGCCCGGTGTTCCGCAGGCCGCGCAGTTGCGGCAGGGCATCGAGCACCGCCACATCCTCAA
Source organism: Sphingobium yanoikuyae (assembly GCF_013001025.1). Lineage (NCBI taxonomy): Bacteria > Pseudomonadati > Pseudomonadota > Alphaproteobacteria > Sphingomonadales > Sphingobiaceae > Sphingobium > Sphingobium yanoikuyae. The sequence goes on along the minus strand of NZ_CP053021.1, from coordinate 5,143,522 downwards.
TCGCGACCCGGATTTCGCCAATGCGCGGGCTGGCCGCCAGCGCCTCGATCACATGAACCAGCATCGGCTGGCCAGCGACCGGGACAAGGCATTTATGCGTGACATCTGCTGCCAGCGCGAGCGGATCGGTCGCTCCATCGCGCTTGCCGGCCAATACCAGTGCCGTCGCTGTCCCCGGCATCAGGCAGCCTCCAGCACCGGCATTTCGGTCAGCAGGCCATGGCGGGCCAGGCTGTGCGCGACGATGGTTTCGACCAGGCTCTGATGATCGACGCCGATCGACGCGGCCGAGCGCGAGATCGTCTTCTTCGACCAGAGATTGCAGGACAGGTTCACTTCCATGAACAGCAGCTCGCCCGACGCCGGATCGTAGCGATACTCGAACCGGCCATAGTCGAACGGCCAGAGTTCGGGCAGCAGGCGGCGGGTCATATCCTCCAGCCGCGTCCGCAGGTCATGGTCCTCGACCAGGATCAGCGGATCATCGCCCGCATCGATCAAGCCGCGCTTCTCCTCATAGCTGCGTTCGCGATGCGGATCGGCCGGCACATACATCATCGGCGGGAGAATCCAGGGCTGGCCACCGCTGCCGCCGACGACCGGCACGGCCACGTCGAGCAAGGGCGCCCAGGCCTCGACCAGCACGTCATGGCCCAGGCCATGGAGATGATCGGCATGGGCATGGGCCTCCGCCCAGCTGTCGACCATTGCGAGGCCCCAGGAGGCCGAGGACGCGTTGGGCTTCACCACCAGCCGTTCCGCCTGAAATTCCGGGCCGGCCGGCATCGCGCCGCGGCGCAGGATGCGCGCTGGCATGGTCGGCACGCCATGGGCGCGGGCGATCAGCTTGGAGAGATATTTGTCGTCCGACACACCGCGCAGGATCGGACTAGCGCCCAGGAAGGGCACGCCGCGCCAGGACAGCAGGAGCGGCGCCAGCATCTCGCTATTCTGGAAGCCGCCGCGATTGAGCAGGGTGACGACGAAGTCGACATCGGGCTTGTCGAACAGCGCATCATAGCTGTCGGCGACCGCGACATGGAGGCCGATCGCCTCCAGCGTCGATCGCATCTCATGATGATAGACGGCATGATTGCCATCCACGCTGTCGGCGCCGCCGCCCTTGCAGGCATGTTTGGCCAGGAACAGGAGGCGCAGCCGGGCCTTGTCGGCCGGGGAGATGCGCATGCAACGGTCGATCGGGTTCAGCATGGCGCCGCAATAGCGCCCGCCCGTTACGCTGGATTGACGGTGCGATGACGCCGAAGGGACGAAGACGGGTCAGGGCCGTGACGGCTTCATGACCGGGCGATGTCAAACCCGTCGCAGATCAGGACTGGACCATCTGAACCGCCACCGCCTCGGCCACCTTGATGCCGTCGATCGCCGCCGAGAGGATACCCCCGGCATAGCCCGCGCCCTCGCCCGCCGGGTAGAGGCCGGCAACGTTGAGGCTCTGAAAATCCTTGCCGCGCGTGATGCGGATCGGCGAGGAGGTGCGGGTTTCCACGCCGGTCATCACCGCGTCGGGATCGTCATAGCGGGCGATCTGGCGACCAAAGGCCGGCAGCGCCTCATGAAACGCCTCGATCACATAGTCGGGCAGGCAGAGCGACAGGTCGGTCGGCGTGACCCCCGGCTTGTAGGAGGGCACGACCGATCCCAGCTGGGTCGAAGGCCGATGCGCGAGGAAGTCGCCCACCGTCTGCCCCGGCGCCCAATAGGAAGAACCGCCCGCGACATAGGCCAGGCTTTCCCAATGGCGCTGCAGTTCGATCCCGGCCAATGGCCCCTCCGGGAAATCGCGCGCCGGATCGATGCCGACGACCAGCCCCGAATTGGCGTTGAATTCGGCGCGGCTATACTGGCTCATGCCATTGGTGACGACGCGCCCTTCCTCCGAAGTGGCGGCGACCACCCGGCCACCCGGACACATGCAGAAGCTGTAGACGGTCCGCCCATTGGCGCAATGATGGGCGAGGCTATAGGCCGCCGCACCCAAATCGGGATGGCCGGCGCAATTGCCATAGCGCGCCTTGTCGACCCAGCTTTGCGGATGCTCGATCCGCACGCCGATCGAGAAGGGCTTGGGTTCGATATGCACGCCCTTGCCGTGCAGCATCTCGAAGGTCGGGCGGGCGCTGTGGCCCACCGCCATCACCACATGATCCGCCTCGATCACGCTGCCGTCATGCAGCACCAGCCCGCGCAATTTCTGCGTGCCGTCGCCCTGCCGTTCCAGCACCAGATCGTCGACGCGGTGCTGCCAGCGATATTCGCCGCCGAGCGACTCGATCTGCTTGCGCATCGCTTCGACCATCGAGACCAGGCGGAAAGTGCCGATATGGGGGTGCGCTTCCCACAAGATATCGTCGGGTGCGCCGGCGGCGACGAACTCCTCCAGCACCTTGCGGCCCAGGAAGCGGGGATCCTTCACCCGGCAATAGAGCTTGCCGTCGGAGAAGGTACCGGCGCCCCCCTCGCCGAACTGGACATTGGAATCGGGGTTGAGTTCGGCCCGGCGCCACAGGCCCCAGGTGTCCTTGGTCCGCTCGCGCACCACCTTGCCGCGATCCAGGATGATCGGCTTGAACCCCATCTGCGCCAGGATCAGGCCGGCGAACAGGCCGCACGGCCCCGCCCCGATCACCACCGGGCGCTTGCCCTGCCAGCCGTCGGGCACATGGGCGACGAACTTGTAGCTGGTGTCGGGCGTCGGCCGGACATCATGGTCCTTGGCAAAGCGCTCCAGCACCGCGGCCTCGTCGGCCACGTCGATGTCGAGCGTATAGACCAGCTGGATCGCGCTGCGGCGGCGCGCATCATTGCCGCGCCGCACGACGCTGTGGCCAAGCAGTTGCTGCGGCTCCAGCCCCAGGCGTTCGCAGATGGCGACGGGCATCGCCTCGGCCGAATGGTCGAGGGGCAGTTTCAAACCGGAAAGACGGATCATGGCGCCGCCCATAGTCGCAAATCGCCCGAAATGCTATTCCCCGAGGCCGTGGCACGGCCGATCGTCCTGCGCATCTTCTAACCTTGACGTAAACGTAAAGCCGTCATAGTCTTTGCTCATGAACACGCGCACCAGCATTGCCGGCATCGAGCTTCCCGATGACCGTGACCAGCAGAGCTACAGCATCACCGACCTCAGCGAGGAGTTCGGCGTCACCGCCCGTGCCCTGCGCTTCTATGAGGATGAAGGGCTGATCGCACCGGAGCGCCAGGGCCTGGCCCGCGTCTATTCGCGCCGCGACCGCGCCCGCCTTGCCTGGATCCTGCGCGGCAAGCGCGTGGGCTTCAGCCTCAACGATATTCGCGAGATGATCGACCTCTACGACGCCGACGAGGGGCATGAGGAACAGCGCCGCGTGACGATCGACAAGTGCCGCGCGCGCATCGACCTTCTGACCCGCCAGAAGGACGATATCGATGCCGCCATCGCCGAACTGGCGAGCTTCATCGGAACGATCGAGAAATAAGCCGGAGCCGCATCGTCGGTTCCCCCGCAGCAGAACAAAAACGCCTGGAGAAGATTCATGCCCAGCTACAACGCCCCTGTCCGCGACACCCGCTTCGTGCTCGACCATGTCGTCGGGCTGGAGCGCTACGCCAATCTGCCCGGTTTCGAGAATGCGACCCCCGACCTGGTCGAGGCGATCCTGACCGAAGGCGGCAAGATCGCGTCGGAAGTGCTGTTCCCGATCAACGCCGTGGGCGACAAGGAAGGCTGTACCCGTCATGCCGACGGCAGCGTCACCACGCCGACCGGCTTCAAGGCGGCCTATGACCAGTTTGTCGAGGGCGGCTGGACCACGCTGCACGCGCCGACCGAATTTGGCGGCCAGGGCCTGCCCAATGTCGTCGCCACCGCTGTCACCGAATATGTGCTGTCGGCCAACCAGGCGTTCGAAATGTATCATGGCCTGACCGCCGGCGCGATCGCCGCGCTGATCGCCAAGGGCAGCGACGAGCAGAAGGCCACCTATCTGCCCAACATGGTGTCGGGCGTCTGGACCGGCACGATGAACCTGACCGAGCCCCATTCCGGCACTGACCTCGGCCTCATCAAGACCAAGGCCGTGCCGAACGGGGATGGCAGCTTCGCGATCAGCGGCACCAAGATCTTCATCTCGGCCGGCGAGCATGACCTGGCGGAGAATATCATCCACCTCGTCCTCGCCAAGACGCCGGGTGCGCCCGACAGCAGCAAGGGCATTTCGCTGTTCGTCGTGCCCAAGTTCATCGTCAATGAAGATGGCTCGCTGGGCGATCGCAATGCCGTGTCCTGCGGCTCGCTCGAACACAAGATGGGCATCCACGGCAACGCCACCTGCGTCATGAACTATGACGGCGCCAAGGGCTGGCTGGTCGGCGAGGAGAATAAGGGGCTGGCCGCCATGTTCATCATGATGAACGCCGCGCGCCTGGGCGTCGGCTTGCAGGGTCTGGGCCAGGGCGAGATCGCGTTCCAGAACGCCGTCCATTATGCCAAGGACCGTCGCCAGGGCCGCGCGCTCACCGGCCCCAAGGAGCCGGAGGAAAAGGCCGACACGCTGTTCGTCCATCCCGATGTCCGCCGCATGCTGATGGAAGGCAAGGCGCTGACCGAGGGCCTGCGCGCGCTGATCCTGTGGGGCGCATTGCAGCATGACCTGTCGCACAGCGCCGCGACCGAGGAAGAACGTCAGGCGGCCGACGATCTGCTGCAGCTGCTGACCCCGGTGATCAAGGGCTATGGCACCGACAAGGGCTTCGACGTTGCCGTCTCCAGCCAGCAGGTGTTCGGCGGCCATGGCTATATCTGGGAAAATGGCGTCGAACAGTATGTGCGCGACGCCCGCATCGCCCAGATCTACGAAGGCACCAATGGCGTGCAGGCGATGGATCTGGTCGGCCGCAAGCTGCCGATGAATGGCGGCCGCGCGCTCCAGGCCTTCCTCAAGATCCTGGCCACCGAAATCGCCGAGGCCAAGACCAACGAGAAGCTGGCGAGCTTCGCCGATGCGCTCGAAAAGGCCAAGGGCCAGCTTGAAGCGGCGACCATGTGGCTGATGCAGAACGCGATGAAGAACCCCGACAATGCCGGGGCCGGCGCGCATCATTACATGCACATCCTGGGCATCGTCGCCACCGGCCTGATGTGGCTGCGCATGGCGAAGGCCGCCACCGGCCTGATCGATGCGGGCGAGGGCGATGCCGGCTTCCTGGAAGCCAAGCTGGTCACCGCGCGCTTCTTTGCCGAGCGCATCATGCCCGACGCCGGTTCGCTCCGCCGCAAGATCGAGGGCGGCGCCGACACGCTGATGGCGCTAGACCCGGACATGTTCCTGGCGGCCTAATCAGCCTTAATCCCGCCCTGCCGCGCCTTCGGGCCGGGAGGGCGGGCATTCGCCGATGCGGCGGCCGTTGAGTAGGTATCGCGCCTCGCCACGAGCGTTATCCATGTCGATCGCAGCGAGCATCACCCCTTCGATCGCGTCGGCCGACAAGCGCGCGCTCAGCCGCATGTCCATGGTGCCGTAACGCGACGGACAGGATCGGGTGACGCTGAGACGCCCTTCCTCCACTTCCATGCGTGCCAGCATGCAGCCCTTGAGCCCCTCGCGCTCGAAATGATCATCGACAAATTGCTGCAGCGTCTCCGCATCACTACGGCTGAGGCATAGTTGATATCGATAGCCCGGTGGCGCGGGCGGTGTTCCATTGGCCCGACGAGCACCCGGTAACTTGAACCCCACCATCTGGCCGAACATCCGCCCCTTCTCGATCTCCCACAGGCCCGGCCTGATCCGGTAGCGCGATCCGGTCACGAGGATGTCCGCATCCCGCTCGGCCGGCGGCAGGCTGATCTGCGGACCGGGCAGCGCGACCGAAGCGACCGGTTGTCGCGCCTGTTCCAGCGCCGCGGGACGGACGAGGACCACATCCTCCGCCTCCATATCCGCATCGACCAGCGCCGCGATCCGGTCGCTGACGCAGGCCTGTGCCTCGCGCCGTCGGCCATGACCATCGGCGACGCACTGGCGCACGAACTCGCACATCGCCTGATCGACCCGATCTTCGCCGCTGCTGCGCGTGATCGTGCAGCGGACAAGATCGCGGCCGCGCACATCATAGTCGATACCGACCTTGCGCAGCTTGGCGGCAGTGACGACGATCGGATCGTCCGCATCGGCTGCGACGAGCGACGAGGACAGAAGCATCAACACGCCTATCGCGATCGGTCGCATGTCCCGCCTCTCCTGCCCTGTCCTCGGCCAAGGATCACCCGAAGCGCGCCGCCATGCAAGTCCGAACGAAGGCGCAACGATCCGCTCTGGCCCTGCCCCCTTTTCACCGATAGACAGGGATGATGGACAGCCCGCCGCCGGCACAGGATGTGATCCCCCACCGCCCGGTGCGGACGCTGGGGCTCGCCGCCTGCATAGCGCTGGTCATGGGCAATATGATCGGATCGGGCGTGTTCCTGCTGCCCGCTGCGCTCGCCCCCTTCGGCTGGGATGCGGTCGCCGCCTGGGTGTTCACCATCGCCGGCTCCTTGATCCTGGCCTTCGTGATCGCCCGGCTGACCGTCGCCATGCCCGATGCCAATGCCGCGCAGATGAGCGCGCGCGCCTATGGCCCGTTGGCCGGCTTCGCGATCGGCTGGATCTACTGGCTGTCGATCATCATCACCAATGTGACGATCGCGGTCGCGGCCACCGCCAACCTGTCCAGCCTGCTGCCGGTGCTGAACCGGCCGGGCATGGGCGCGCTCTGCTCGATCGGCTTCATCTGGCTGACCACCGCGATCAACCTGCGCGGCGCCCATGCCGCCGGCACGGCGCAACTGGTAACGACGATCATCAAGGTCGTGCCGATCCTGGTCGTGCTGGTGCTGCTGGCGCTGACGATCGGGCGCGGCACGGCGGAAATCGTGCCCTTCCCGGCCCAGGGCTTTACCGGCAGCGGCATCACGGCAGCGGCGGCACTGACGCTGTGGGCCCTGCTCGGTTTCGAATCCGCCTCGGTCGCGGCCGACAAGGTCAAGGATCCCGCCCGCACCGTGCCGCGCGCGACGATGATCGGCACGGCCGTCACCGGCCTGCTCTATCTGTTCGTCTGTTCCGGCATCGCACTCACCCTGCCCGGCGCGGAAAGCCAGACCGGATCGCCCTTCGGCGCCTATGTCACCCATTATTGGTCGGCCGGTCCCGCCAGCCTGATCGCGACCTTCGTCGTCATCAGCTGCCTTGGCGCACTTAATGGCTGGACCCTGTTGCAGGGTGAGGTGCCGCTGGCGATGGCGCGCGCAGGCGAACTGCCGGCCTGGCTGGCGGGCACGGATGCGCGCGGTACGCCGGTGCGCGGACTGATATTGTCGAGCATCCTTGCCAGCCTGCTGCTGGTCGCCAACAGCCTGCAAGGGCTGGTGGCCTTGTTCACCGCCATGGCGCTGCTCGCGACATCGGCTACGCTGTGGCTCTATGTGGGTTGTGCGCTGGCCGCGCTGCGGCTGCGGATTGCCGTGCCGGCGGCGGCGATTGGCCTCGCCTATGCCTGCTGGACTTTATGGGGCGCCGGCCTCATTCCCAGCGGCGCCAGCTTCCTGCTGATGGCGGGCGGCCTGCCCTTCTACTGGTGGGCGCGGCGCACCAGCGCCACGCCCTGACCAGTCCTGTGGGGAGGATCAGTCCCCCCACAATTCCTTGAGCTTGCCGAAGAAGCCGCTCGATTGCGGGCATTCCTCGCCGGTCTCGGTCTCGCGGAAGGCTTCGAGCAACTCGCGCTGCTTGGCCGTCAGCTTGGTCGGCGTTTCGACATCGACCTGGACGACCAGGTCGCCCTGACCGCGGCCGTTCAGCACCGGCATGCCGGCGCCACGCTGCTTGATCTGCTTGCCCGACTGGATACCGCTCGGGATCTTGATCTCGTGCCGCTGGCCATCGAGGCCCGGCACTTCGATCATTCCGCCCAGCGCCGCCGTCGTGATGCTGACCGGCACGCGACAGAATAGCGTGGTGCCATCCCGTTCGAAGATGCTGTGCCGCTTCACATGCAGGAAGATGTAGAGGTCGCCTGCCGGCGCGCCACGCGCACCGGCCTCGCCCTCGCCCGACAGGCGAATGCGGGTGCCTTCGTCAACGCCCGCCGGGATATTGACCGACAGCGTCTTGGGCCGATCGACCCGGCCTTCGCCGCGACAGGATTTGCAGGGGCTTTCGATCACCTGGCCCGCGCCATGACAGCTGGGGCAGGTCCGCTCCACCACGAAGAAGCCCTGCTGTGCCCGCACCTGGCCATGGCCATGGCAGGTGCCGCAGGTCTTGACCCCGGTGCCCGGCTGGGCGCCCGAACCTTCGCAGCTGTCGCAAGCGGCCGACACCTCGATCTGGATCTCGGTCTTCTTGCCATGATAGGCTTCGTCCAGCGAGATTTCGAGATCATAGCGCAGGTCCGCGCCACGGCGCTGCTGCTGGCGTCCGCCACCGCCGCCGCCAAAGCCGGCCTGGCCAAAGATCGTCTCGAAAATATCGCCAAGGTCGGAGAAACCACCGGCGCCGCCGTGGAATCCGCCACCACCGCCGCCCTGTTGCTGCTGCTTGAACGCGGCATGACCGAACCGGTCATAGGCCGCCCGCTTCTGCGGATCCTTCAGGCAGTCATAGGCTTCGGAAACGGCCTTGAACTTGGCCTCGCTGTCGGTGCAGCCCCCGGTCTTGTCCGGGTGATATTTCATCGCCAGCTTGCGATAGGCGCTCTTGATCGCGGCCCCGTCGGCTGTGCGTTCTACTTCGAGCAGTTCGTAATAGTCGATTTCGGTCGTCATCTCGCCCTCGGCGCGCACGGTCCCCGGCCTCGCTCCGAACGGATGCACTGGTCAGAAACCAGCCTGTCCGCCCGAAGCGAAGTCGAGGAGCGTTTCATGGGGCTTACGCCTTGTTGTCATCCACTTCGGAGAATTCGGCGTCGACGACGCCGTCATCGGCCTTCGGCGCTTCGGCCTCCGGCGAGGCCGCAGCAGCCTGCTCCTTCTCGTAGATCGCCTGGCCCAGCTTCATCGCGACGGTCGCGAGTTCCTGCGCCTTGGCCTTCATGGCTTCGGCGTCGCCGCCTTCGATCGCCGACTTGGTTTCGGCAATCGCGGCTTCGATCTCGCCCTTCAGCGAAGCGTCGACCTTGTCGCCATGTTCGGCCAGCTGCGCCTCGGTCGTGTGGACCAGGCTTTCGGCGTTGTTCTTGGCTTCGGCCGCTTCACGACGCTTCTTGTCCTCTTCGGCGAAGCGCTCGGCATCCTTGACCATCTGGTCGATGTCGGAGTCGCTTAGGCCGCCCGAGGCCTGGATGCGGATCTGCTGTTCCTTGCCGGTGCCCTTGTCCTTGGCCGACACGTTGACCAGGCCGTTGGCGTCGATATCGAAGGTGACTTCGATCTGCGGCACGCCGCGCGGCGCCGGCGGGATGCCGACCAGGTCGAACTGGCCGAGCAGCTTGTTGTCCGCCGCCATTTCACGCTCGCCCTGGAACACGCGGATGGTCACCGCCTGCTGATTGTCGTCGGCGGTCGAATAGACCTGCGACTTCTTGGCAGGGATGGTGGTGTTGCGGTCGATCATGCGGGTGAACACGCCACCCAGCGTCTCGATGCCGAGGCTCAGCGGGGTCACGTCGAGCAGCAGCACGTCCTTGACGTCGCCCTGCAGCACGCCGGCCTGAATGGCGGCGCCCATGGCGACGACTTCGTCCGGGTTCACGCCGGTGTGCGGTTCCTTGCCGAAGAATTCCTTCACGGCTTCGCGCACCTTGGGCATGCGGGTCATGCCGCCGACCAGGACGACTTCGCTGATCTCGCTGGCGGTCACGCCGGCGTCGGCCAGAGCCTTCTTGCAGGGCTCCATCGTGCGCTTGATGAGGTCGGCGACCAGACGCTCCAGATCGGCGCGGGTGATCGTCTTCACCAGATGCTTGGGACCATTCTGATCCGCGGTGATGAAGGGCAGGTTGACTTCGGTCGACTGGGCCGAGGACAGCTCGATCTTCGCCTTTTCAGCGGCTTCCTTCAGACGCTGGAGGGCCAGCTTGTCCTTGGTGAGGTCGATGCTTTCCGCCTTCTTGAAGTCGGCAGCCAGATATTCGACCAGCTTGGCGTCGAAATCCTCGCCGCCCAGGAAGGTGTCGCCGTTGGTCGACTTCACTTCGAACACGCCATCGCCGATCTCCAGGATCGAGATGTCGAAGGTGCCGCCGCCAAGGTCATAGACGGCGATGGTCTTGCCGTCCTGCTTGTCGAGGCCATAGGCGAGCGCGGCCGCGGTCGGCTCATTGATGATGCGCAGCACTTCGAGGCCCGCGATCTGGCCGGCGTCCTTGGTCGCCTGACGCTGGGCGTCGTTGAAGTAGGCGGGAACGGTGATGACCGCCTGCGTCACGGTTTCGCCCAGATAGCTCTCGGCGGTTTCCTTCATCTTCTGCAGGATGAAGGCGCTGATCTGCGACGGGCTATATTCCTCGCCACCGGCCTTGACCCAGGCGTCGCCATTCGGGCCCTTCGCGATGTCATAGGGGACGAGTTCCATGTCCTTCTTGGTCATGGGATCGTCGAAGCGGCGGCCGATCAGGCGCTTCACCGCGAAAATCGTGTTGTCCGGATTGGTGACAGCCTGACGCTTGGCCGGCTGGCCGATCAGACGTTCGCCATCCTTGGCGAAGGCGACGATCGACGGCGTGGTGCGCGCACCTTCCGCATTCTCGATCACCTTGGGCTTACCGCCGTCCATCACAGCGATACAGCTGTTGGTGGTGCCAAGGTCGATACCGATAACTTTTGCCATTTGTGTCCTCTTTGAACCCCAAAATAAATTCAGCGGTTGACGGCCCCATACCTCACGTAAGCGCCAAGGCAAGGCCGGTTTGCGCAAGGGATATAGGCGCGCTTTCGCTTGGCACAAGGATCAGGCGCGATTAGTCAGGCATTGACCGGAAACGAGACAGTCACGGAGCCCTGATCCATGCGTGCGCCCCTTGCCCTTATCGCCCTCGCCGCGCCGCTGGCCCTTGCCGGCTGCGGCGACCCTGCGCCGAGCTATGTCGACCAGGCCTGGGTCCGGCTGTCACCCAACATGGATACGCCGTCGGCGGGCTATTTCGTGGCCCATGGCGGCGACGCCGGGGTGCAGTTGCGCGGAGTGATGACCGACTATGCGCTCAAGGTCGAGATGCATGAGAGCGTCGGCAAGGACGGCATGATGTCGATGCAGCCGATCGAGAGCGTCGATGTGCCGGCCAAGGGCACGGTGGCCTTCGCGCCGGGCGGCAAGCATTTGATGATCTGGGGCGTCAACGATACCGCGATCAGCCGGGGCAAGATGCAACTGACCTTCCTGATGTCGAACGGCGACCGGTTGCTGGTCGATGCGGTGATCCGCAAGCCCGACGGCAGCGCACCGACGGCGCCTGCAGCGGGCAATGCGACGGAAGAGCATAAGGCGCATTGACCAGCCGTCCGCTGACCGTAGAGGAGGCCGCGCTCGCCCGGACGATGTTCGGCGACGCGATCGCCTATGACCGGGTGCGCGTCCACAACCGGAAATGGTGGCCCTTCCAGCCGCGCGCGGTGACCATGGCGCCCGATGGCGATCTGTGGTTTCATCCCGAAGGCGGGTTGTTCTGCGACGATTTCTGCGCCAGCCCGCTCAACCTGCAGGGCCTGTTCATCCATGAGATGACCCATGTCTGGCAGGCGCAGCGGTCGGGCAAATATTGGCTGCCGCTGATGCGTCACCCCTTCTGCCGCTATGATTATGCGATCGAGCCGGGCAAGCCGTTCGCCCGATATGGCATCGAGCAGCAGGCCGAGATCGTCCGCCATGCCTTCATCCTGCGCCAGGGTGGCCGGGTGGAAGGCAAGCCGGGGATCGCGGTTTATGAGGCGCTGTTACCGTTTGCCGTGACCTGATCGCTTCCCTCATCCCCCATGGCAGCTGCGACAGCCGTCGGGGACGACGCTGCGGCTGAGCGAGGCGGTGGAGAAGATATCGGCTTCGGGCAGGCTGTGGCTGTAGGTGAGGACCGCGCTGGTCAGCCGCTCCGTCGCGTCGTCATTGGCGTCATGGATCGTCGCCGCGATGATCGCGCCGTCGTCGAGCACATCATAGGTGCGCAGATTGCCGTCATCGGCCACCGCGATGCGGGATACAGGGCCATAGCGACCGCCGGTCTCCCGCCCCAGAAACTCCTTGGCGACCAGCTTGCGGTTGGCATCGACGCCACAGGCGGCCGCCGCGAGTGACGGCGAAGTTGACACTTCACCAGTGCGCACGTCGAGATGCTGCGCCTCCCCGGTCGCGCAATTGGCGACGATGCGGTCGCGCGGGGTTTCGACCCGGTGACGGTCGCCCTGATGATATTCGGCCGCCCATTCCTTGAGCTGCACTTCCTCGCTGGGCGTCACCACATTCCAGGTGCAGACCGCATATGTCGCTTTCGTTGTCCGCGTCAGCGCCAGCACCGCGTCCACATCTTGGGGCGGAGCCGCAGCCGTCAGCAGCAAGGGCAGCAGGATCATCCCCTGACGTCCAACAGGTTTCCGCATCGCCGGCACCTCCTTGATCGATCGGCACCCAAGCTAGAGCCTGATCGCGCGCTGGCAATGGGCAAAGAAAAAGGGCGGACCAGATGGCCCGCCCTCTTCAGATTTCCGGCATGATGCCAGCGGCTTAGTATACGCGCGCCTTCGGCTTGATATACTCGGCCTCGTCGGTCATCGTGTAGTCGTGGACCGGACGATAATCGAGCGTCACCTTGCCGCCCGAACCACCCCAGCCTTCGAACCAGCTGATGGTGTGCTTCATCCAGTTTTCGTCGTCGCGGTTCGGGAAATCCTCATGGGCATGGGCGCCGCGCGATTCCTTGCGGGCCTCGGCGCCTTCCATCGTGCAGATGGCCTGGCTCATGAGATTGTCCAGTTCCAGCGTCTCGATCAGGTCGGTGTTCCAGATCAGCGAACGGTCGGCGATCTTGACGTCCTGCAGGCGCTTGTTGACCGCCTGCATCTTGACGACGCCGTCGGCCAGCAATTCGCTGTCGCGGAACACGGCAGCATGCTTCTGCATCGTGCGCTGCATGTCCATGCGGATGTCCGCCGTCGAGGTGGTGCCGTTGGCGTTGCGGTAGTGATCGAGGCGCGACAGCGCCAGATCGGCCGCATTGGCCGGCAGCGGCTTGTGCGGGGTGTTGGGCTTGAGGTTGTCCTTGAGGAACAGGCCGGTTGCGCGGCCGAACACGACAAGGTCGATCAGCGAGTTGGAGCCCAGGCGGTTCGCGCCATGGACCGACACGCAGGCCGCTTCGCCGACCGCGAACAGGCCCGGCACCACGACTTCCGGATCGTCACCGACCTTCGTCACCACCTGGCCATGATAGTTACAGGGGATGCCGCCCATATTGTAATGGACCGTCGGGGTCACGGGCAGCGGCTGGCGGGTCAGGTCGACACCGGCAAAGATCTTGCCGCTTTCGGTGATGCCCGGCAGGCGCTCAGCTAGAACCTTGGGGTCGATATGGTCGAGGTGCAGGAAGATATGATCCTTGTGCTCGCCGACGCCACGGCCCTCGCGCATTTCCATCGCCATCGAGCGCGACACGACGTCACGCGACGCCAGATCCTTCGCCGACGGGGCATAGCGTTCCATGAAACGCTCGCCTTCGGAATTGGTGAGGTAGCCGCCTTCGCCGCGCGCGCCTTCGGTGATCAGCACGCCCGCGCCGTAGATGCCGGTCGGATGGAACTGGACGAACTCCAGATCCTGCAGCGGCAGGCCGGCGCGCAGCACCATGCCGCCGCCGTCGCCGGTGCAGCTATGGGCCGAGGTGGCCGAGAAATAGGCGCGGCCATAGCCACCGGTCGCCAGCACGACGGCGTGGCTGCGGAAGCGGTGGATGCTGCCATCTTCCATGCAGATGGCGATGACGCCGCGGCACTCCTTGCCGTTCGGGCCATCTTCCATGATCAGGTCGATGGCGAAATATTCGATGTAGAAGTCGGCGTCATACTTCAGGCTCTGCTGATAGAGAGCGTGCAGCATGGCGTGACCGGTACGGTCGGCGGCGGCGCAGGTGCGCTGCACCGGCGGGCCGGCGCCCATATTCTGCATGTGGCCGCCGAAGGGACGCTGATAGATGGTGCCGTCCTGGTTGCGGCTGAACGGCACGCCGGCATGTTCCAGCTCGATCACCGCCGCCGGCGCTTCGCGCACCATATATTCGATCGCGTCCTGGTCACCCAGCCAGTCCGACCCCTTGACGGTGTCGTACATGTGCCAGGTCCAGTGGTCGGGGCTGTTGTTGCCGAGCGAAGCGGCGATGCCGCCCTGCGCCGCCACGGTGTGGCTGCGGGTCGGGAACAGCTTGGTGATGCAGGCGGTCTTGAGACCCGCTTCGGCGCTGCCCATGGTGGCGCGCAGGCCCGAGCCGCCAGCACCCACGACGACCGTGTCGTAGGTATGGTCGATGATCTTGTAGGCTTCGCTCATTACTTGACGACCCCGATGAAGGCGATCTTGGCGATCGCGAAGACGCCCGCGGCAGCGCCGGCATAGGCATAGAAGTTCAGCAGCAGCATCGAGAAGAAGGCCAGGCCCTTGTCGTGGACATAGTCCTCCAGCATGACCTGCATGCCCAGACGCAGATGCATGAAGATGCTGACGACCATCAGCATCAGCGGCACGGCGACCAGCGGATTGTGGATCCAGTTGACCACGCTCTCATAATCGAGGCCGGGCAGCGCGATCAGGCTGAAGAGCAGCCACAGAACCAGCAGCAGATTGCCGATGGCGGTGTAGCGCTGTGCCAGCCAGTGGTGCGCGCCATGCTTGGCCGAGCCAAGACCGCGGACGCGGCCGATTCCGGTTCCGGTACCCATCAGAATTTCCCCAGGCAGATCGCGGCCCAGAAGGCGGCGGTAGCGATCGTCGACAGCACGAAGGTCAGGATCGACCAGGTCTTGCTGGTCTTCAGGTCATAACCCGCACCCATGTCGAGCACGAAGTGACGCAGACCCGAGAAGAGGTGCTGGAAGAAGAACCAGGACAGGCCCGCCATGACCAGATAGCCGATCGGCGAGGTCGCGCAGGTGACGAAGGTGGCATAGGCTTCCGGGCCGGTCGCGGCGGCCATCAGCCACCAGATGAGGCCAAGAGCACCAGCGGTGGCCAGGCCATTGCCCGTCACGCGGTGAATGATGGAGACGGCCATTGCCGGCCCCCATTTCCAGATCGTCAAATGCGGCGAGAGCGGCCGGCTTGTGGTTCGCGCCATGTCTACCCAGGTCCCTGCTATGTCCTTTGAGTCCGCTCCCCTTAGGAGCGAAGACGCCGAAGGGCAAGCCGCGCGGACCATGTCGATGCGCGCGCCCAAATAAGAAGTGATTAACCAAATGGCGCTATCACCGCCTGGTTCGTCCTGACACCTATTTGGGGTTCTGCAATCCATGACTTCCGCCACCACGCCCAGGAACGCCATCGCCCAGATGCTGGCCGAAGTGGACCCCCGCGGTGATCTGGCCCGTGGCATGGCCGAAATCGAGCAGCTGGTTGCCGACGATGCGGTGATTGCCGCGCGCACCTTCTTCTCCACCTATATGGACAGTTCGGGCCTGCGAAACCGGTTGCAGCCCACGACGCTGGCGAAGATCGAGACCGCCGCGCATGAATATGTCCGCCAGAAGCTGCGCCATTACAGCGCCGGCGATTGGGCGCTGTCCTCCACCGCCTGCGTCCGCCACGCCCGCAAGCACGGCATTTCCGTGCGCGGCGTGCTGCTGCCCGTCGCCGCGGCCAACGAGAAACTGACCGATATCATCTGGGAACGCGCAGCCGACGACGCCACCCGGCGCCGGCTGGTCGACATCATGGCGCAGGTCGGCATGGTCGATGCCGGGCTGATGGCCAATGTGATCGCGATCGACGATGCCGAAAGCCAGCGCAATGCGCGCCAGCAGTTCGGCGTCCTGTTCGAGCAGCGCATCATGGGCGAGATCGACGGCGCGTCGCAGCTGGGCGAATCGCTGCGCGAACAGGCCAAGGATGCCTCCGCCGCGACCCGCGGCATGCTGGGCAAGGCGTCGGAAGTCGCCGCCGCCGCCGAACAATCCGCCCTTGCGATGCGCGAGGCCGCCCGCACCTCGGCCGGCCTGATCCGCGCGATCGAGGACGCGCGCACCGAGGTCGAAAGCGCCGCCGAAGTGGCGCAGCGCGCCGCGTCGCAATCGGGCGACGCCGTTTCCATGTCGGCCACCCTGTCGGACCATGCCAAGTCGATCGAATCGATCCTGGGCCTGATCCGCGACATTGCCGGCCAGACCAACCTGCTGGCGCTCAATGCCACGATCGAGGCCGCCCGTGCCGGTGACGCCGGGCGCGGCTTTGCCGTGGTGGCGCAGGAAGTGAAGAGCCTGGCCAACCAGACCGCCCGTGCCACCGACGAGATTGCCGGCAAGATCGCCGCCATCCAGGCATCGACCCGCCAGTCGGTGGAGACCAACGAGCGCATCCGCGACACCGTCGGCGAAGTGCAGGCCAGTGCCCAGCGCATCCGCCACGCCATGGACGCCCAGGCCCAGACCGTGACGATGATCACCGCCGCCGTCGACGAGACCGCGCTGGCGGCCGACTCGATGTCGACCACCATTTCGGCGATCCGCCAGGACACCGAAGTGGTCGCATCGGAAATCGACCAGCTGGAACGCGGCTTCATGAGCGTCGAGGGCAAGCTGTCCAGCCTGCGGCATGCCTCCAGCGACTTCGGCCGCCAGGTCGCCTGACCCTTTTCCTGCCGCTGCCGCTGGTCTAAAGGCGGCGGCATGAATGATGTCGCTGCGCCAGCCGCCCAGAGCTGGAAAGTCACCCTGCCCTGCACCCGCGCCGAAGCGGAGGCGCTGGACGGGGACATCGCCGCCTTCGCCCTGATGGAGCATCCGCCGGTGCTGATGACCAGCGAGGCGGAGCCGGACGACGAGAATAAGTGGCAGCTCGACGCTTATTTCGAGGGCAAGCCGAGCCCGGCGGCGATCAAGCTGCTCAAGACCCTGGTGCCCAGCGCATCGGGCATCAAGCCGCAGGTGGAAGCGCTGCCCGACGAGGATTGGGTGACGATGAGCCAGCAGGGGCTGGAACCCGTCACCGCCGGCCGCTTCCATGTGCGCAATGTCGCCAGCGATCCCGAACAGCCCGGCCATGTCAATTTCCTGATCGAGGCGAGTCGCGCCTTTGGCACCGGCCAGCATGAGACCACCGCCGGCTGCCTGGCGATGATCGACCGGATGCGCAGCGTCGGCATGCGCTTTCGCAATGTCGCCGATATCGGCACCGGCACCGGCCTGCTCGCCTTTGCCGCGATGACATTGTGGCCGCGCGCCCATGCGATTGCTTCCGACATCGATCCGGTGGCGGTCGACATCAGCCGCGAGAATGCCGTGGCGAACGGCATTGCCCTGGGCGGGGGCGCCGGCCAGCTGGCGCTCTGCACCGCCGCCGGCGTGGATCATCCCGCGCTGGTCGGTCGCGCGCCCTATGACCTGCTGATCGCCAATATCCTGGCCGGGCCGCTGATCGAACTGGCGCCTTCGCTCTGCGCTTTGGTGGAGGATGGCGGCACGATCGTGCTCGCCGGCCTGCTCAACGAACAGGCCGATGCGGTGATCGCCGCCTATCGCGCGCAGGGCATGCGCCTCGCCGAACGCAGCGATCGCGGCCATTGGCCGACTTTGCGCCTGCGCAAGCGCCCGCAAATCGGCTGGAAACGCCCCCGCCGTATCAATGCCGCCGCGCGTGGCGAAGCCCCCGGCTTCGGCAGCATCTGACTTTTCGACTTATCCACAGGAGACGCTTTCATGGTCCTCACCCGCCAGACGATCATCCATGACGGTCCGGGCGGCGCGTTTGAAAGCGTCGCCGTGGTCGACGATGCCGCCGCTGGCCCGCTGCCGGGCATCCTGCTGGTGCCCAACGTCCTGGGCACCAAGGAAGCCGACTTCCTCTATGCGGAGAAGGTCGCGGCGCTGGGCTATGCGGTGCTGGTCGCCGACGTCTTTGGGCAGGGCAAGCGCACCACCCGCGAGGATCCCGATGCCGGGCGCTACATGAACGAACTCAACGCCGACCGCGCGCTGCTGCGTGACCGGATGCTGGGCGCCCACGCGCTGCTCAAGGATATGCCGGCGGTCGACGCCGCCCGCACGGCCGCGATCGGCTTCTGCTTCGGCGGCAAAAGCGTGCTCGACCTGGCCCGCGCGGGCGCAGACATTGCCGGCGGCGTCAGCTTCCACGGTGTCTATGAGGCACCGCCCTTCCCCAACGCCACGATCACCGCGAAGCTGCTGATCTGCCATGGCTGGGAAGATCCGATCGCGCCGCCCGAGGCGACCGTCGGTCTGGCGAAGGAACTGACCGAGGCGGGCTGCGACTGGCAGATTCATGCCTATGGCCACACCGGCCACGCCTTCACCGACGAAAGCGTCCATATGCCCGAAAAGGGGCTGGCCTACAGTCCCGACGCCGACCGGCGCAGTTTCCGCGCGATGGTGAATTTCCTCGACGAACTGTTCGGCTAAACCGCCAGCAGCTTTTCCACCGCTGCCGCGATCGCGAACAGGCGCTGGTCCTGCCCGGCCCGCGCCATCAGCATCAGGCCGACCGGCAGGCCGCCCTCGCGCGGCAGCGGCAGGGAAATGGCGCATAGGTCGAAGCTGTTGCCGAGGCCAGTATTGCGCAGCAGCAGCCGGTTGCGGGCGACGAAGGCGTCGGCATTCTCCACCTCTGCCTGGGTCGGCGCGACGATCGGCGTGGTCGGCAGCACCAATATGTCCAGTCCGGTCAGGCGCGCGTCCATCGACCGCACCAGCGCGGCGCGCTCCGCCAGCATCTGCTTATGGCGTTCGGGCGTCACGTCACGGCCTGCCTGCATCCGCGCCAGCACGATCGGATCAAAATCCTGCGCACGGGTCGCGATTCGCTCGCGATGGATGGCATAGGCCTCGACCGAGGCGATCGGCACCGGCGACTGGAGCGCCTGCATCGCATCGAATTGCGGGAAGACTTCGTCGCTGAGCGTCATGCCCGCCTTGCCCAGTCGCGCCAGCGCATCGGCGAAACGCGCCGCGACGGTCGCGTCAAGATCGGCCAGCGGCAGGCCCTGCGGAATAGCGGCGCGCAGCCCCTTGAGCGGCGCGCGGTCGAGCCGGCGGGGCGCCTCGCCCGCCAAGATCGCATCGGTGCGGAAACAGGCGTCGACACTGGTCGCGATCGGCCCGATCGAATCGAGCGTGGGCGACAAAGGGAAGGCGCCGTCGGTCGGCACCCGTGCCTTGGTTGGCTTGTAGCCGACGACGCCGCACAGCGCGGCAGGGATGCGGCAGGAGCCACCGGTATCGGTGCCGATAGCAATTTCGCACATCTGATCGGCCACCGCGACGCCGCCGCCGCTGGTCGATCCACCCGGCACGCGGGCCCGGTCGGCCGGATTGCCCGGCGTGCCATAATGGGGATTCACGCCGACGCCGGAAAAGGCGAATTCGACCATGTTGGTCTTGCCGACGATCACCGCGCCGGCCTGCTTCAGCCGGGCAACGACCGGCGCATCCATGGTAGCGGGCGGGGCATCGGCCAGGATCAGCGAACCGGCGCGGGTCGGTTCACCCGCGACATCGAACAGATCCTTGATGCTGACGATCGCGCCGTCGATCGGCGAGAGCGGCGAAGCGGCGCGGGCATCGGCCGCGTCCGCCGCCGCCCGCGCGCTGTCCGCATGGAGGGTGAGATAGGTGCGCCCGCCCTCCCCCGCCGGGTCGGCGATGCGCGCGAGCGCGGCTTCCAGACGCTCGCGCGACGGGCGGGATTTGGCAATGGCCGGCGCGCCGACAGTGCCGAGCGCCATGGCGCCACCGGCGCCGTGCAGGATCGTCCGTCGCGTCACGCCGCCATGCTCCATCTATTGCCCCCCGATCAGCCCGGTCAGATATCCTCGATCATCTCCGCCAGCACCGCCAGGCAATCCTTGCCAAGTTGTGCCGAACGGGCCGGCGACCAGCCGAAATCGGCGTCGGGCAGATCGTCATTATCCTTGAACGGCATTTCCAGCGTCATCGCGACCGCGCCGAAGCGTTCGGCCAGCTGGTTGGTCGACATGGCGAGATTGGCCTTGCCGCCGCTCGCCACCGGATAACCGAGGCGCGTCTGGAAATCGGGCGTGCGGGCCGCCAGCGTGTCGCGATAGCGATGATAGAGCGAGAGCTGTCGGTCGGTGATCGAGGGAATGCCCTCGAAGCCGGCCAGGAACACCGCCGGGATCGCCTCGTCGCCATGCACGTCCATGGCGAAATCAACGCCGGTCTCGTCCATCGCGGCGCGCACCAGATAGACTTCCGGACTCTTGTCCATCGACGGCTCATGCCATTCGCGGTTGAGATTGATGCCCGCCGCATTGGTGCGGAGATGACCGCGCCGGCTGCCGTCCGGATTCATGTTGGGGACGATGTGGAAGGTCGCCTTCTGGCGCAGATAGCGCGCCACCGCATCCTCGTCGTCGGTCAAGCGCTCCAGCGCGCCTTCCATCCACCACTCGGCCATGCTTTCGCCGGGATGCTGGCGGGCATAAAGCCAGACATTCTTGGGGCCTTCGCCGACGCTCAGCATGTCGAGCGGCTGGCCATCCAGCGTCAGGCCCAGTTCGCGATGCTCGACGCCCGGCTGGCAGGCGGCCCAGGCGACCAGATCATGATGGCGCTCCATCGAATAGGGCGCGAAATAGGCGAGCCAGACGGCATTGCTGTCGGGCGAGAGGCGGATCGTCAGCGTGCCGTCGGCATAGTCGGTATCGGCCTGAAGCCAATTCTCGCGATCCTCGCTCATCCGCGCCTTGTAGCCCGGCCAGCCGTCGGGATAGGCCGAGCCCGCGCAGTTCACGATCACCAGTTCCACTTCACGTCCGACGGCGCCCGCCAGACGGAAATGGAACCATTGATAGAAGTCGCTGTCCTTGTCCTTGACGATTTCCAGCTCGGCGCGGACGCCGTCGGGAGTGTCGGTGATGGAAAGAACGCGGATGTTGCCGCTGTCGAAGGCGCTCGAAATGGAGATGGTCATTTGACCGTTATAGTGCGCCCGGATTCGCCCGGATAGCCCCCGAGGAGGGCGGCAGCGAGCTTTTGCGCGACGGCGCGCGGCTGCGACTCGGGCGTGCCTTCACGCGATTCGGTCGAGGCGCGGCCTTCCCAGATGGCGGCCTGATCGCTGCGACGGCGAATCTGGATCTGCAATTCGGTGGAAACGATATCCTTGGGCTTGCCCGACAGATTGATGCCGACGCCCAGACCGAGGCCGGAATAGCCGCCGCTGCCCAGCGCCCCGCCGACGCCTACGCTGACCGGCTTGTCATTGCGCGCGGTTCCGGTCGGGCGGAAGCTGCGGCGGAAGCCGACCAGCGCGACATAGTCGCTGCCCGCATCGCCCGCATTGGTGAAGCCGACGCGCTGCAGCTCCTGGCTCACCGCCCCGGCATAGGTGCGGAATTCGAGGCCAACGTCCGGATTGCCGGGGATTTCCTGTACCGCGATCGATCCAGTCTGTGCCGGGCTGCCATTGTGGAATCGCGTCACCTCCACCGACGGCACCGTCGCGCAGGCGGCGAGCGACAGGGCAAGACAGGAGGAGAGGATGATCTGTTTCAACATGCGATTGCACTCCAACGGGACTATGTCCAACACGCCGCCGACATAGCATTCCCTTCCAACGGGTGAAGCCATGACTTGGCTGCATGCAGGATGAACGGTGGCAAAAGGCGGTGGCCTGCGCTTGACTTTCGGCCGCCTCCCCCATAGGGGCTGCGCTTCGATTTTTCCAATCAGACATGATTCCAGAAGGCTGACAATGAAGATCCGCAACTCGCTCAAGTCGCTCAAGGGCCGCCACCGGGACAACCGCGTGATCCGTCGTCGTGGCCGGACCTACGTCATCAACAAGACCAACCGTCGCTTCAAGGCCCGCCAGGGCTAAAAGCGCGGACGGATCGGCTCGCCGATCCTCCGGACCTTCCAAAGGTCTTATTGAGCGCCCGATCCCATGGATCGGGCGCTCAACGTGTTGGCGCGGCATTTTCACGCGAATCGATTCGCGGCCATGAAAAAAAGCGCGGCCGCCCGAATGGGGCGGCCGCGCCGAATCGATCATGCCAAAGCCGTCAGGCCGGCAGGCTGGGTGTCTCGTCGCGCCCCTTCAGCTCGTCGCCGCGCACGGTCGCCACATGCAGCACATTGGTCGAACCGGGCGTGCCGAAGGGCACGCCGGCCAGCACCACGATCTTGCCGCCCTTGGCGCTCATGTCGTGGCGCAACGCCATGCGGCGCGCCTTGCCGATCATTTCCTCGAAATTGCCGATATCCTTGGTGCGGATCGCATGGACGCCCCAGGTCAGGCCCAGCTTGCGCGCGGTATCGGATCGCGGCGTCAGCGCCAGGATCGGTGCAGACGGCCGCTCGCGCGCCACGCGGCGCACGGTGCTGCCCGATGAGGTGAAGCAGGTGATGACGCTGGCGCCGACGACCGGCACGATGCCGGCGGCAGCCTCCGCCAGGGCGTCGGCGGTGGTCGGGTCGGGCCGCGTTTCGGTGAAGTGCAGACGGGCGAAATAGCCCGGATCGCGCTCCACGCTATGGGCGATGCTGTCCATCATCGACACTGCCTCGACCGGCCAGTCGCCCGCCGCCGTTTCGGCCGACAACATGATCGCGTCGGCGCCGTCATAGACCGCGGTCGCCACGTCCGACACTTCGGCGCGGGTCGGGGTCGGCGCCTTGATCATCGATTCGAGCATCTGGGTCGCAACCACCACCGGACGGCCCATGCGGCGCGCTGTCGCGACGATCTGCTTCTGCAGCGGCGGCACCGCCTGCGGCGGCAGTTCCACGCCCAGATCGCCACGCGCGACCATCACGCCGTCGGCCATCTCGATAATCTCCTCCAGCCGCTGCACGGCCGAAGGCTTCTCGATCTTGGCCATCAGAGCGCCATGGCCACCCATCAGCTTGCGCGCCTCGGCCAGATCCTCGGGCCGCTGGACGAAGCTCAGGGCGATCCAGTCGCAGCCCTGATCGACCGCGAAGCTGAGGTCACGGCGATCCTTGTCGGTCAGCGCCGGCACCGGCACGACCACGTCGGGCACATTCACGCCCTTGCGGTTCGACAGCGTCCCGCCGATTTCCACGATGGTATCGATTCGCGTGTCCGTGACCGCCTTCACCCGCAGCACCAGCTTGCCGTCATCCAGCAGCAGCCGGGTCTCGGGAACCAGCGCGGCGTAGATTTCGGGGTGCGGCAGGTTCACGCGCTCGACGGTGCCCGGCGTGTCATCCCGATCGAGGACGAAGGCCGCTCCGGTTTCCAGCACCACCAGCCCCTTCTCGAACGTGCCCACGCGCAGCTTGGGGCCCTGAAGGTCGGCCAGAATCGTGGTCGGCCGGGAAAATTCCTTTTCCAGCTCGCGGATCGTGGCGATGCGGGCGGCATGATCCTCATGCGCGCCATGGCTCATATTGACTCGAAAGGCGTCGGCACCCGCGACAAACAATGCGCGGATCATCTCTGCGCTCTCGCTGGCGGGACCGAGGGTCGCGAGGATGCGAACCTTGCGCGAGCGGGGCGATAGTCGTGTCATGTCTTCTCCTGGCCGTATTGATCGCCTCTGGCTTGCCAGGGCGTCGTTATCGATTATCCGTGCTGCACGACAGGATGATGTAGATTAAGCGAAAGGTTCCGCCTGTGTCCGCTACCATACTCAGTGACGCCGTCGCTGCAACCGCCTTCCGTCGGCTGATCGCGCATTTGCAGCATCGGACCGACGTGCAGAATATCGATCTGATGGGCACGGCCGGCTTCTGCCGCAACTGTCTGGCCGACTGGATTGCAGAGGCCGACGGCGATCTGACCCGCGACGACGCCCGCGCAATCGTCCACGGCATGCCCTTTGCCGAATGGAAGGCCCGCCATCAGGGCGAGGCGACGCCGCAGCAGATCGCAAAGATGCAGGAGAGCGTGGCGAAGAACGCGGACAACCATTAAGCGTTCGGCAGATCCTGCCGGACCGGCGCCGCGCGCCAAACGCAGTCCGAATTTCCCGAATGGAGCCTGATTCACGGTATCGGCGGACGCGCAAAGCGCTTCCACCTCGCCCGATCAGGCTCTAGGAGCGTCCACCAACCGATTCACACTGACACGGAGATTCCCATGAGCGAGGGCAATATCGCAGCCGACCAGCTGCGCCTTCTGATCGAGCGCATCGAGCGCCTGGAAGAAGAAAAGAAGGGCATCGGCGACGACATCAAGGACGTCTATCTGGAAGCCAAGGCGACCGGTTACGACCCCAAGATCATGCGCCAGATCATCCGCCTGCGTAAGATGCAGCCGCATGACCGCCAGGAAATGGAAGCGATCCTGCAGACCTATCTGTCCGCGCTGGGCATGGAATAAGGCGGTCCACGCTTTATTCCCGACCGGTGCATGCCACCGGACCTTGCCGAGGGGTGCTGTCGACCTACATCTGGTCCAGCCCCCTCGCGCCAGGGGCGCCACCAAAATGAGAGGACGTCCCTTATGACCGACATCATCGTCAGCACCACCAGCCGCCTGGAAGGCCGTCCCGCCCAGGATTATCTGGGCATCGTCACCGGCGAAGTGATTGTCGGCGCCAACCTCTTCCGCGACCTGTTCGCCAGTGTGCGCGACATCGTCGGCGGCCGATCGGGCGCCTATGAGGATGTGCTGCAACGCGCCCGCAGCGAAGCGATCGAGGAGATGCAGGGCAATGCCCGCAAGCTGGGCGCCAATGCCGTGGTCGGCGTCGACCTCGACTATGAGGTGATCGGCGCCAATGGATCGATGCTGATGGTCTCCGCCTCGGGCACCGCGATCCGCTACTGATCGCCGCGCCTCCGCCATCCTCTAGCGTTGCAGGATGGCGACGCGCTCGCTAGAGAGCGCGCTTCGGTTTCACAGAAAATGTCAGGAGAAGGCCGTGGCCGGCCATTCCAAATTCAAGAACATCATGCATCGCAAGGGTGCGCAGGACAAGAAGCGCTCGTCGATGTTCTCCAAGCTGTCGCGCGAAATCACCGTCGCGGCCAAGATGGGCATGCCCGATCCGGACATGAACCCGCGCCTGCGCCTGGCGGTCAACGCCGCCAAGGCCCAGTCGATGCCCAAGGACAATATCCAGCGCGCGATCGACAAGGCGATCGGCGGCGACATGGAGAATTACGAGGAAATCCGCTATGAGGGCTATGGCCCCGGCGGCGTCGCCATCATCGTCGAGGCACTGACCGACAATCGCAACCGCACCGCGACCAATGTCCGCACCGCCTTTGCCAAGAATGGCGGCAACCTGGGCGCGTCGGGCGCGGTGAGCCATGGCTTCGACCGCCTGGGCCTCATCACCTATCCCGCCAGCGCCGGCGATGCCGACGCCGTCTTCGAAGCCGCGCTGGAAGCGGGGGCGGACGATGTCTCGTCGAACGAAGACGAGCATGAGATCTGGACCGCGATGGACGCGCTGCACGAAGTCGCCAAGGCGCTGGAAGCCAAGCTGGGTCCGGCAGAGGGCGCCAAGCTTGCCTGGAAGCCGCAGACCACGCTGGAAGTCGACGAAGCCAATGCCGCAACGCTGTTGAAGCTGGTCGACACGCTGGAAGATGATGACGACGTCCAGACCGTCTGGGGCAATTATGAAGTCTCCGACGCTGTGATGGAGAAGCTGGGCTAAGATGCCCGGCTCCCGTTCGCTTCGGGCGAGATCGCGCAGCGCCGATGCGCGCCGGTCTTGCCCGATGCGGACGATCCTGCACCCATGATCATACTTGGCCTCGACCCCGGCCTCGGCACCACAGGCTGGGGCCTGATTGCCGCCGACGGCAATCGCCTGACCCATGTCGGCAACGGCCAGATCAAGACCGACAGCGCGATGTCGCTGGCGACGCGGCTGATGGCGCTCGATCTGGCGCTGACCGACCTGATCCTCGAACATCGGCCCGATGGCGCCGCGGTCGAGGAGGTGTTCGTCAACGTCAATCCGCAATCGACGCTGAAGCTGGGCCAGGCGCGCGGCGTCATCCTGCTGAATGCCGCGCGCTCCGGCATGGAAGTGGGCGAATATGCCGCCCGCCTCGTCAAGAAATCGGTCGTCGGCGTCGGCAACGCATCGAAGGACCAGGTCCATGCCATGGTCCAGCGGCTGCTGCCCGGCGCCAAGATCGTCGGGTCGGACGCGGCCGACGCCCTTGCGGTGGCGATCACCCATGCCCATCATCTGGCAAGCGCCCGGCGGATGCCCGCGCGCTGACCTGCCATCGGAGACCATCGCGACCATGACCGACCTGCCCCACGCCCGCTACATCATCGTCCCGCATGACGGAGCGTGGAAGATCAACCTCAACAACAGCTATTATGGCCCCTTCGCGACGCAGCAGGCGGCGATCGACAGCGCCACCGAAACGGCGAAGAAGGCAGCGGCAGGCGGCTATCCCGCATCGGTCCTGCTGATGAACGGCACCGCGTTCGACACGGCCTGGACCAGCATCGAAAACGACGACACCTGATTTTTACATATTTCGGGAACTCTTCGTCCCTTTCCGCATTTATCGACACCAGCATAAGCGGGCGCAGGGATGAGCAAGAAGATTCTGATCGTCGAGGACGAGATTTTCGTCGCGTTGGAAATCGAACAGATTGTGCAGGATGCCGGCTTCGATGTCGGCGGCATCGCGGCCGACCGCGAGGCGGCGATGGCCGCCGCCGAATCCTGCGACATCGCCCTGGTCGACCTCAATCTGCGTGATGGCCCCACTGGTCCTGCCATCGGCATGGAATTGGCCAGCCGCTTCGGCATCAAGGTCATCTATGTGACCGCCAATCCGGCGCAGATCGGCACGGCGTCCGTTGCGGCGCTGGGCGTCGTCACCAAGCCCTTCCGCGCGCAGAGCATTGCCCAGACCGTGCGCCTGGCGGCCACCGAAGCAGCCGACCTCGCCACGGCGGAAATTGCCGGCTTTACGCCCTTCCCGCCGCAGCGCGGTGCATCGAGCGTCGCGGTATCCGCAGGCTGAGCCGAAGCCCTTCGGGGCACCATTGCCGTTCGAGTTGACCACCCAGCTGACGCTCGACGCTAAGCGCGATCAGGCGACTGCCAAAGCCTTCGCTGGCGATCGGCGCCACACTCGGTCCGCCCTCTTCGCGCCAGTCGAGCCGGATATCCTCATCCTGCGTCACCACATGCAGCGCGATAAAGCCATTAGGCGTCGATAGCGCGCCATATTTGGCGGCATTGGTCGCCAGTTCATGAAACAGCAGCGCCAGCGGCGTCGCCGAGCGATCATCGATCGGCGGATTGTCGCCCGACAATTGCAGTCGTTCCCGGCCACCATAG
Organism: Sphingobium yanoikuyae; assembly: GCF_013001025.1. Lineage (NCBI taxonomy): Bacteria > Pseudomonadati > Pseudomonadota > Alphaproteobacteria > Sphingomonadales > Sphingobiaceae > Sphingobium > Sphingobium yanoikuyae. The sequence continues at coordinate 5,116,081 of NZ_CP053021.1, read as the reverse complement.
GGCGCAAAAATCTCCTCCAGCACGCCATGAAGCGACGCCTGCTCCTCCGCCATGCTGACGCCGCCGCCATGGGTGCGGACGAAGTCATGCGCCCGCCCCAGCGCCAAGATACGGTCGCGCAGGTCGTCCGCCCCTTCCTGCATGCCCGGACGCTCGCGCGCTGACAGGCCAATGAGGCCGGCAATGACGGAAAAGATATTCTTGATCCGATGCGACAACTCATGCGCGATCATCTCGCGCTCTTCGAGCATCAGCTTCTGTTCGTGAATCTCGGTGCAGGTGCCGATCCAGCGGATGATCTGCCCCTGCGCGTCACGGATTGGCAGGGCGCGCCCCAGCGTCCAGCGATAGAGGCCGTCGCGGTGCCGCAGCCGATATTCGATTTCATAGGGATCGCCGCTCGCCAGCGAATGGCGCCATTTCTCCCAGGCCTTGGGCTGGTCATCGACATGGAACATGCCGTTCCAGGCATCGCCATCGGTCGATCCGGCCTGCACGCCGGTATATTCATACCAGCGCGCATTATAATAATCATGATAGCCGTCGGGCAGGGTCGACCAGACCATTTGCGGCATGGTGTCGGCCAGGGTACGGAACATGCGATCGCTGTCCGCCACCGCTGCCGCGTCGAGCCGCTGCTGGGCGATCACGTCGCGATCGCGGCGGCGTCCTTCCAGTTCCACCATCACCTGCCGCGCCAGCAGCGACAGCCCCTGGCGCTGCAGCGGGGTCAGGTCATCGCGCGGCACCGTATCGATGACGCAGAGCGCACCCAGCGGCTCGCCATCGCCGCCGACCAGCGGCGCCCCGGCATAGAAACGGATATGCGGCGCACCGGTGACCAGCGCATTGTCGATGAAGCGCGCATCCTGGGTCGCGTCGGGCACGACGAAGATATTGTCGCCCAGCATGGCAAGGGCGCAGAAGGAGACGTCACGCGGCGTCTCCTCCGCATCCAGCCCGACCCGCGCCAGAAAGCGCTGCCTTACATCCTCGACAATGCTGACGAGCGCGATCGGCGCCCCGCATAGTTGCGCGGCGAAGCTGGTGATATCGTCAAGGGTACGGAAACCGCCGGCGTCGAGATCATAAAGCGCCAGCAGCGCCGCCCGATCCGTTGCCAGGCCGCGTCCGTCAGCCATCGCTGACCCGCTCGATGTCGGCGCCGACGGCCGAGAGCTTTTCCTCCAGCCGCTCATAACCGCGATCGAGATGATAGACGCGGCTGACGATGGTCTCGCCTTCGGCGGCAAGGCCGGCCAGGATCAGGCTCATCGAGGCGCGCAGATCGGTCGCCATCACCGGCGCACCGACCAGCTTGTCGACGCCGCGTACGACCGCAGTGCGGCCGTTGACGCTGATGTCGGCACCCATGCGCGCCAGTTCAGGCACATGCATGTAGCGATTTTCAAAGATCGTCTCGGTCAGGACCGATGCGCCCTCCGCCTTGGTCAGCATCGCCATGAACTGCGCCTGCATGTCGGTCGGGAAGGCCGGGAAAGGCGCGGTCGACAGGGTCAGCGGCTTGAGCTTGCCGTCGGACGAAACGCGGATGCCGTCGCGATGCTCGTCGACCTGCACGCCCGCGTCGCGCAGCGCGGCCAGGATGGCGTGCATGTCGTCGGCATTGGCGCCGATCAGGTCGAGCGAACCGCCGGTGATCGCCGCAGCACAGGCATAGCTGCCCGCCTCGATACGGTCGGGCATGACACTGTAGGTCGCGCCGTGGAGACGATCGCGGCCATGGATCACCAGCTTGTCGGTGCCCACGCCCTCGATATCGGCGCCCATCGCGATCAGCAGCTTGCAGAGATCAACAATCTCCGGCTCGCGCGCGGCATTTTCCAGGATGCAGGTGCCCTTGGCAAGCGAGGCCGCCATCAGCGCATTTTCGGTCGCACCGACCGACACCACCGGGAAGGTATAGATGCCGCCGGGCAGGCCGCCATCGGGCAGGCTGGCGCGGACATAGCCGGCCGCGATCTCGATGATCGCGCCAAAGGCTTCGAGTGCCTTGAGGTGCAGGTCGATCGGCCGGTTGCCGATCGCGCAGCCGCCGGGCAGCGACACCCGTGCCTCGCCGGCGCGGGCGAGCAGCGGGCCGAGCACCAGGATCGACGCGCGCATCTTGCGCACGATGTCATAGGGCGCCTCGGTCCAAGTCACGCGACCGGCGCGCATCGTCATGACGCGGCCGAAATCCTCCGGACGGGCGCCCTCGATCATGGTCGACACGCCAAGCTGGTTGAGCAGATGGCCGAAGCTGTCGACGTCGGCCAGGCGCGGCAGATTGCGCAGCGCGACGGGCTCGTCGGTCAGCAACGCGCACGGCAGCAGCGTCAGGGCAGCGTTCTTAGCGCCGGAGATGGGAAGGCGGCCACTGAGTTGCTTGCCGCCGCGAATGTGAATGCGGTCCATTGGCTAGGTTTCATAGCGTCTATTGCGCGCCGTGCAAGGCGCGCGCGCGGTCGTTCGGCGTGAAAAACGGGCGGAGCCGGGCGTAGCGGAAGACTATTTTCGCGGATCGCCACAACCTTGATCGAGTTTAGTGCGCCTTGCCGAAATGCAGCCAAAAGGAGGTTGGGGCGTTCTGCCATCGTAACAACAATTTCAAGAAGAAGGTGTATTGGTGGCGACGAGCTGTTTCGCGGAAAGACTGGCCAAGACGGTTCCCCTGTCCGACGCAGAAAAAGCAGCATTGGCTCGGCTGGAAGAAAATCCCCGCAAGATCAAGCGCGGGGCCATGATCCAGCGCGTCAACGAGACGATCACTGAGTTGTTCGTGCTGCGCGAAGGTCGGGTCATGAGCTATGTCATCCTGCCCGATGGCAGCCGCCAGATATTGCGCGTCTACTTCCCCGGCGATTTCATCGGTTCGGCCAGCACCATCTACAGCAAGGCCCCGGAATCCCTGGTCGCCCTGTCGGACGCTATCGTCTGCCCGTTCGACAAGCATGCGCTGCGCCGGTTGCTGGAGGAATATCCCCGCGTCGCCGCCCTGCTGTTCCTGCTGTCCAATGCGGAACGGGTGGCGATGACCGATCGGCTTGCCTCGCTGGGCCGCACATCCGCCAGGGCGCGGGTCGCCTCCTTCCTGCTCGACATGTTCGACCGGCTGCGCGTGACCGACGACAGCATCACCGACAGTTTCGACCTGAAGCTGACGCAGGAGGAGATTGGCGACGCGATCGGCCTGACATCCGTCCATGTGAACCGGATGATCCGGCAGATGGAGCAGGAAAAGCTGATCAGCCGCGCCAATGGCCGGATCACGCTGGTCGACATGGCCCGGCTGGAAGAGATCGGCCATTATACCAATCGGCACAAGCATATGGACCTGGACTGGCTGCCCGCGATGGGCTGACGCGCCGCGCGTCAGGCCAGCAGTTCGACATCCCAATAGAGCCAGTCGTGCCAGCTTTCGTGGAGATAGCCGGGCGGAAAGGCGCGACCATGTTCCTGCAGCTGCCAGCTGGTCGGCCGGATCGGCTGGACATGCAGTTGCATACCCGCTTCGCGCGGGGTGCGCCCGCCCTTCTTGAGATTGCAGGGCGAACAGGCGGTCGCGACATTTTCCCAGGTGGTGCGGCCACCCGCGCGGCGCGGCACGACATGGTCGAAGGTCAGATCCTGCGTCGTGCCGCAATATTGGCAGCTGAAACGATCGCGCAGGAACAGGTTGAACCGGGTGAAGGCCGGATGCTCCGAGGGCCGCACATATTGCTTGAGCGCGATGACCGAGGGGATGCGCATCTGCAGGCTGGGGCTGTGGACTTCCCGCTCATAGGAAGAGACGATGTCCACCCGCTCCAGAAAAATCGCCTTGATGGCAGTCTGCCAGGGCCACAGGCTCAGGGGATAATAGCTGAGCGGTGTATAGTCCGCATTCAAAACCAGCGCCGGGCAGTTTTCCGGATGCCGTATCAGGTCGGGATGGTACATAGTCGCCTCTACCCCCTTGCCGACGCCGCTGATCGACCAACAACGTGACAAGAGCATGACAGCATTAACGAATATCCGCCGTCAAGAGCCTGTATGACTCAATCCACCGCACCACAGCATCTTGTGAGTCGTTTCGCGCCGAGCCCCACCGGTCGATTGCATGTCGGCCATGGCTGGTCGGCGCTGATGGCGATGGACCTGGCACGGGCTGCGGGTGGCACCTTTCGCCTGCGGATCGAGGATATCGACGGCACCCGCAGCCGGCCCGAACATGTCGACGGGATTGTCGAGGATCTGCGCTGGCTGGGCGTGGCATGGGATGGTCCGATCATCTTCCAGTCGCAGCGCCTGGCCGACTATGACGCGGCGCTCGACCGACTGCGCGCGATGGACCTGCTCTACCCCTGCTTCTGCACGCGCGCCGATATCCAGGCGAGCCTGACCGCGCCGCATGGCCCGGAAGGCCCGGTCTATCCCGGCACCTGTCGCGCCCTGCCGAACGCGGAGCGCGCGCAACGCATCGCGGCGGGCATGCCCCATGCCTGGCGGATCGACATGCAGGCGGCGGTCGCACGGGCGGGGACGCTCCACTGGGCCGCCCTGCCCTATCCGCCCGATCCCCACGCCGCGCCGTGCGAGATTGCCGCCGATCCGGCGGCGGCGGGCGACGTCGTGCTGGCGCGCAAGGATGCACCGGCCAGCTATCATCTGTCCTGCACGCTGGACGATGCCGCCATGGGCGTCACCCATGTGCTGCGCGGCAATGACCTGCGCGCCGCGACCGATATCCATCGCCTGCTGCAGGCGCTGCTCGACCTGCCAAGTCCCGCCTATATCCACCACCCGCTGCTACTGGGCGCCGATGGCAAGCGACTGGCGAAGCGGGACGGGGCGATTGCGCTCGCCGAACTGCGCGGCGCCGGCATGGACCCGCAGCGCCTGGCCGATGATCTGCGCGCCGGGCGCTTTCCGGTTGGCATCACCGCCGGAGCGGCCTAGCATCCCCCCATGACCACCGTGCTCGTCATCGCCCTGATCCTTGCCATGGCCGCGACCCTGTTCGCGCTTGTCCGCGGCATCATCGCCTTCCTCCAGGCGACGAAGGAGGAACTGAACCTGCCGGAGGGGGCGCCGCGCCCGTCCAGCCTGAAGCAGAACCGGATGATGATGAACCGCATCCTGTTCCAGGCCGGCGCCGTCATCATCATCGCCCTGTTGCTGATGATGAAGGGCAATGGCTGAGGGCTGATGGTCAAGCTCAACAAGATCTACACCCGCACCGGGGACGCGGGCACCACCGGTCTGGTCGATGGGTCGCGCCTGCCCAAGCATGCGCCGCGCATGCAGGCGGTGGGCGACGTGGACGAGGCGAACAGCGCGATCGGGCTGGCCATCCTGGCGATCGGCGACAGGCCAGAAGCGGCCTGGCTGACCACCATCCAGAACGATTTGTTCGATCTGGGCGCGGACCTCGCTACGCCGATCCCGGATGGCGCGGACGAGCCCTGGGCGCTGCGCATCATTGCCGGGCAGGTCGCGCGACTGGAGCAGCAGATCGACGACATGAACGCCGATCTGGCCCCGCTCGACAGCTTCATCCTGCCGGGCGGCAGTCCGGCCGCCGCCGCGGTCCACCTCGCCCGTGCGACCACCCGCCGGGCCGAGCGCAGCGCGACGGCCGCCGCCGTCGATGTCGCACTCAATCCGCAGGCGCTGGCCTATCTCAACCGCCTGTCCGATCTGCTGTTCGTGCTTGCCCGCCGGCTGAACGACAATGGTGCACGGGACGTTAAATGGGTGCCGGGCGCGTCAAGACAGGTCTGATTTCAACGGCCTGACTACCATCGGACACGCTTTGCCTTGCAGCGCAACATTAACCCTATTCATTCAGAGCGCGTTTAGCCAATTCTCCAAATTTGCGGGTTATTCGCAATTAGTGAGAGGGCCAAGATGCAATTCTATCTGGCAACATCCTTCATCTTTCCGCGCAGCCTGCGCCTGCGCCTGTTCGCACTCTGCTTCGTCGCGACCCATCTGCCGCTGATCGGCTATATCAGCTGGGGCATGGCCACCGGCCGGATCGCACTGGCCGAGTTCCTGCTGCTGCTTGGCGCCACGCTGGTCGGCACGATCATGGCGCTGATGGGGATCGGCGCGCTGCTGAGCCCGATCCATGCGCTGGCCGATACGCTGCGCCCCGACAGTGAAGAGGCGCCGGTCCTGCCCGAAGTCGGCGACGTGATCCGCACCCTCTATGCCGGCGTCCACCGCGCCGCGACATCGACCCGCGCGCAGATGGACGAACTGCAGGTGGCGGCGCATGAGGATCCGCTGACCGGCATCGCCAACCGGCGCGGCCTGCTGGCCCAGATCGAAGAGCTGCCGGTCGAGAAGCGCCAGGGCTGTATCGCGATCATCGACATCGATCATTTCAAGCAGGTCAATGACCGGCTGGGCCATGACGAGGGCGACCGGGTGCTGCGCGATTTCGCCACCCGCCTGTCGGCCCAGATCCGGCGCATCGACATGGTCGCGCGCTGGGGCGGCGAGGAATTTGCCGTCTTCTTCCAGAATTGTATCGAGGATGAGGCGAGCTGGTCGCTGGCCCGCCTGGCCGAACAGATTCGCGAGCATCCGCTGGGTGATGTCGATGGCCTGCCGATCACCTTTTCCGCCGGCATCTGTCGCTGGAAGGGCGAGGAGATGGACGAGGTTCTGCGCCTTGCCGACCAGGCGCTGTACGAAGCCAAGGCCAATGGTCGCAACCAGCTGCGCCGTGCCCGGCCGGAGCGCACTGCCGCCTGATTCTGAACCACGGCGGGCCGGCAAGGAACCGACCTGCCCGGTCATGCGCTTACCCCTTGCGAGAGCGGTGCAACCGTATCGAAAGGGGCGTGCATGGCCAAAATCTGGATCCAGCCCGGACAGGACGCGCTGGCGGAACGCTATCGCGCCGTCCGCGCCCTGACGCAGGCGCTGGCGACGCCCCTGTCCGACGCGGATGCCACGGTGCAGTCGATGCCCGACGCATCGCCCGCCAAATGGCATCTGGCCCATGTCAGCTGGTTCTTCGAAACCTTCGTCCTGCGCGATCATGTCGAGGGCTATCGCCCGTTCGACGACCGCTTCGCCTATCTGTTCAACAGCTATTATGAGGCGGAAGGCCCCCGCCATGCCCGGCCGATGCGGGGCATGCTGACCCGGCCGAGCCTGAACGAGGTGCGCGCCTATCGCGCCCATGTCGATGCCGCGCTGCTGGCCGCCATGCCGCATCTGCCGGAGGCCGCCTGCACGCTGGTGACGCTGGGCCTGCAGCATGAGCAGCAGCATCAGGAATTGCTGCTGACCGACTTGCAGCATCTTTTTTCGCTCAATCCCATCGCCCCTGCCCTGTTCGATGCACCCAGGGCGATGCCCGCGCCGGTGCCCGGACCGCTGCACTGGATCGAGGGGCGCGAGGGGCTGGTCGAGATCGGCGACGACGGCAAGGCCGGTTTCGCCTTCGATTGCGAGGGGCCGCGCCACAAGGTCTTCCTGCGCCCCCATGCTTTGGCCCACCGCCCTATCACCAATGGCGAATGGATCAGCTTCATCGAGGATGGCGGCTATCGTGACCCGGCGCTGTGGCTTTCGGATGGCTGGGCCTGGGTCCAGGCGGAAGGGATAGAGGCGCCGCTCTACTGGCAGCGCGGCGAGAAGGGCTGGACCCGTTTCGGCCTGGACGGACGCCAGCCGGTCAATCCGGCCGCCCCGGCCTGCCATATCAGCCTGTATGAGGCCGACGCCTATGCCAGTTGGGCGGGCGCGCGCCTGCCGACCGAGGCGGAATGGGAAAGCGCGGCGCTCAACATCGCGCCGACCAGTGGCGAACAACTGGACGGCGCCGCCTGCCCCCGCCCCCGCGCCGCCGAAGACGGCACCAGCCTGACCCAGATGTTCGGCGATGTATGGGAATGGACCGGCAGCGCCTATCGCCCCTATCCCGGCTTTCGCACCGCCCCCGGCGCAGTCGGCGAATATAATGGCAAGTTCATGTCCGGGCAGTTCGTGCTGAAGGGCGGCAGCTGCGCCACCCCGCGCGGCCATGTCCGCGCCAGTTACCGCAATTTCTTCCACCCCCATCAACGCTGGCAGTTCACGGGACTGCGGCTGGCCAAGGATCTGTAAGCCCCATGCTGCTGACACACGACATGCCCGCCGCCCGCACCATCGACCCGGCATTCCGTCGCGACATATTGGCCGGCCTTGCCCGATCGCCCAAGGCGACCCCGCCCATCTGGTTCTATGACCGGCGCGGGTCGGAATTGTTCGAGGATATTACCGACCTGCCCGAATATTATCCGACCCGCACCGAAACCGCGCTGCTGGCCGGCCATGGCGATGATTTCGCCGCCGCCATCGGCGCCGGTCGGGCGGTGGTGGAATTCGGCGCCGGCAGCGCGCGCAAGACACCGCACCTGCTGCGCGCGATCAATCCCGCCGCCTATGTGCCGATCGACATCAGCGGCGATTTCCTGCGCACCAGCAGCGCCGAACTGGCGAGCGCCTTTCCCGGACTGCCGGTGCTGCCGCTGGTCGGCGACTTCACGGGCACATTGGCCCTGCCCGATGCGATCGACGGGCTGCCGCGGCTCGGCTTCTTCCCCGGCTCGACGATCGGCAACAGCGAACCCGACACCGCCGTCGACCTGCTGCGCGCGATGCGCAGGTTGTTGGGTGACGAGGCCATGCTGCTGATCGGCATGGACCGGATCAAGGAGCGCGATCGGCTGATCGCCGCCTATGACGATGAAGCCGGCGTCACCGCCGCCTTCAACCGCAACCTGCTGGTGCGGATCAACCGCGAACTGGAGGGCGACTTGCCGGTCGAGGCCTTTGCCCATCGCGCCATCTGGAATGACGAGAAGGCGCGGATCGAGATGCATCTGGAAGCGACCGAACCGCTGCATTTCCATGTCGCGGGCCAATGTTTCCACATGAAGGCCGGCGAGACCATTCATACCGAGAGCAGCCATAAATATGGCGCGCGCGACGAACGGCTGCTGCTGCGCGCGGGCGGATGGGAACCCATGGCCGAGTGGATGGACCCGGACGGCCTGTTCGCGCTGGTGCTGGCGAAGGCGGGGTAGAATCTGCCGGGGAATTTCACGCGACAGTCGAAGTTCACAGTGTCGTGGGGCTGATTCCGGCCAAATGCGCCGGCCATGCGCCTGCCCCGCGCCGGTGAAGCGACAGTCGCGCGACAATCGGGTCAGGGCGACGCGCCTTCGACGCGACACGGACGCCACAACGAGGCGACAGTGAAGCGACACTGGACGGCTGAAGCGCCATGGTGCGGGGCGGAACTGGGGCACGGCTTCCATCGCCCAGGATAGATCAGAGAAAGGCTGAGTAGGAAAGCGAGGGTGAGGCTGTCGCCGCTGCCGGGCAACTGGCATCGGGGCCGAAGATGCGATATGATAAAATCATATCGGAATGGAGGCAAGCATGGCCGCGAAAGCAATCACCGTGACGCTGGGCGAAATGACATCCCATGCCGAGCGCCATCTGGCATCCGGCCGCTATGCATCCATGAGTGAAGTCATGCGCGCCGGTCTGCGCGCGCTGGATCGCGAAGAGGCTGTGCTGGACGAACTGGTGCGCGTCCGCGTGGCAGAAGCGCTGGCCGATCCGCGTCCCCCGATGCCACTCGACAAGGCATTTGCGCAGGTCAGGGCCGCGATCGACAAGGCATGAGCCATCATGTCCAATTGTCGGCATTGGCGATCGAGGATCTGATTGCGATTCACCATTGGGTGCGTGCGGAAGCCGACCTCGCCACGGCCGACCGCTATCTGGCCCGGATCGAGGAGCGCGTTGCCGCACTGTCCGACTTCCCCGATCGCGGATCTCCACGCGATGATCTGATCACGGGCCTGAGGACGTTGACCTTCGAGCGCCGGCTATTGATCGCCTATCATGTGGACGGAGAAATGGTCACCGTCCAGCGCGTCATCCATGCGGTCCGCGATCTGGGGCCGATGCTTCAGACACCCTGAAGCCGCCCCCAGCCTATTCCGTCGCGAGCAGCAGGTCGCGCAGGTCGTGCAGGCTGGGCAGGACCGCGCTGGCCGCCAGGACCAGTTCCTCGGTCGGCGGCAGGAGATCGGGGATCATCACCGTCGCCATGCCCGCTGCCACGCCGGCGCGGACGCCGGCATGGCTGTCCTCCACCGCGACGCAATCGGCCGGATCGACGCCCAGCCGCTCAGCCGCCAGCAGATAGGGCTGCGGGTCGGGTTTGGGCCGGTCGACGTCGTTGCGGGTGACGACGGTCTGGAAATAAGGAAGCAGCCCGGCCTTCTCCAGCCGCTGCTGGGCATAGGGCGCCATGGTCGAAGTCGCGATCGCCATCGGGATGCCGGCCCTGGCAAGATGATCCAATATGATCTCCGCGCCCGGCCGCAGTGGAATGCCCGCCTCCAGCGCGGCGACGAACAGCGCGTCACTGTCGGCATAGAATTGATCGACCGGGAACTCCGGCCCCATGCGGTCGGCCAGCATCCGCAGATTTTCGTCGCGATGGATGCCGACCATCGACAGCAGCATCTCGTCCGACATCGGCCAGCCCATCGCCGCGCCGGTGCGGGCGAAGGCGTCGCGATGCGCGGCCTCCGTATCCAGCAGCGTACCGTCCATGTCGAAGATGACGGCGCGGATCGGGTTGGGCAGCGCAGCGGCGGCTTGCGGCGGCGCGTCGGAAAGGGATGCGGTGCTTGCCATGCCCATCATATGGTGGGTGCGCTGCAATATTTCCATTGCAAAGCGCGCCATCGGGGCTGCAATTTTCCTATTGCAGCCGCGTCCTATTCGACGACCTGCGCGGTCCAGACGGGGATCCAGCGCCAGGCGCCACGGCATTCGCCCATGCTGGTCGCTTCGGTCAGGCGGAAGCGGCTGCCATCCCAGACATAGGTCTGGCTGGTGCCGCAATCGCCGATGCCGCGCCCCTTGGCGAAGCTTTGCAGCAGCGACTTTTCAGGCGCCCAACCGGCATTGACCAGGGTGGGATGGCCGATCTCCTCCGTGCCCCAGCCGGGTGCATAGTCGAACGGCGCGAAGCGGAAGCTGCGACGGCCCGGAATGCCGCTGGCGATTACCGGCACGGTGGTGAAATTATAGGCGCCAGAGCCACAGGGAACCAGGATCAGCGTGTCATTCTTCGACAGGCGATGCAGTTCGGACTGGCCATTGGCCATCTCGTCGGTGCAGCCGGTGAACTTGCCGAGCGCGGTCCGCTCCTCGCGCCACAGTGCGGCCGGGGCATCGCCGGTCGCGATGACCGCGCGATGGATCGCCGGCGTCGGCGGCGCGACGCGCACCGCCAGCGGACCGAGCGGCCCGGTCGCGACCAGCGCGGTGGTGGTGCCGGCCCGGCCCTGGCGCGCATCCATGTAGCGGATCGCCGCGCCCGCGCCCGCAAGCGAGGGACGACCGAGCGACCGGTTGCCGGTGCGCACTTCCATCGTGCTGCCGCGCGCCATCGCGATCGCCAGCGCCGACGCCTGCGGCCCGCGCAGGGTGGCGTCGCCATCGCGCGCGGTCACCGTCGCGACCTTGCGGCCGTCGACCAGGAAGCTGACGTCGGAGGAACCCTTGGCATCGCGGCTGACCCAGACTTCGGCCGCGGCATCGGGACCAGCCGAACGGGCGACGCCGACCATCACCGGATTGTCGGGCCAGTCGCCACCGGGCAGCAGCGACACCGCCTCGCACCGGTTGCGATTGTCGCAACCGATGGTCCAGTCCTTGTAGGTTTCAAGCGTGCCAGGCTTGGGCGCGGGCGCGTTGGTCTGCGCCGTTGCCATGCCAATGGCGCCGATGGCCGTTAAGACGGCCGCGAAAAATCTAAGTTCCCCCATCGGTTAACCATAACCGATTTGTTAAGCCGGGGGTAGGGCCTCTGTTAAGTAATCGAAATGATTTGGTTAAAGGCTTAACATCAACCCGGCCAGCGCGGCGCTCATCAGATTGGCCAGGCTGCCGGCGACCAGCGCCTTCAGCCCCAGCTTGGCGATCATCGGCCGCTGATTGGGGGCAAGGTTGCCGGTCACCGCCATCTGGATCGCGATCGAGCTGAAATTGGCGAAACCACATAGGGCAAAGGTGATGATGGCGATGGTCGAGGGCGACAGGCCGTCCTGCACCTGGCCGAGATTGATGTAAGCGACGAATTCGTTGAGCACGACCTTTGTGCCGAACAGGCCGCCGGCCACCTGCGCCTCGTTCCAGGGAATGTTGAGCAGATACATGACCGGCGAGAAGACATAGCCGAGCAGCTGCTGGAAGCTGAGTTCGGGATAGCCGAAGATGCCGCCGATACCGCCGAGGATGCCGTTGGCGAGTGCCACCAGCGCGACGAAGGCCAGCACCATGGCGCCGACGGCGACGGCCAGCTTGACGCCGGTCTGGGCGCCCTGCGCCGCCGCCATGATGATGTTGGCGGGCTTTTCCTCGTCATGGGTGGCGACGGGCATGGGTTCGCCCGGCGTGGTTTCCGCGTTCAGCACCGCCGCGACCGCAGCCGCGCGGCGCGTTTCGGGCAGGTGGATATCATCCTCCAGCGGCAGTTCCGGTTCGCATTCCGGTTCGTCGGGCATCATGATCTTGGCCATCAGCAGGCCGCCGGGCGCCGCCATGAAGCTGGCCGCGAGCAGATAGTCGATCTTGATCCCCATCGAGGCATAGGCGGCGAGGATCGTGCCGGCGACGCCCGCCATGCCGCTGGTCATCACCGCGAACAGCTGCGGCCCGTTGAGGCCGGCGAGATAGGGACGGATCACCAGTGGGCTTTCGCTCTGGCCGACGAAGATGTTGGCCGCGGCGCACAGGCTTTCCACCTTCGACACGCCCGTCACCTTCTCGATCGCGCCGCCGACCCAGCGGACGATGAACTGCATGATGCCCAGATAATAGAGGATCGACACCAGGCTGGCGAAGAAGATGATCACCGGCAGTGCGGCGATGGCAAAGCTGGCGCCGCCGATTTCGGGCTTCGCCAGCGGGCCGAAGATGAAATTGGTCCCCGCCTGGGCATAGCCCAGCAGATTGGCGACGCCGTGCGACATGCCCGCGATGATGGCGCGTCCGGCCGGCACATAGAGCACCAACAGTGCGATCCCCGCCTGCAGCAGGAAGGCCGCGCCGACCACGCGCAGCCGGATCGCGCGGCGGTTGGAAGAGAGGGCAAAGGCAATGGCAAGAATCAGCAATATGCCGGCGAGGCCGATAAGAAGATGCATGAAGCGCTTTCGCGGGAATGGGCAAACCGCGCGACTATACAGGGCCAGCGCGCGGAAACCAGCAGGGAATCCCGCCCCGCGATATAAATGAGATAGCCTCGCTTTTTTCGCCCAAATCGATCAGAACCATGGCGACACAGAAGATGCGATGGGGAGAGGCGATGCTGATGGATACCGACAAGCCCGGTGCCGCTACGGAATGGCGGCGTCATTATATGCTGCCGATCGCGGCCGCGCTCGGCTATGCCACCAGCGTCATCCATATCTATGGGCTTGGCCCCTATATCCAGCCGATCAGCGACCAGTTTGGCTGGACGCGGACGCAGGTGACGGTGGGCCTGACCCTGTCCACCCTGGTCCAGGCCGTCTTTTCCGTGCCGATCGGCCTGATGGTCGACCGGCTGGGGCCACGCATCTTCGGGCTGGTCGGCGTGCTGCTGACCTGTGGCGCCTTTGCCCTGCTGGGCACGGCGACCGGCAGCCCCGGCCAATGGTATCTGCTCTGGGCGCTGCTGGCGCTCGCCACCCTGCCGGTGCAGGCGACGATCTGGACCAGCGCCGTCGCCACCCGGTTCGAGGCGTCACGCGGCCTGGCCTTTGCCATCACCCTGTGCGGCGCATCGATCGCGGTCGCCATCTTTCCGCTGATGGGCAGCTGGCTGATCGGCCAATATGGCTGGCAACGCGCCGCGCCGATCCAGGCGGCGATCTGGGCGGCGTGCAGCTTCCCGCTGATCTTCCTCTTCTTTCGTGGCGCGCGTGATCGGCGGCGCGGAGAAGCCGTTGTGGCCACCGCTGCGGCACCCGCTATCGGCGCCACGCTGGCCGAAGGGGTGCGCTCATCCATCTATCACCGCCTGCTGCTCGCCAGCCTGCTCTTCACCTTCACCATCATCGCGCTGGTCGTGCATTTCGTGCCGATCCTGACCGATCGCGGCGCGGACCCGATGCGCGCGGCCGGCATCGCATCGGTCGTGGGCCTCTGCTCGATCATCGGCCGGCTGGCGACCGGCCTGCTGCTCGACCGATTCCGTGGATCGCTGGTCGGTGCCGGCGTCTTCCTGCTGCCGGCGGCCGCCAGCCTGCTATTGCTGGGCGCCGGAAACAATGTCGCACTGCTGATCGCGGCGGCCGCGCTGATCGGCCTGACACTGGGCGCGGAGGTCGACGTGATCGTCTATCTCACCACCCAGCATTTCGGCCTCAAGACCTTTGGCGGCCTTTATGGCGGACTGCTGATGGCACTATCGGTTGGCACCGCCACCGGGCCATTGGGCGCGTCGGCGATTTTCGACCGATTCGGCAATTATGCGCCCTTCCTGTGGATAACGCTTGTCCTGATGGTCGGCAGCAGCCTGGCGCTTGCCAGCCTGCCGCGCCCGGCCTTTGCCCGGCCGCGCGGCCATTGAAGGGACCATTGACATAAAGCGCTACAAAGCCGCCACGTCGAGACATCGCGAGGATATATGGCGCGCCTAGTCCTGCCCTTCTGACAGTCCACAGACGACAGAAGGGTAGAGCGAGATGATGCAGGATGGCGCGCATGACGACCATGGCCATGGCCATGGCCTGGCCGATGACCTGGCGCAGATGCGCAAGCTGGCTGGCGAGGCGATCGGCCGCCGCCGCACGCTGCGCCTGCTCTTTTCGGCCGGCAGCGCCGCGCTGATCACCGCCTGCGGTGGCGGCGGCAGTGACAGCGACACTGACACATCGACCGCCACGCCGACGCCCACCCCTACCCCGACGCCAACACCCACGCCGACCCCGACGTCGAGCAGTTGCATCGCCGATCCGGAGGAAACCAACGGCCCCTATCCGGCGGACGGATCGAACAGCAGCAATGGCAGCGTCGTCAATGTGCTGGACGATACCGGCATCGTGCGCACCGACATACGGTCGAGCTTCGGATCGTCGAGCGGCACCGCCGAGGGCATCTATATGCAGCTGACCATCACGGTGGTGAACGTCAATGGCAGCTGCGCGCCGCTGGAGGGCTATGCCGTCTATATCTGGCATTGCACCCGCGACGGCCTCTATTCGCTCTACACCGTGCCAGGCGAAAATTACCTGCGCGGCGTGGGGGTGACCGATGCCAATGGCCAGGTGACCTTCACCAGCATCTTCCCCGGCTGCTATGACGGGCGCTTCCCGCATATCCATTTCGAGGTCTATCCCAGCCTCGCCAAGGCGACCAGCTATGCCAACCGCGTGCTGACGTCGCAGTTCGCGATGCCGACGGATGCCTGCAACACGGTCTATGCGACCAGCGGCTATTCCAGCAGCAAGACCAATTTCGCCAAGATCACCACCAGCAGCGACAATGTGTTCGGCGACAACACGTCGGCCCAGGTCGCGGCGATGACGCCCACCATGACCGGCGATACGACCAATGGCTTCACCGGCACGGTGACGGTCGGCATCGCCATCTGACAGGAATTATGCGGATGACTTTGCAGGGATCGCCTTCAATCGATATGCTGACCGCCAATATGGACGGATCGCGCATATTGGTGGTCGACGATGATGCGGACATCCGCATCCTGTTGTCGGATTTTCTGGAGCAGCATGGCTTTGCCGTGACCGCGGTCGCGGACGGCGTGGCGATGGATCAGGCGCTCGCCGTGCAGACATTCGACATCGCGGTGCTGGACGTGATGATGCCGGGCGAGGACGGGCTGTCGATTCTGCGCCGGCTGGCCGCGAACGGCGACCTGCCGATCATCATGCTGTCGGCGATCGGCGGCGATATCGACCGGATCGTCGGGCTGGAAATGGGGGCGGAGGATTATCTGCCCAAGCCGTGCAATCCGCGCGAACTGCTCGCCCGCGTCCGCACCGTGCTGCGCCGCAATCGCCGCCAGACATCGGAACCGCAGGTGCCCGCCGGGCAGCGGCTGCGCTTTGCCGGCTGGCAGGTCGACATGGGCGTGCGCCTGCTGACCGACCCTGACAATGTCGTCGTCACCTTGACCGATGGCGAGTTCCGCCTGCTGCGCGCCTTCATCGAGCATCCGCGCCGGGTGCTGAGCCGCGACCAGTTGCTCGACTATTCGGCCGGCAGCGACGCGGAAAGCTATGACCGGGCGATCGATGTCCAGGTCAGCCGCCTGCGCCGCAAGCTGGAGCGTGGCGAGATGGGCGACGAACTGGTCCGCACGATCCGCAACGAAGGCTATATGTTCACCGCCGAGGTCCGCCCGGCGTGAACCCGGCGATGCTGCCGGGCGCCGGCGAGCGGGGGCGCTACAACCCCTCGATCCTGACCCGGATCGTCTTTCTGGTCGCCGCGACCCTGTTGCTGGCGCTGGGCGCGATGATGCTGGTCGCCTTTCGCGGCCCCCCGCCCCATGCCCGGCCGATGATGCTGGTGGAGGCGACCGGCCTGCTGCGCGGCGGCACCCAGCCGCCCGGCAGCTGGCAGATCAGCCGCTATCAATCGGATCGCGCCCCCGCGCCCGACGCGGGGCAGGAAAGCAACCGTGCGGGGGCCGAGCGCATTGCCGGCCTGCTGGGCGTGCCGGCCAATGCGGTGGCGCTGATCCAGGAACGGCCGCCGATCGGCATGCCGCGCCCCGGACCGGAGATCGGGCCCCGACCCGACATGGGGATGGAGTTCGACCCCGGCCGGATGATGCTGCGCGGCAGCTTTGCCCTGGCCGTGCGCGAGGATGGCAGGAACTGGTCGGTGCTGCTGGGTCGGCAGGGGCCGAACTGGCGCTGGTATGCGATCACCCTGTCGCTGATGGCGGGCATCTTCATCCTGCTGCTGCTGCCGGCCTATTGGGTGGCGCGGCGCATTACCCAGCCGATCCGCCTGCTGGCCGAAGGGGCCGCGCGCGAGCGGCCGGAACGCGCCGAGCCGCTGCCGATCGGCGGCCCGCCCGAAGTGCGCGCCATGGGCATCGCCTATAATCACATGCGCGCGCGGATCGCCGATTATGTGTCGGAACGCACCGCCATGCTGGTGGCCATCGCCCATGACCTGCGCACGCCGATGACGCGCCTGTCCTTCCGCCTGGAACAATTGCCCGACGGCCCGCGCGCCAAGGCGCAGGCCGACGTGCAGGAAATGCGGGCGATGGTCACCGACCTGCTCGACTTCATGCGCGAAGGGACCGAAGGGCGCCAGCGCGCGCGCATCGACCTGTCGGCGATAGTCGAGACGCTGGCCGACGACCTGGCCGACATGGGCCATGATGTCGTCGTCACCGCCAGCCAGCGCGCCGTGATAGAGGGCGACGCGCTCGCGCTGCGCCGCTGCATCGGCAACATGGTCGAGAATGCGGTGCGCTATGGCGGATCGGCGCGGGTCAGCCTGCGCGTCGAGGGTAGCCGGGCGATCGTCGATGTGGTCGATTCCGGCCCCGGCGTTCCGCCCGAGATTCTCGACCGGCTGTGCGAGCCTTTCTATCGCGGCGAAGCGTCGCGCAATCGCGAGACCGGTGGCGTGGGCCTGGGCCTGTCGATCGCCCGCACCATTGCCGAGGGACATGAGGGTAGCATCGGCTTTGCCAACCGGGCCGAGGGCGGATTGCGCGCCACGGTGATCCTGCCGCTCGACCGCTAAAGCATCATTCCCTTCAGTTCCTGCAGCACCATCGCAGTCGGCATCGACAGGAACATCGCCACCAGAAAGGGCGCCAGCGTCGCCGCGATCAGGATCAGCAGGCTGCGCAGGTCGACCGGCAGGAAGCGCATGGCATAGACGTTGGAGACCACGCCATAGAGGTCGGCCGCCGCCGAAAAATCCGGCGCGGAGAGAAGATCGGGCTGTTCCTTCGCGCTGCCATCGAACCAGCGATCCTCGAACGACCGGCCCAGCGCCACCGCCAGCGCGCCATAATGCATCGCGTTGCGCCGCCAGGCCCGCGCCATGACCGGGCGGAACACGCCGAGCGGCGCAACGCACAGCAGCAGCACCAGCGCCACCGTGCCACCGATCAGGAAGCCGCCGGTCATCGGCGTCGCAGCGCCCTGGAGATGGACGTTGGCGAAACGGCCCGCGGTGATGCAGCCGATCCCCAGCGCAAAGGTGCCGAAGGCCCGGACCGACTGGGCCAGAAAGCCCAGGCCGCCGGCATTGTCGGGATGGGCGACGACCAGCCGCAGGTCCATGGCCGCGACCTTGTGCAGCAGCCGCGTCCACACGAGGATGCGCCAGAGCCAGCCCATGAGCAGTGTGAGCAACAGCGGCAGGCTGACCAGCATATGCCACCAGCCGGCCGCCGATAGCCGCCCCGGCCCGGCGATGGTCCAGGCCGGCAGGCCATGGTTCGAAATGCCGGTCGCGAACAACCACAGGATGATCGCATAGGCGGCGAGCAGCACCAGCAGTTCGGCGACCGGCGCACGCACCGCCGCGCGCGCTCTGGCCAGTTCAGCCTTCAATCCGTCCCCGGCATCGGGCGGGATCAGCCCGGAAATGGCGAAATGGCGCACCACCGCGCCCAGCCGCCGCGCGGTTTCGACATGGGCGACCAGCAGAAGCGGCACGGCAAAGGCGAAGCGGGCATGCGCCCCGACGTCGCGCAGGAAATGGCGCAGGTCGCCAGCCCGGTCATGGCCCGGCAGGACGAGGATGAGCAGCAGGAGCGCCAACCAGCCGATCGCCAGCGCAAGCAGGGCGCGGGCGCGCACCGTGGGCAGGGCCGGCACCGACAGACGGACAAGGCCAGGCAGCCCGCGCGGCGGCCCCCATTCGAACAGGTCGTGCCCTTCGGCGTCCGCTTCGTTGGTCACTTGCACGCCCTTCCGCTTCGCCTCGGCCCATGAGAACCGCGACGATAGGAAGCATGCCCTTCCCGCCTATCGGGATTTATGCTGAGCCGACCGGAAAATGGCGGCCGTCACGGGTTGGCGGACTTGCCGTCCTTCTTGGCCTTGTGCGCCTTGAGCAGCGCGTCGATCTCGACGATCCGCTCGCGTTCCGGCGTGCCCTTGGGCAGGCCCTTGAGGCGGCATTCGGCCCATAATTTGCGCCGCTCGGATTCCAACGCCTTGAGATAGAGATCGGCCATTGCAGCCTCCTGGATAAAGGAAAAGGGCCGGCGCCTCGCGACACCGGCCCTTTCATATCTTGTCTAGCCGGAAATCAGGCGGCCTTAATAGGGCCACCCTGATAAATCAGGCAGCCTTCGAACGGCTCATGCGCTTGCGCTCGTTCGGGTCGAGGTAGCGCTTGCGCAGACGGATGGTCTTGGGCGTGACTTCGACCATTTCATCGTCGTCGATGTAAGCGATCGCCTGTTCCAGCGTCATCTTCTTCGGCGGGGTCAGGCGGACGGCGTCGTCCTTGCCGCTGGCGCGGAAGTTGGTCAGCGCCTTCGACTTCATCGGGTTGACTTCGAGGTCTTCCGGCTTGGCGTTTTCGCCGATGATCATGCCTTCATAGAGGGCTTCGCCCACGCCGACGAACAGGATGCCGCGATCTTCCAGCGGACCCAGCGCATAGGCATTGGCTTCGCCGGCGCCGTTCGAGATCAGGACGCCATTCTTGCGGCCTTCGATCTTGCCCTTGTGGGGGCCGTACTTCTCGAACAGGCGGTTCATGATGCCGGTGCCGCGCGTGTCGGACAGGAATTCGCCATGATAGCCGATCAGGCCGCGCGAGGGCGCCGAGAAGGTGATGCGGGTCTTGCCGCCGCCCGAGGGACGCATGTCGGTCATCTCGGCCTTGCGGATGTTCATCTTGTCGACGACCGTGCCCGAGAATTCATCGTCCACGTCGATAACGACGGTTTCGTAAGGCTCGGTCTTGCCGCCATTCTCGTCTTCGCCGAACAGCACGCGGGGACGCGAGATGCCCAGTTCAAAGCCTTCGCGGCGCATGGTTTCGATGAGGACGCCCAGCTGCAGTTCGCCACGGCCGGCGACTTCGAAGCTGTCCTTGTCGTCCGATTCCGTCACCTTGATGGCAACGTTGGATTCGGCTTCGCGGGCCAGACGATCGCGGATCATGCGGCTCGTCACCTTGCTGCCTTCACGGCCGGCCATCGGCGAGTCGTTCACGGCAAAGCGCATCGACAGGGTTGGCGGATCGATCGGCTGCGCCTTGATCGGGGTGCTGACCTGCGGGTCGGAAATGGTGTTGGCCACAGTCGCGACGGTCAGGCCGGCGAGCGAGATGATGTCGCCTGCCTTGGCTTCCTCGACCGGCACGCGGTCCAGGCCCTGGAACGACATGATCTTCGACGCGCGGCCGGTTTCGATCACGTTTCCTTCGGCATCCAGCGCGTGGATCGGCTGGTTGACCTTGACCGTGCCCGACTGGACGCGGCCGGTCAGGATACGACCCAGGAAGTTGTCGCGGTCGAGCAGCGTCACGAGGAAGCTGAACGGCGCATCCTGGTCCAGCGACGGCGGCGGGACATGGTCGACGATCTTCTGGAACAGCGGCTCCAGCGTGCCTTCACGACGCTGCGAATCCTCGCTGGCATAGCCGTTGCGGCCCGATGCGTAGAGGACGGGGAAGTCGAGCTGTTCGTCGGTGGCGTCGAGCGTCACGAACAGGTCGAACACTTCGTCCAGCACTTCCTGGATGCGCTCGTCGGGTCGGTCGACCTTGTTGACGACGACGATCGGCTTGAGGCCGAGCGCCAGCGCCTTGCCGGTCACGAACTTGGTCTGCGGCATCGCGCCTTCCGACGAATCGACCAGCAGGATCACGCCGTCGACCATCGAGAGGATGCGCTCCACTTCGCCGCCGAAGTCGGCGTGGCCGGGCGTATCGACGATGTTGATGCGGGTGCCGTTCCATTCGACCGAGGTGGGCTTCGCCAGAATGGTGATGCCGCGTTCCTTTTCCAGGTCGTTCGAGTCCATGGCGCGCTCTTCGACGCGCTGGTTGTCGCGGAAGGTGCCGGACTGGCGGAAAAGCTGGTCGACGAGCGTGGTCTTGCCATGGTCGACGTGCGCGATGATCGCGATATTACGCAGGGACATGTCTTGCCTTTGGGATATGGGGCTCCCCTGGCCGACACAAGGCCGCGCAGAGGCTTCGGGCGCGCCCCTACAGGAAATGACGCGATGCGGCAAGGGCAGCGGAAGGATCGACCGGAGGGCAGATGAATATCCTGTCATGTTATGATGTTTCCCTTGCCCCGCTGTGGCAGCCGCCTATGACACCGCGTCAGGTTCGCACCCTGAAAAGAAAAGGACACCCCATGCGGCTGACCGCCACCCTTGGCTTTGCTTCCCTCCTCGCCCTTTCCCTGTCCCACCCCGCCCTCGCCCAGAAGGATGGCGCGCCCGACGCCGCCAAGCAGCATGCCGAGCAGACGGCAGACGAGATCGCCAAGAACTGGGCCAGCGCCCCGGTCGAGGAAGTGACCAAGACCAGCAAGGGCACGGCGAGCGTCGACGGCAAGTCGATCGCCTACACCGCGACCGCCGGCACGCTGACCATCCGCGATGCGCAGGGCAAGCCGACCGCCAGCGTCTTCTACACCGCCTATACCGCGCCGGGTAAGCATCGGCCGCTGACCTTCTTCTACAATGGCGGTCCCGGTTCGGCCTCGCTGTGGCTGCGCATGGGCAGCTTTGCGCCCGACCATGTCCGCACCGGCAATCCCGAAGCGGTCGCGCCCGCGCCCTTCGATGTCGGCCCCAATCCCGACAGCCTGATCGGCAGCACCGACATGGTGTTCCTGGACGCGGTGGGATCGGGCTATTCGCGGCCGCTGGGCGACGCCAAGGGCGCAGATTTCTATGGCGTCGACCAGGATGTCGATGCCTTTGCCAAGGCGATCCTGCGCTACACCACCAAGAATGGCCGCTGGGGCGACCCCAAATATATTTTCGGCGAAAGCTATGGCACCACCCGATCGGGCGCGCTCGCCTATCAGCTGGAAGATCGCGGCATGGCGCTGAACGGCGTCATCCTGCTGTCGTCGATCATGAACTATGGCATCCGCCAGTCGGGCTTCGACACCATCCATATCGGCTATCTGCCCAGCTATGCGGCGACCGCCTGGTATCATAACCGCGTCCCCGGCGGCCGCCCGGCCAGCCTGGAAGCCTTTGTCGAGGAAGCGCGCCAGTTCGCCAACGGCCCCTATGCCGCCGCGCTGCTGAAGGGCCAGGACATCAGCGCCCAGGAGGAAGAAGCCGTCGCCCAGCAGATGAGCCGCTTCACCGGCCTGTCGGTCGATTATTTGAAGCGCGCAAACCTGCGCGTCAGCCTCAGCCGCTTCCGCAAGGAATTGCTGCGCGGCGGGCGCGAGACGCTGGGCCGGTTCGACAGCCGCTACAAGGGGATCGACGAGGATGCGGCGGGCGAGGATCCCGAATATGATCCGTCCGACACCGCGATCAGCGGCCTCTATGTCGGCAGCTTCCTGGATCAGCTGACCAACAAGCTCGGCTATCAGACCGATCTCAGCTATCGGCTGAGCGCGCGGGAAGGCGGCGCCTTCAACTGGGACTGGAGCCATGAGCCGCCGTCGGGCCGCAAGCAGAATGTCGCCGACGTCACCGCCGACCTCAGCACCGCGATGCGCATCAACCCGCATCTGCGCGTGCTGTCACTGAACGGCTATTATGACATGGCGACGCCCTTCTTCTCGACCGAGCGCGACCTCAAGCACATGATGCTGGAGCCGGCGCTGCGGCCGAACCTGCAGTTCAAATATTATCCGGCGGGCCACATGGTCTATCTGAACCCGGAAGCGCTGCACCAGATGCGGCTGGATATGGAGCGCTACTACGCCGAGGGCGCGCGCTGATCTGATTTCCCGTCGTCATTCCCGCGAAGGCGGGAACCCATCTCCTGACTTGGCGCATAGTTGCATCGTCGGGAGATGGATCCCCGCTTCCGCGGGGATGACGGCGAGGGTCAATAGCGCAGCTTCGGATACCAGTCGGCCGGCCGCCCTTCGGGCGTCAGGTCGAGGATCGACCAGAGCGCGGCGATGTCGGGCGCGTCGCGGGGATCCTGGCCCGGATCGGCCATCTCCCGACCCATCTCGCTCATCCAGAAGAGCCGCACCTGATCGCCGTCGCGGCGATAGACGATCAGCGCAGGATATTCGCCGTCAGGCTGGAGCAGGTCGAGATCGCGCGCATAATCGTCGCCGATCGTCTGGATGAAGTCGGTGTTGCGCCAGCCCCGCTCCTGCGCGAAGGCGAATTGCCGTTCGACCGGGCTGCGGCTCAATATCTTGTAGGCAACGCGCTGCTTGATGTCGGCGGCATTGCCATCGACCGCGCCGATCCAGTTCGTACACATCGGGCAGGGTCGCTCGCGTTCGGGCCCATACATCCAATAATAGCTGACCAGCACATCCTTGTCGCCGAACAGGTCGATCAGGCCGACCTCGAAGCCCTGTTCGTCCTTGAAGCGATAATCCTTCGTGATCAGCGGGCCGGGCGGCAGCGCCTGGCGCTGGGCGGTCAGGCGGGTCATGTGGCGGCGAAATTCGATCTCCGCCGCCAGCAGATCCTGCCGCGCCTTGGCATAGTCCGCGCTTTCGCCCGGAAATGCCGGCTGGCGATGCGCCGCCATGTCGGCGGCCGCTGTCAATTGTTCGTCCATGGCCTCTCTCCTCCCGCGCCGAACGCGGCGCGGGAGGAGAAGGTTCAATGGTCGCTGGCAGCGAAGGCACCGATGCCGGTTTCCGCCCGCACCCGCTGGGCCGGATAGCCGGCCTCGTCCACCGCCGCGCGGGGCGAGCGGTCGAGCCGGGAGATCAGCCAGATGGCGATGAAGCCGGCCGGGACCGAGAAGATCGCCGCCGAGCTATAGGGGAAAGGCGCCAGGCCAAGGCCGAAGGTGGTGGTCCACACCGCCGGCGACAGCAGCGTCAGGACGAAGGCCGTCAGCAGCCCGATCGTGCCGCCCCAGGCCGCGCCACGGGTGGTGCAGCCGCTCCACAGCAGCGACAGGATCAGCACCGGGAAATTGCCCGATGCCGCCAGCGCGAAGGCGAGGCTGACCATGAAGGCGACATTCTGCTTCTCGAACACCAGCCCCAGCAGCACCGCCAGCGCGCCCAGCGCCAGGGTCGTGATCCGCGAGACGCGCAGTTCGTCGGCGGAGTTGGCCCGTCCCTGTTTCAGCACCGTGGCATAGAGGTCATGGCTGACCGCCGAGGCGGCCGACAAGGTGAGCCCCGCCACCACCGCCAGGATCGTCGCGAAGGCGACGGCCGAGATGAAGCCCAGGAAGGCGTTGCCGCCGACCGCGTGGGCGAGATGGATCGCGGCCATATTGCCACCGCCGCGCAGCGTGCCGTCCGCCATCTTGTAGCCGGCATCGGTGCCGACCAGAATGATCGCGCCGAAGCCGATGATGAAGGTGAGGATATAGAAATAGCCGATCCAGCCCGTCGCCCACAGCACCGACTTGCGGGCTTCCTTGGCGTCCGGGACGGTGAAGAAGCGCATCAAGATATGCGGCAGGCCGGCCGTGCCCAGCATCAGCGCGAGGCCGAAGGAGATGGCCGAGACCGGATCCTTGATGAAGCCGCCCGGCGCCATGATCGCGCGGCCCTTCGCTGCCGCTTCGACCGGGGTGGCACCGGCCGCCTGCGCAGCCGCGCTCTTCACCTCGACCGCGCGGGCGAACAGCGCTTCGAGCGAGAAGCCGAACTGGGCCAGCACCATCAGCGCCATGAAGCTGGCGCCGCCCAGCAGCAGCACCGCCTTGATGATCTGGACCCAGGTGGTCGCGCGCATGCCGCCGAACAGCACATAGAGCATCATCAGCGCGCCGACGATCACCACCGCCACCGCATAGGGCAGACCGAACAGCAATTTGATGAGCTGCCCCGCGCCCACCATCTGGGCGATCAGGTAGAAGCTGACCACCAGCAGGGTGGAGATGGCCGCGAAACTGCGCACCGGCGGCTGGGCGAAGCGGTAGGAGGCGACGTCGGCAAAGGTGAAGCGCCCAAGGTTGCGCAGCCGCTCCGCCATCAGGAACAGCAGGATCGGCCAGCCGACGAGGAAGCCGGTGGAGTAGATGAGGCCATCATAGCCGTCGGTGAAGATCTGCGCCGATATGCCGAGGAAGGAGGCGGCGGACATATAGTCGCCCGCCATGGCAAGGCCGTTCTGGAAACCGCTGATGCCGCCGCCCGCGGTGTAGAAGTCCGACGCGGTGCGGGTGCGCGCGGCCGCCGCCTTGGTTATCCACAGGGTCAGGCCGACAAAGGCGACGAACATCGCGATCGCCACCCAGTTGATCGGCTGACGCTGCGCCTCCCCTTCCAGTGCGGCGGCGAAGGCGGGAGCGGGCATCAGGGCAAGAACGGGGGCGAGCGCGCCGGCAAGCCGCGCCCTCATGCGCCATGATCCTTGAGGATGGCGGCCATCTGTGCGTCATGATGACGGTTGGCATAAGCGACATAGAGGCCGGTCAGCGCGATCGCGAGCAGGATGAGGCCGAGGCCGATCGGAATGCCGATCGAGGTGACGCCATCGCCGATCGGCATGCCCAGCAGCGCCTTGTCGAAGGCGATCAGCGCCAGATAGCCGACAAAGGCGGCGAAGATGATCGCCGAAAGCCACCAGCCCAGCCGCGCCCGCCGCGCCACCAGTTCGATATAGCGGGGATCGGCCCCCACCGCCGCGATCAGCGCCTCGTCCGTGCGCCCAGCCTCTTGCGTCATCCATGCTCCCCTGTTCTTGACCGCCATGCTAGCCGGGCGGCGAGCGATTGCAATGGCATGGCCCGAGCGCCTATATCTGCACGGAGAGAGACTTGCGGCCTTACTGTTTTATGCACATATGACAGTCAGGCCGATCTGGCCCCTGGGAGATGACATGGCTTCGACCGCGCCGACCGCGACCGCTGATACGCTGAACCTCACGCCGCCCGATCCGGTGCCGGTGGTAGCGCCCGAAAAGGCGGCGGGACTGGTGCCGATCGACGAGGAAAAGCGATCCAAGCTGGACGAGAAGGTCGATGCCTTCATCGACGATCTGGTGGCGCAGGACGCCAATTCGCCTGCCTTCGGCCAGCGCGTCGACCAGCTGACCAATATGGGTCGCAAGGAAATTGCCGAGGCCGCCGGGCACAGCAACCGCTTCCTCGATCGGCCGGTGCGCGCGATGGACAGCGACAACAAGGTCGGCGCGGACCTCGCTGAACTGCGCCGCACGGTGGAGGATCTGGATCCCGGCAAGCGCGGCAGCCTGACCGCGCCCAAGAAGCTGTTCGGCATCATCCCGTTCGGCAACAAGATGCGCGACTATTTCGACAGCTACAAATCGAGCCAGACGCATATCAATTCGATCCTGGGATCGCTCGCCAGCGGCAAGGATGTGCTGATCAAGGATAATGCCGCGATCGACGTGGAACGCCAGAATATGTGGCAGACCATGGGCAAGCTGGAACAGATGATCCACATCAGCAAGACCATGGACGCGCGCCTCGAGTCCAAGGCGCTGGAGCTGGATTCGACCGATCCGACCAAGGCCAAGGCGATCCGCGAGAGCGCGCTCTTCTACATCCGCCAGCGCACCCAGGATCTGCTGACCCAGATGGCGGTCACGGTGCAGGGCTATCTGGCACTGGACCTGGTGAAGAAGAATAATGTCGAGCTGGTGAAGGGCGTGGATCGTGCCAGCACCACCACCGTCGCCGCGCTACGCACCGCCGTGACCGTGGCGCAGGCGCTGGTCGGCCAGCGGCTGGTGCTGGAACAGATCACCGCGCTCAACACCACGACGGCCAATATCATTGATTCGACCGGCGAACTGCTCAAGAGCCAGACCGCGCAGATCCACGAGCAGGCCGCCAGCAGCACCATCCCGATCGAGACGCTGCAGCGCGCCTTCCAGAATATCTACGACACGATGGACAATATCGACACGTTCAAGCTCAAGGCACTCGAAAACATGAAGACGACAGTCACTGTGCTGTCGAACGAGGTGGAAAAGTCCAAGGGCTATATCGCGCGCTCCGAGGGGCAAGCCCAGGCCGCCAAGGAAGCGCGCGCGGAAAACCCGCTGCTGAGCGCGATCGAGGGATAAGGATGCGCCCCACCCTGCCCCTTTTCCTGGAGTTGATGGCATGAGCCGGTCCGACCGCGTGCTGGCCGATGCCGAGGCGGTGCTGCGCCGCCATAGCGAGCGCGGCAAGAGCCTGACCAGCCGCGCGCGCGAACGGCGCAACGCATCGATCATGCGGCGGCTGGGCCGGATCGCGGGCGCCGCCTTCGCGATCATCATCGCGGCCATGATCGCGGGCTGGTTCATGCCGCTGGGCACCAGTGGCGTGATGATCGTGCTCGGCCTGCTGCTGATCACCACATTGTTCTTCGCGTTGTTGCCGGGCGAGCGGGCGGTCAGCCCGGACAAGCTGGCGGACACGGCGTTGACCGCCCTGCCGCTCAAGACCGAAATCTGGCTGGAGAATCAGCGCAAGGCGCTGCCCGCGCCAGCGGTCACCCTGGTCGACAGCATCGGCGTCAAGCTGGAGACGCTGGCGCCGCAGCTCGAACGACTGGGCGAGCAGGATCCCGCCGCGCACGAGATTCGCAAGTTGCTGGCCGATCATCTGCCCGAACTGGTCACCGGCTATCAGTCGATCCCCGCGCAGCTGCGCCGCGAGGAACGCAATGGCCGCGTGCCCGAGAAGCAGCTGATCGAGGGACTGTCGGTAATCGATGCCGAGATCGGCCGGATGAGCGAGCAGCTGGCGAGCGGCGATCTCGACAAGCTGGCGACCCAGAATCGTTTTCTGGAGCTGAAATATCAGGAGGCGAAGGAACTTGGCGCCTAGCGCCGTCTTCCTTCCTGCATGATCCACCTCACCCTCATCATCGTCGACTTCCTGACGGGCCTGCTGGCCGCCGGGGCCTGGGCGCTGGCCTCGGCCGGCGGCGCGATCGCGGCCGTGGTGGGCGGCGGGGTGCTGGGGCTATCGCTGTTCCGGCGCTGGCGACGGCGGGGCTGACAGCCGCTGCCTGTGCCGGAGGAGACCGGCGATCCCGCCCGCCTCCGGCACATCCACACTGCCTGATCTAGAAGCGGAAGGTCAGGTAGGTGGCGGCGTAATAGAGGTCGCGGCCGGGTTTGAACTTTTCCGACACGTCGCCATAGATGGTGTAGAAGCCCAGCGTCATGAACGGGTTGAGCGCATATTGGCCGGCCGCCGTCGCGCGCTTGCCGAAGAAGCGGCTGTCGCTTTCGTCGCCGCGCCGCAGCACCTGGCCGCCGAGAGAATAGACGCCATCCTTGGTGGAGGTGCGCCACAGACCTGCCACCGAGAGGTCGAGCGTCAGCTTTGCGGTCGGCTGGATCGACAGTTGCGGCTGGATGATCGTCAGATTATGCGGGCCAAGGTCGCCATTATAGGTGAGCGGCTTGGGGAAGAGTGGCGCATAGGTGCCGATCTTGCCGTCATTGGGGTTCTTGTCGCCCGAGCCGGCATCGACGCGCAGCGCCAGCTTGGGCTTCCATCCGCCCTGCCAGCCATAGGCGGCGGTGCCGGTGACATAATAGGCATCGATGTCGAGATCGCCGAACGAGCCCCATTGGCGGATGCCCTCGACATCGATGCTCCAGGCATCGCGCCTGCCGGCATAGCGCAGCGACAGGGTGCGGCGCTGGTCGCGGGCGGCGGCTTCGCTGTCGAAGGCGAGGCTGGCGCGGTCGGAAGAGACGAACAGTGCTTCGGCGCGGCCGGTGCGGGCACCGGCGCCGAAGCTGCGGCCGGCATGAAAGCCGGTCAGGTCATAATCATGGTTGGTTTTGTCATCGAAGGTGCCGAGCTTTTCCAGCACGGTATGACCGGTGAGGAAGCCGCCATCCCATGGTCCCTGGGTCGCCATGACGCGCAGCAGGTCGAGCGAGCGGCGAGTGTTGGCGCCTTCGCGCATGTCGAACACGGTCTGGTTGCCGATGCCGATTTCCTGCCGGCCGAGGCGGGCGGTGATGCGACCCTTGCCGACCGGGACATGCGCCTCGACAAAGGCCTGATTGAAATCGAGCCGGCCTTCCTCGATCGGGGCGACGACGGAATCGAGGCCGGTGCTGGTTGCATGTTCGAGATCGACGAAAGCGCGGAACAGACCTTCGACCTGGAGATCGCCCCAGATGCGGCTGCGCTGCTGGAAATTGCCATCATCATCCTGCGGGCCGCGGCCCCAGCGCTCGCCCAACCGCAGTTCGGGGCGCAGCCGCAGTTCGCCGCCGAGCGTCGCATAGGTGTTGCCGACGATCGGCAGATATTTGAGGCGGGTCCACAGGTTGGCGTCGCGCACGTCGCGGAAGCCGGAATAATCCTCGTCATGGTTGATCGGGCGGAAGGCGGGTTTGGGCGCCTTGGGCCGCTCGCTGGTCTGTGATGGCGGCAGTTGGGCTTCGGCCGGCGCCGCATCCTTCTGCGCGACGTCGACAGGAGCGGGCGGCGGGGACGGGGCGGCTTGTGCTGCGGAGGCGGCCAAGACGGGCGCCAGGAGATCGAACATGCATACTCTCCGAATTTGGGTTTTTCTGGTTATGCGGTGGCCTGGTCCGGCCGTTTTGCGACAAGGCTCTGGAGCAGGTGGACGGCGAGACCGAAGATCAGGCCCCAGAAGGCGGAGCCGAGCCCGGCCAGCGTCATGCCCGATGCGCTGACAGCGAAAGTGACAAGGGCGGCGTCGCGTCCTTGCTCGGCACGTAGCGCGGTGCTGAGCGAATTGGCGACGACCGGGAACAAAGCGAGGCCCGCCAGCGCGGCGATCAGCGTCTTGGGCAGGGTGGCGAACAGCGCCAGCACGGTGGCGGCAAAGGCGCCGAAGACGAGATAGGTGACGCCGCCCGCGATGCCGGCCATGTAGCGGCGGGCGGGATCGGGATGGGCGTCGGGGCCAAGGCAGATGGCGGCGGTGAAGGCGGCGAGGTTGAGGCCGTGGCAGCCGAACGGAGCCAGCGCGATCGAGGCGATGGCGCTGGTCGAGACGATCGGCCGGGCGGCGGGCTGGTCGTAACCGGCGGCGCGCAGGATGGCGATGCCGGGCAGGAACTGACCGGTCAGCGCGACCACCGCCAGCGGCACGGCGATGCTGGCGGTCGCGGCCCAGTCGAAGCGCGGCGTCGTCCAGACCGGCATGGTGAAGTGCGGCGTACCGATCGATCCCGACAGGCCGCCGCTGAGCGCGGTGATCGCGACGCCCGTTATCAGCACCGCGACCACGGCATAGCGCGGCGCCAGTACACGACCGGCGAAGAAGGCGGCGATCATCGCGATCAGCATCAGCGGCGCGGATGGCACGGCGCCAATCATATCGACAACGAAACGAAAAAGGATGCCGGCCAGCATCGCGGCGGTGATCGCGGCGGGCAGCCGCTGCATCAACCGGTCGAAGGCGCCCGACAGGCCGACCAGCAGCACAGCGAGATTGGCGATGATATAGGCGCCGATCGCGGTCGCGAAATCAGTCTGCGGCAGCATCGTCACCAGCAGCGCCGATCCGGGTGCCGACCAGGCGATGACGATCGGCACGCGCCAGCGCCAACTGAGCGCGATGCCGAGCAGGCCACTGCCGATCGAGATCGCCCAGATCCAGGAGGCGACGAGGGCGGGTTCGAGGCCCTGCGCCGCCTGGAAGATGATCACCAGCGGGCCGGCATAGGATATGGTGGTGGCGATGATCCCGGCGATGATCGCCGGGATCCAGCCGGTCTGGCTTGCAGTCATGATGGTCCGATCACGCCGCCAGGGCGTAGCTTTCCCGGTTGGCCTGCTGGCGACGGCTCAGCATGAAGACCAGGGTGGCCAGCACCGAGACGAGGCCCGGAATGGCGAAGGCGACGAAGTTGAGCGTCATCGGCAGTTGCGCCGCGAGCAGCACGCCGCCCAGCATCGGCCCGACGATCGCGCCGACCCGGCCCATGCCCGATGCCCAGCCAAGTCCGGTCGAGCGCACCGACAGGTCGTAGAAATCGGCGACGCTGGCATAGAGCAATATCTGCGTGCCGGTGGTACCGGCGCCGGCGACGAAGATCAGCAGATAGAGGATCGGCATCGGTCCGTTGAGGCCGAGCAGGCTGATGCAGATCGCGCCGAGCAGGAAATAGGCGATGACCACCTGGGGCAGGCCGAACCGGTCGGCCAGGCGTCCGCCGGCGATCGCGCCGAACATGCCACCGAAATTGAGTGCCAGCAGGAAGGACAGGCTGGACCCGAGGCTGTATCCGGCGCTGCGCATCAGCTGTGGCAGCCAGGAGCCGAGCGCATAGACCATGAGCAGGCAGCAGAAGAAGCAGAGCCACATGGACAGCGTGCCGAGCGTGCGATTGTGCTGGAAAAGGGCGGCGATGCTGGTTTTGGCGGCAGCGCCCTGCGGCTGGATCAGCAGGCCGTCGAGGCGCTGGCCGGGCGACAGCCGCTGGAGGATGGCGCGGGCCTGTTCCTGGCGCCCCTGCCGGACGAGGAAGCCAGCCGATTCCGGCAGGCCGCGCAGGACGAGCGGCAGGAGGATGAGCGGCACGGCGGCGGCAAAGAACATCGCCTGCCAGCCGAACAGCGGCAGCAGCCAGATGCCGAGGCCCGCGGCCGCCATGCCACCCACGGCATAGCCGCTGAACATCAGCGCGACGAGCGTGCTGCGCATCCGCTTGGGCGCATATTCATTGGTCAGTGCGACCGCATTGGGCATCAGCCCGCCACAGCCAAGGCCGGCAAGAAAGCGCAGCACGCCGAACATGGTTGGCGTCGTGGCAAAGCCGTTGACGAAAGTGGCGGCGCTGAACAGCGCGAAGCAGATGGTGATGCAGGTCTTGCGGCCGATCCGGTCGCCCAGAGGACCGAAGAAGAGCGCGCCCGACATCATGCCGAACAAGGCCCAGCTGGCAAGCGACCCGGCCTGCGGGGCGCTAAGTCCCCATTGGTCCATCAACTGCGGAAGGACGACGCCGTAAATGAAGACGTCATAGCCATCGACTATAAGCAGGATGGCACAAGCAATGATGATCTTGAGATGTAGGTTTCCGAACCTGGCTTCGTCGATGTGACGATTTATATCGATACCCTGCATATCGATTCCTCTCCCTTATTGATGGGTATGATTTCCCGGGAAAGTGAAGGACATGCAGGGCGGCGCCAAATACCAATTAAGTCCCGTTGAAATACGCTCTCATGACCGTCATTTTGGAAGCGGAGCCGCACAGAACCTACACCAAAACTGAGGTCCGGTGTAATTGAAACTGATGATGCACCTGATGGGTGTGCCGCGAGCCGATCGACGACGATTGATCATGCTCTCATCCGCGGATTGACTACCGCATTTCCCATTTCCGTCGTGGGCCTTCCTCTCTCTAAGCACGGGCATCGGTCGAAACCTGCCCCAACGTACGCCGAGGGTTACCCATCTTGCCTGGTCTTCGCGGCACGCCCATCAGGTCCAATAACTTGAGATGCCGTCGTCATGCGGGCTGCATACGTCGCCCGATGTCCCAGACAAATCCCACCAATTCGCGAGCGATCGCCGTGATGACCTTCGGCAAGGGCTTCCCGGACGCAGCCAACATCCGGTAGCGCTGGCACAGTCGGACTTGTGCTTTCCAGGCGATGGCTTTGACTTCATCCGGCAGTCCCTCGACCCGGGCTCGATAGCGGCGTTCTTCCCGCGCTGGCAGTCGATAGGACCAGGCCGCCTCCACCAACATTGCTCGCGCTTCGCGGTTGCCGGTCTTCGTTATTGCGCCTCGGCGCGTCCGGGCACCACTCGACGCTTCAGACGGGACCAGCCCCAGCCAACCCATGAGCTGTTTTGGGGTATCGAACCGACCAAGGTCGCCTATTTCTGCAACTAAGGTGGCGGCGACAATCAAGCCGACACCCCGCAAGGCCTGCAGAGCCTGAACCAACGGCGCCAGCGACCAATAGGGCAATGCCTCCACCAGCATTGCATCCAGTCGGTCGCAGCGCTGCTGTGCTTCCTCGATCCGGCGGATGCTCTCGCCGAATACGAATTGCTGGTGAGGTGCATCAAACGCCTGCTCACCGAGCCAGCGCCAGTGCGCCTTGGTCCAATTGGATCGACCGGCGAACTTGCGCCCATGGCGCAGAAGGAAGCTCAACAACATCTGCCGGCCAGCAACCAAATCGTGTTTCGCCTGGCGTCGCCCACGAATCAGATCACGGATAGCCTCGTGTGCCTCGTCCGGGACCCAGATCGCCGTCAATTCACCAGACCGTAGCAATCGGGCGAGCGTCATCGCGTCACGTCGGTCGGTCTTTATCCGGTCCGCAGGTTTGCGCGGCATGACCGATGGCGCAATCACGCTACATTCCGCCCCCAGATCGACTAACTGACGATGAATTCCGTAGCCACAGCCGCCTGCTTCATAACAGAAATGCAGCGCGACATCCGGGCTGCTCAGTCGGGCCACCAGACGCCGGATCGAATCCTGCGTGTTGGGTATGGTCCCGTAGAACCGGATTTCTCCAGTCCGACCGTCATCGGCGAGCGCAACTGCAATCGTCTCTTTATGGACATCGAGACCGACAAACTTGCTGATCGACATTGTCCTTCTCCTTCCTGACAAGCTGAGCTTACGCCCCACCTGCCTCGAAGCGCGAGGCGAATGACGGTCATTGGGTCTAAGGGTATGGCGGG
Source organism: Sphingobium yanoikuyae (assembly GCF_013001025.1). Taxonomy (NCBI): domain Bacteria; kingdom Pseudomonadati; phylum Pseudomonadota; class Alphaproteobacteria; order Sphingomonadales; family Sphingobiaceae; genus Sphingobium; species Sphingobium yanoikuyae. Next base: position 5,082,303 of record NZ_CP053021.1, on the reverse strand, counting down.
CGCTTCGGTGGCTTCAAAGCTCCTCGGTCAGGGCGGCCGGCACCTCATAGCCCCATTGCGCATATTGGCGCGCGATCACCGACGCCATCAGCGCCAGTTCGGGTGAACGGTCGCCGGGGCGGTGGCTCATGATGATCGGGGAGGTGGCCGGCTCGATCAGGTCGCGAAAGGCGACATCGTGGCTGCGGGCGCGATGGACCGATTCGGGGACGATCGCCATCCCCTCCTGCGCCGCGACCAGGCCGATGGCGATCTGCAGTTCACGCGCTTCATGGACGATGCGCGGTTCGATCGCATGGTCGCGGAACAGCGATATGACCTGGTCGGCATAGCTGGGGCGCGGCGCGCGTGGATAGATGATTTGCGGCTCGTCGGCCAGATCACGGATCGAGATCGGTCCTTCGCCGCGGGCCAGCGGGTGGTCCATCGGGAAGGCGGCGACCATCTTCTCATTGCGCAGGATGATGCGACGGACGGCAGTATCCTCGAACCGGATGCGGCCGAAGCCGACATCGATGCGTCCGTCCTTCAATGCGGCGATCTGTTCCAGGGTGGTGCTTTCCACCATGACCAGTTCGACGTTGTCGGCGACCTTGCGAAATTCGCGGATCAGTTCGGGCAGGCGGGCATAGATGGTCGAGGCGACGAAGCCGATCACCAGCCGCCGGCGCTGGCTGGTGGCGGCGGTCTTCACCATCGTCTCGACATCCTCCATCCGCGCCAGCAACTGCAGCGCCTGGGCGTGGAGCAGGCGCCCGACATCGGTCAGCCGCAGCGGGCGGCTGGCGCGGTCGAGCAAAGGCGCGCCGACATGCGCCTCCAGTTGCTGGATCGCACGGGACAATGGCGGCTGGGCAATATGCAGCCGGTCGGCGGCGCGGTTGAAATTGCCTTCGTCGGCCACCGCCACGAAATAGCGCAAGAGGCGCAGGTCTATCACTGACTTATACCTCCAGAGTATGGCCCCTTAACCGCATTGATCTTTGAAACCGGCGCAGACGAGGCATAGCTATCCCATGAAACGTAAGCATTTGGGAGAGTCGCCGCAATGGCTGGATTTAGCCACGCCGATACCTTCATCGTCGATGTGCCGACGATCCGCCCGCATGTGCTGGCCATGGCGACCATGCACGCCCAATCGATGGTGATCGTCCGCCTGACCGATGCCGACGGTATCGAGGGGATTGGCGAGGGCACCACGATCGGCGGCCTCAGCTATGGCGAGGAAAGCCCCGAAAGCATCAAGTCGGCGATCGACACCTATATCATCCCCGTCCTGGAAACCTGCGACCTGGCGCAGGTCGGCGCGACCATGGCCAAGGTCGCCCGCTGCGTGCGCGGCAATCATTTCGCCAAATGCGCGGTCGAAACCGCGCTGCTCGACATGGCCGGCAAGCGGCTGGGCATCGCCGTGTCCGAACTGATCGGCGGTGGCCGGGTGCGCGACAGTCTGCCCGTCGCCTGGACGCTGGCCAGCGGCGACACCGCGCGCGACATTGCCGAGGGCGAGGAGATGCTCGACCGCCGGCGCCATCGCATCTTCAAGTTGAAGATCGGCAAGCGCGAAGTGCGCGACGACGTCGCCCATGTCGGCGCCATCTGCAAGGCGCTGGGCGACCGCGCCAGCGTGCGCGTCGACGTCAACCAGAACTGGTCGGAGGCGCAGGCCAAGATCGGCATGGCCATGCTGCATGATGTCGGCTGCGACCTGGTCGAACAGCCGATCGCTGGCGACGCGATCGCCGCAATGGCGCGCCTGTCGAAGAACCAGCCGGTGCCGCTGATGGCGGACGAGGCATTGAATGGTCCGCGCAGCGCGATGCGGATCGCCTCGGCCCATGCTGCCAGCGTCTTCGCGCTCAAGATCGCCCAGTCGGGCGGCCTGTTCGCAGCGGCTGACGTGGCCGCGATCGGCACGGCGGCCGGCATCGGCCTTTATGGCGGCACAATGCTGGAGGGCGGTGTCGGCACGGTCGCGTCGGCCCATGTCTTTGCCACCCTGCCGGACCTTGCCTGGGGCACCGAATTGTTCGGTCCGCTGCTCCAGACCGAGGACATATTGCGCGATCCGCTTGGCTATGCCGACTTCTCGCTCGCCGTGCCGACCGGGCCGGGCCTGGGCATCGCCTTTGACGAGGACAAGCTCGCCTTCTTCCGGCGCGATCGCACGTCGCCGATCCTTCACGCCGTTACCGCAGGAGCCTGAAACCCATGCTGTTCATGGTCGAAATGGACGTCAACATCCCGCTGGATTTCGATGCGGCGGAAGCCGCCAGGATCAAGGCCGCGGAAAAGGCCTATTTCCAGACGCTGCAGGCCGCCGGCACCTGGCGCCATATCTGGCGCAAGGTCGGCCTCTATTCCAACGTCTCGATCTTCGATGTCGAGAGCAATGCCGCCCTGCACGACACGCTGATGGCGCTGCCGCTCTACCCCTTCATGACGATGAAGATCACGCCGCTCTGCCGCCATCCGTCCTCGATCCATGAGGATGATCGCTGATCGTCCGACACAGACCGCAAAGCTTAAGAGAGAAAAATATGGGTACCAGCTTCGTAGAAACACCGGAAATCCAAAACCTGCTCGACCGTGTCGCGGGGCTGGACTGCGACGGTGGCAACGCCCGCATGAAGGGCATCGTTCGCGACCTGATCCAATCCTGCATGACCGTCATCGCCCGCTATGATGTCAGCGAGGATGAGGTGTGGAACGCCGTCAACTTCCTGCAGGGCGCGGCGGGCGCGGGCGAACTGGGCCTGTTGATGCCGGGCGTCGGCCTGGAACATTTCATCGATCTCTATATGGACGCCAAGGATGCCGAGGCCGGCAAGTCGGGCGGCACCCCGCGCACGATCGAAGGGCCGCTCTATGTCGAGGGCGCGCCGATCGTCGAGAGCGGCGCCTATCTGACCGACGATGCCGACGATACCGACACGCTCTACATGACCGGCCGCATCATCGGCCCCGATGGCGAGGCGGTGACCGACGGGCTGGTCCATGTCTGGCATGCGGACTCGCACGGCTTCTATTCGCATTTCGACCCGACCCATGAACAGACGCCGTTCAACAATCGGCGCCGGCTGAAGATAGCGGCGGACGGCACCTATGCCTTCTCGTCGAAGATGCCGAACGGCTATTCGGTGCCGCCGGGCGGCGCGTCCGACACGCTGATGAAGGCGCTCGGCCGGCACGGCAATCGCCCCGCCCATGTGCATTTCTTCATCGAGGCGCCCGGCTATCGCCGCCTGACGACACAGATCAATTTCGGCGACGATCCGTTTGCTGCCGACGATTTCGCCTTCGGCACCCGCGAAGGGTTGCTGCCGGTGCCGAACCGCCAGGGCGACAGCGCGCATATCGCCTTCGATTTTCATCTGCAGCGCTCGGACGATGAGGGCGACGAGGCCTTCTCGACCCGCAAGCGGCTGGTGGTGGATGCCGTCGAACCGGTCACGGAACCGGCCTGAGAGGAGAGAGGATCATGACCAGCCCCATGGCTTTCCTGCGCGACCGTGTTGAAACTGCGGTCGTGGACGATCCGGAAACCGGCATCTTTCGCTGCCGCCGCGACGTCTTCACGGACCCGGAACTGTTCGATCTGGAGATGAAATATATCTTCGAGAGCAACTGGGTCTATCTGGCCCATGAGAGCCAGGTCGAGAAGAAGAACGACTATTTCACCACCTGGATCGGCCATACGCCGGTGATCCTGACGCGGGCCAAGGATGGCGGCCTCAATTGCGTGGTCAATGCCTGCGCCCATCGCGGCGCCAAGCTGTGCCGCCGCAAGCGTGGCAACCAGCCGCTCTTCGTCTGCCCCTTCCATGGCTGGAGCTTCAAGACCGACGGCAAGCTGTTGCGCGCCAAGGATGCCAGCACCGGCGCCTATCCCGACAGTTTCGATCATGAAGGGTCGCACGACCTGACCAGGGTGCGGGTCGAAAGCTATCGCGGCTTCATCTTCGGGTCGCTCAATCATGATGTCCTGCCGCTGGAGGATCATCTGGGCGAGGCCAGGGTCATCATCGACCAGATGGTCGATCAGGCGCCCGAGGGTCTGGAAGTGCTGACCGGCAATTCCACCTACACCTTCCATGGCAACTGGAAGATGCAGATGGAAAATGGCTGCGACGGCTATCATGTCAGTTCGGTCCACGAAAATTACCAGTCGACCATGGGCCGCCGCGCCGAGGGCGGGACCAAGGCGGTCGACGCCAATGGCTGGTCGAAGGCACCCGCGAGCGGCGTCTATGGCTTCGAGCATGGCCATATCCTGCTCTGGACGCAGGTGCTGAACCCCGAGGTCCGGCCGGTCTGGAACTATAAGGACCAGCTGGTCGAGCGACTGGGGGAGGACAAGGCCCGCTTCATTCTGGAGCAGACGCGCAATCTGGCGCTCTATCCCAATGTCTTCCTGATGGACCAGTTTTCGACCCAGATCCGTGTCGTCCGCCCGATCGACGTGCATACGACCGAGGTCACCATCTATTGCTACGCCCCCAAGGGCGAGAGCACCGAAGACCGCGCCCATCGCATCCGCCAATATGAGGATTTCTTCAACGTCACCGGCATGGGCACGCCCGACGATCTGGAGGAATTTCGCAGCTGCCAGTCGGCCTATGAGGGGGCTGGCGAATTGTGGAATGACTTGAGCCGTGGCGCGACCCGCTGGATCGCCGGGCCGGACAGCAACGCGACCGCCATGGGCATGAACCCGCTGCTGTCCAGCGAACGTAGCGAGGATGAAGGCTTGTTCGTGCGCCAGCATGAATTCTGGGCGCAGATCATGCTCGACGGCATGGCCCGCGAAGCCGGTGCGCCGATGATGGAGGCCGCAGAATGACACTGGTGCTCGACACGAAGCGCGCGGCGCTCTCCTATCAGGATATCTGCGCCTTTCTCTATCGCGAGGCACGGCTGCTCGACGATCGCGAACTGGACGCATGGCTCGAATGCTATTCGGAACAGTGCGAATATTGGATGCCGGCCTGGACCGACGATGACGCGCTGACCACCGATCCGCACAGCGAAATCTCGCTCATCTATTATGGCAACCGCAAGGGGCTGGAGGATCGCGTCTATCGCTTGAAGACCGAACGGTCGTCGGCGAGCACGCCGGAGGCACGCACCTCGCACTTCCTGGCGAATATCGAGGTGATCGAGACGCGGAGCGATGCGATCGACCTGCGCTACAACTGGCACACGATGAGCCATCGCTACCAGAAGACGCAGCAGTTTTTCGGAACCAGCTTCGTCACGCTGGACATCAGCGGCGCGGCGCCGAAGATCCTGAAGAAGACGATCGTCCTCAAGGACGACTATATTCATCAGGTCATCGACGTCTATCATATCTGAGGGGCGGGCGATGATCTTCCAGGGACGCTTCGCCGGCAAGGTGATGGTCGTGACCGGCGCGGCGCAGGGTATCGGTGCCGGTGTCGCCACCCGTGCCGCGGCCGAGGGCGCCAGCCTCGTGCTGGTCGACCGGGCGGACTTCGTGACCGATGTCGAGCAGGCGATCGTCGCGGCCGGTGGCAAGGCGATTTCGGTCACCTGCGACCTTGAAACCTATGAGGGCGCGGCGCAAGCGATGGCGGCGGCAATCGCGGCGCTCGGGCGCATCGACATCCTCATCAACAATGTCGGCGGCGCGATCCGCATGCGGCCCTATGCGCAGTTCGAGCCGGATCAGATCGATGCGGAAATCCGTCGCTCGCTGATGCCGACCCTCTATTGCTGCCATGCGGTCCTGCCCGCGATGCTGGAGCAGGGGGCGGGGACGATCGTCAACCTGTCGTCCAACGCCACGCGCGGCATCCGCCGCGTGCCCTATTCGGCGGCCAAGGGCGGGATCAATGGCCTCACGCAAGCACTGGCGATGGAGTATGCGGAGGCGGGCATCCGTGTCGTCGCAACCGCGCCCGGCGGCACCAGCGCGCCGCCGCGCCGCGTGCCGCGCAATGCCGAGGGCGACAACCGCCAAGAACAGGGCTGGATGGCCGAGGCGGTGGAACAGGTGACATCGTCGGCCTTCATGAAGCGCTACGGCACGCTGGACGAGCAGATCGCCCCCATCCTTTTCCTCGCCTCCGACGAGGCCAGCTATGTGACCGGATCGGTCCTGCCCGTTGCGGGCGGCGATATCGGCTGAAGGGACTGAAGACATGCAGAAAATCTACGACAGCCCGGCGCAGGCCCTTGATGGCCTGTTGTTCGACGGGATGACGATCATGTCGGGCGGCTTCGGCCTGTCGGGCAACCCCGAAAGCCTGATCCCGGAAATCCGCGCGAGCGGCGTGAAGGATCTGACCGTCATTTCCAACAATGCCGGCGCCGACGGCTTTGGCCTGTGGATGCTGCTGGAAAGCCGGCAGGTCCGCAAGATGATCTCGTCCTATGTGGGCGAGAACAAGCTGTTCGAAAGCCAGTATCTGTCGGGCGAGCTGGAATTGGAGCTGAACCCGCAGGGGACGCTGGCCGAACGTATCCGTGCCGGTGGCGCCGGCATCCCGGCCTTCTACACCAAGACCGGCGTCGGCACGGTGGTGGCCGAGGGCAAGCCGGTCGAGAATTTCGAGGGCGAGGACTATGTCCGCGAAACCTGGCTGCGCGCTGATCTGTCGATCATCAAGGCCTGGCGCGCCGACCCCGCGGGCAACCTGATGTTCCGCAAGACCGCGCGCAACTTCAACCCGAACATGGCGACCGCCGGCAAGGTGACAGTGGTGGAGGTCGAGGAAATCGTGCCCGAGGGCAGCTTCGACCCCGACTGCATCCATACGCCGGGCATCTATGTCGACCGCATCGTCCTTTCCACCATCAACGAGAAGCGGATCGAGAAGCTGACTGTTCGCGAAAGGGAGACCGCCTGATGCCTTGGACCCGCGACGAGATGGCGGCGCGCGCCGCGAAGGAACTGCGCGACGGCTATTATGTGAACCTTGGCATCGGCATCCCGACTCTGGTGGCGAACCATGTGCCCGAAGGCGTCAACGTGACGCTGCAATCCGAAAACGGCATGCTCGGCATCGGTCCCTTCCCGTTTGCGGGCGAGGCGGACCCGGACCTGATCAACGCCGGCAAGCAGACGATCACCGCGCTGCCGACCAGTAGCTTCTTCTCCTCGGCGGACAGTTTTGCGATGATCCGGGGTGGCCATATCGACATGGCGGTGCTGGGGGCGATGGAGGTGGCCGCCAATGGCGACCTCGCCAACTGGACCATCCCCGGCAAGATGGTGAAGGGCATGGGCGGCGCGATGGATCTGGTCGCGGGCGTCAAGCGCGTGGTCGTGGTGATGGACCATGTGTCGAAAAATGGCAGCCCCAAGATCCTCAACGCTTGCACCCTGCCGCTCACCGGCAAGGCGGTGGTCGACCTCATCATCACCGACCTCGCCGTGATCGCCGTCGATCGGGCGAAGGGCGGCCTCACCCTTGTGGAACTGGCCCCCGGCGTCACCGAAGCCGAAGTGATCGAGAAGACCGGCGCGCCGCTGGCGATCCTCGAAAACGCATAAGACTGGAATTTACCGTGCCCAATCTGATCGTCGTCAACCGTGCGGGGGACGAAACGACCATTGATGCCCGTGAAGGCGTCTCCGTGATGGAGGCTATTCGCGACAATGGCTTTGACGAACTGCTGGCCTTGTGCGGCGGCTGCTGTTCCTGCGCGACCTGCCATGTCTTCGTGGATGAGGCCTGGATCGAGACGGTCGGCGCGGCCAGCGGCGACGAGGATGATCTGCTCGATTCCTCCGACCATCGCGGCGATCGGTCGCGCCTGTCCTGCCAGATCATGATGACGGCCGCGCTCGACGGGCTGCGCGTCGCCATCGCGCCGGAGGATTGAGCATGGCCTTCATCCTGCGTCCCGGCGCCACTCTTTACTGGAAGCGCGATGGGCGCGATGACGCGCCCGCGCTGCTACTGCTGAACAGCATCGGCACCGACATGGATTTGTGGGACGGCGTGCTGCCGCATCTGCGCGATCGCTTCGCGGTGCTGCGGATCGATGCGCGCGGCCATGGCGCCACGATCGCCGAGCCGGGTGATTATGCGCTCGCCATGCTGGCCGACGATGTGCTGGCGGCGGCCGATGCGGCCGGCTTCGATCGCTTCTACGTCGCGGGCGTCTCGCTGGGCGGCATGATCGGCATGGAACTGGCGCTGCGGGCGCCGGGCCGGGTCGAGAAGCTGTTGCCGATCTGCACATCCGCGACGATGGACAGCGCCTCCTGGAACGACCGTATCGCCAAGGTGCGGGGCGAGGGCATGGCCGCCATCGCCGATCTTGCCATGGGTCGTTTCCTGTCCGAGGCTGCCGAGCCGGCCATCTATGAAACGGTGCGGCGCCAGCTGCTGGCGATGGATGCAGAAGGCTATGCCGGTTGCGGCGCGGCGATCCGCGACATGGACTTGGCCGATCGGATCGGCGGCATCGCCTGTCCGACCCTGGTCGTGACCGGCACCCGCGACACATCGACACCCCATGAAGGGCATGGCGAGCATCTGATCGCCCGCATCCCCGGCGCGGCGCATGTGGCGCTGGAAGCCGCGCATCTGGCCCCGCTCGAAGCGCCTGAAGCGCTGGCGGGCGCCATCACCTCTTTCCTGGAAAGCTGAGACATATGGCACAGGCCTTCATCTGCGATGCCGTCCGCACCCCGATCGGCAAGCTCAACGGATCGCTGGCGACCATCCGTGCCGACGATCTGGCGGCGCTGCCGCTCAAGGCGCTGATGGCGCGCAATGGAGGAGCCGACTGGTCGGCACTGGACGATGTGATCCTGGGCTGCGCCAATCAGGCGGGCGAGGATAATCGCAATGTCGCGCGCATGGCGGTGCTGCTGGCGGGCATGGGCGAGGCCGTGCCGGGCGTGACCGTCAATCGGCTCTGCTCCTCGGGCCTTAATGCGCTCGGCATGGCCGCGCAGGCGATCCGCAGCGGCGACGCGGATTTCCTGATCGCCGGTGGCGCAGAAAGCATGACCCGCGCGCCCTATGTGCTGGGCAAGGCCGGCAGTGCCTTTGGCCGCGACCAAAGAATAGAGGACACGACGCTCGGCTGGCGCTTCATCAATCCGGCGATGCAGGCCGCCTATGGCGTCGATACCATGCCCCAGACTGGCGAGAATGTCGCCGAACAATGGGGCGTCAGCCGCGAGGAGCAGGATCGCTTTGCCCTGGCCAGCCAGGAAAAGGCCGCACGCGCGCAGGCGAGTGGGCGCTTTGCCGCTGAGATCGCGCCGGTCTCGATCCCGCAGAAGAAGGGTGATCCCCTGCTGTTCGAGGCGGACGAGCATCTGCGCGCCACCAGCCTGGAGGCTCTGGCGAAGCTGAAGCCGGTGGTGAAGGCCGACGGCACGGTGACGGCGGGCAATGCGTCAGGCCTGAATGACGGCGCGGCGGCGATGCTGGTCGCGTCGGAAGCGGCTGCGGTGACGCACGGCCTGACGCCGCGTGCTCGGGTGATCGGCATGGCAGCGGCCGGCATCGCGCCCCGGATCATGGGTGCCGGCCCGATAGAGGCGGCGCGCAAGCTGCTCGCCCGCAACGACATGACCGTCGATCAACTGGATGTGATCGAACTCAATGAGGCCTTTGCCAGCCAGGCGATCGCCACGCTGCGCGACCTGGCCGTCGATCCGTTCGACCCGCGCGTCAATCCCAATGGCGGCGCGATCGCGCTCGGCCATCCGCTCGGCATGTCGGGCGCGCGCATCGCGCTGTCGGCGGTCGAGGAACTGCATCGGACCGGTGGGCGCCATGCGCTGGCCTTCATGTGCATCGGCGTCGGCCAGGGCCTCGCCGTGCTGCTGGAGCGGGTGTGATGGAGATGGAACGGGCCGATATCGTCATCGTCGGGGCTGGCCATGGCGGCGCGCAATGCGCGATCGCGCTGCGCCAGAACGGCTTTGCCGGGAGCATCATGGTGGTCGGCCGCGAGCCGGAATATCCCTATGAGCGGCCGCCGCTGTCGAAGGATTATTTCGCGCGCGAAAAGGCATTCGAGCGGCTGCTGATCCGGCCGCCCGCCTTCTGGGCTGAAAAGGATGTAAACTTCCTGCTCGGCACCGAAGTGACGGTGGTCGATCCGGCGGGCAAGCAACTGACGCTCTCCGACGGACGCAGCCTTGGCTATGGCAAGCTCATTTGGGCGACCGGCGGCGATCCGCGCCGGCTGAGCTGCGCGGGCGCCGATCTGGCCGGCGTGCATGCGGTGCGGACCCGCGCCGACTGCGACGCGCTGATGGCGGAAATCGATGCCGGCAAGCGCGAGATCGTGGTCATCGGCGGCGGCTATATCGGGCTTGAGGCGGCCGCCGTGCTGAGCAAGATGGGCCTCAAGGTCACTTTGCTGGAAGCGCTGCCACGCGTGCTGGCGCGGGTGGCGGGCGAGGAGTTGTCCGCCTTCTACCAGCAGGTCCATTGCGACCATGGCGTCGACCTGCGCCTGGATGCCAGGGTCGATTGTCTGGAGGGGGCGGACGGCCAGGTGACGGCGGTGCGGCTGGCGGATGGCGAGCGCATCCCCGCGCAGGCGGTGATCGTGGGTATTGGCATCATACCGGCGGTCGAGCCGCTGATCCGGGCCGGGGCCAAGGGCGCCAATGGCGTCGATGTCGATGCCGGGTGCCGGACCTCGCTGCCCGACATCTATGCCATCGGCGACTGCGCCGCCTTTGCCTGCGACTTTGCCGGCGGGCAGGTGATGCGGGTGGAATCCGTCCAGAATGCCAATGACATGGCGACCTGCGTGGCGAAGGCGATCTGCGGCGACGAACGCCCCTATCGCGCCTTCCCCTGGTTCTGGTCGAACCAATATGATCTCAAGCTCCAGACCGCCGGGATCAACGCAGGCTTCGACCAGACGGTGATGCGCGGCACGCCCGCCGACGGCGCCTTCTCGATCGTCTATCTCAGGGACGGCAAGGTCATCGCGCTCGACTGCGTGAACAGCGTCAAGGACTATGTCCAGGGTCGCAAGCTGGTCGAGAATGACGTGCAGATCGATATCGACCGGCTTTCGGATAGCAGTGTCGCGCTCAAGGACACCGTCCGCGCGACACCGGCTGCCGTCGACTAAGTGCAGGCGATCGCCGTGCTCCCATGGCGGCGGCGGTCGCTCACGGGCCGATCATGACCATGCCAAGGGCGTGGCCACGGCACCCGATGCGGCTGTGGCCACGCCCTTATCAATCCACGACATAGGGCGAGCCTGACCTGGTTCCGAAGCCCGGTGCAGGTCTCCGCCCGCCCCTATGCGCGCGCCGGATTGGTTGCTTCAATCACCTCGCATTCGGTTTGTGCGCCCGATAATATCGGCCCGGCCACAACTTCGCTTTGCAGAAGGTCCGGCAGCTCGTCTAAAGGCAGGCCGTCAGGATCTGAAACACAATGAATTATCGCCATTCCTTCCATGCGGGCAACAGCGCCGATGTCGTCAAGCACAGCCTGTTGATCGCCCTGATACGGGCCTTGCAACACAAGCCGGGCGCGCTCACGCTGATCGACACCCATGCCGGTTGCGGCCTGTACGACCTTGGCGGCGATGCCGCTCAACGCACCGGCGAGGCGACGCAGGGCGTGCTGCGGGCCTTTGCCGACCAAAACCCCTTGCTGGACGACTATCGCGCCGCCGTGCGGGCGGTGAATGTGGGGGACGAGCCGCAGCTTTACCCCGGCTCGCCGCGGTTTCTGGCACAGCTTTTGCGCCCGCAGGATGTCCTGATCCTCAACGAGAAGCACCCGGAAGACGCTTACACCCTGCGCGGCGTGATGCGCGGGACCAGCGCTGCCGTGCATGAACGCGACGCCTACGAATTGTGGCTGGCCATGGTGCCGCCCCGCACCGCACGCGGCGTGGTGGTGGTCGACCCGCCCTATGAGCAGACGGACGAACGCGCCCGCATCACCGCCACCCTCGCCGCCGCGCAGCGCAAATGGGCGCATGGCGTGACGGTAATCTGGTTTCCGCTGAAAGACTACGCCACGCATGCGCGGTGGAAGGCGCAGTTGCGCAAGCTCGGCATCCCGAAATTTCTGTGCGTGGAGCATTGGCTATATGATAGCGAGCAACCCGGCATCTATAACGGTGCGGGCCTTTTCATCGTCAATCCGCCCTACGCTTTCACGCAGGCATTACCGCCCATGTTGGAGGCCTTTCGCGCGACGTTGGCACCCGAAGGGCATCGGGGCGAGATTCTCGCCGATTGGTTGAGCGACTAGGATAAACCCAAGCCCACTCTTCATCCAGAGCGAGCATTGCTGCGCTCCAGATTGCAGGCAGACTGGATCGGGCTGATCGCTTCAACACGAAGTTCGCCGATCATATCGCCAAAGCCGCAGCCCGCAGGCATAAGGAGGCGGCAGAGATGATGCGCCTCCAACAGCCCATCCCTTCCCGGAATTGTGCAGCGCACAACCGCGCTTCGTTGAGCATTCCGACACCTCATCCGCTCCGCATTCCGCTAATGGAGCCGGATGAACGGGATAGAATGAGGCAACGCCGGAAACGGCGGCTTTCTAGCGCTTTCCGTCAATCGCCGGTTTTGCTGGATACCCGTGCGAACGAGTAACTGGCAGAGAGAGAGAGAGAGAGAGAGAGAGGCTGAGCAATAACCCATATCCACATGACAGGTCCGGATGCTTTCATCGCCGCATGGGCAGACTGCCTTGGATGACATTCCCGACTGAGAATCCGAGCCTTCGCTCCCCCCTTTGAACGCCTTGCTCCTAGCGCCCCTTAAACTTGAAGCCATCTCTCTCATTTGTGCAGCCGATTCCATTCAGTATGATTGTCATACAATATTGACGGATGATGGCGAGCGCCTATGCTGGTTGAGCAAGCTTCTTCAGCAGCGGATTTCCTGGGCATGCAACCTATGCGCTTCAAAGAATATTCGATCGTCGCGATCAGCCTGTTCGGCATATCGACTGGCCCGGCGGCCTTCGGCCTTGCATCGATCGGCGTCGTGTCGGAGCCGATGTCGATCGAGTTCGGCTGGAGCCGCACCGCGATCAGCGCGGCGGTCTCGATCATGATGCTGTGCACGGCCGCCTGCCTGCCCATTGCCGGGCGGATCATCGACCGGCTTGGCGCGCGCCGAGTGCTCATTCCCTCGATCCTGCTGCTCGCGCTGTCGATGGCAGGTCTCGCTTTCGTGCAAAGCTATTGGCAGTTCATCGCGCTTTACATCGCCATGGGCACGATCGCGGTCGGCACCAACAGCACCGCCTATATGCGCGTCATCACCAGCTGGTTCGATCATCGCCGCGGTCTTGCCATCGGCATCGCCGGCAGCGGGACCGGGCTGGGTTTCGCCTATGTCCCGGTGTTCACGCAGGCTCTGGTCGAACATTGGGGCTGGCGCGCGGGCTATTTGGGCCTGGCGCTGATCCTGTTGCTGGGCACCCTGCCGCTGGTGCTGCTCGCCATCCATGAGGCGCCCGAGCATGACGCCCCCCATGACCGGCCGGAAGCGCGCGCCGCGCAACAGGGGGACAGCATCCGCGAGGCCATGCGCAAGGCCGATTTCTGGGTGCTGGGTGGCATCTTCGTGGTGCTGGCCTTCGTCCTCTACGGCCTCATTCCCCACCTCGTCCCCCTACTGCAGGACCGTGGCGTGTCGGCGGGCCAGGCGGCGTGGATCGCCTCGCTGTTCGGATCGGCCGCCTTTGCCGGCCGCCTGCTGATCGGCTTCATGGTCGATCAGTTCGACGCGCGCCGGATCGCGGTGATCTTCTTCTCGCTGTCGGCCCTTGGCCTCCTGCTGCTGGCATTGCCGTTGCCGACCTGGGCCTTCCTGCCGGCCGCGCTGCTTCTGGGCGGCAGCCTTGGCGCGGAGGTCGACATGCTCGCCTATCTTACCAGTCGCTATTTCGGCCTGCGCAGCTTTGCACAGATATTCTCGACCCTTTTTGCCGCAGTGATGGTCGCGATGGGCCTTGGTCCCCTGGCCTTCGGCTTCGTGTTCGATATGTCGGGAAGCTACACCGCCATCCTGGCGATCGGCGCCCCCATCTGCCTGGTGGCGGCCGGCATGGTCCTGCTGCTGAGCTCCTATGCCCAGCGCGCCCGTGGCGGGCAGGTCACCACCACCTGAAGGCCACGACATCGGGACACAAAAAAACGTATGGCCCGCCCCGTTTGCAAGTAGGATTTTACGGTGTTCTGATCAGTCTGCGTCAACGTATGCGGTCTCACGGGAGCATCCCGTGGCCAAGATGGACATCCGCACGTCTGGAGCCACAATAAGGGAACCGGCAACAGGTGCCATTTTTTTGCCCGGGCTTTCCAGACGCCGATCGACTGTCAGGCCATCTTCACGATCCTTCCTGCAAACATCGTTGGGCTACGCGCGCAGAAGCACGCAGCCGATCCGTTATGCCGCTGCTGGATAGCCGCGTTCGAAGCTCACTTCTTTGCGAAGGGCTGCCCAAGCGATCCGCGCCAGTTTATTAGCCAATGCGACGACGATTGCGTTGCGATGAACTCCTCGCTCGATCATTCCTGTCAACCAACGTCCCAGCGGGGTTTCGCTGCGCGCCAGTGACGGTAATGCTGCCCGGGCGCCATGGATGAGCAAAGTGCGCAAATAGGTGTTGCCACGCTTGGAGATGCCGAGCAGCCGGGGCTTGCCGCCGGTAGTATGTTGCCTGGGTACCAAGCCGAGCCAAGCACCCAAGTCTCGCGCTTTGGCAAAGCTGCTGGCATCGCCCACGGCTGCAATCAAAGCGGTTGCGTTCAACGTGCCGATGCCGGGGATGGACGTGAGCCGCCGGGCAGCTGCATCATTGCGAGCCAGTTCGACAAACTCGCCGTTCAGTGCCTCGACCTTGGTATCAAGTTCGTGCCATTCGGCGCGCAGTTCACCCACCAGTTGCTTCAAGCGTGGTGATAGGGCCGTATCTTCGGCGGCCAGCATGGCATCAATGCCCAACTCCAGCTTGCGCCGGCCGGCCGGAAAAATGGTCCCCCGCTCCAGGAGGATCGCCCGCAGTTGGTTGATAAGGTTTGTGCGCTCGGCTACCAGGCGGGACCTGACGCGGTGGAGGGTCTGGATGTCCAACTGCTCCTGAGTCTTGAGTTCGACGAAGCGCATAGTCGGGCGCGAGGCGGCCTCGGCAATCCCCTCCGCATCACGATCATCATTCTTCTGCGCTTTGACATACGGGCGTACGTACTCCGGCGACATCAATCTGATTTCGTGCCCCTGCGCGGCGAAAAGGCGACCAAGGTTGTGGGCACCACAGCACGCCTCCATTGCAATCACGCAAGCCGGAAGCTTGGTCACGTAATCGATAAGTGTCTGTCGGCGCATCGACTTACGCACGATGACAGCGCCTGCTGCATCAACGCCTACGACACTGCAGGCATTCTTGCCCAAATCAACGCCAAGGATAACAATAGACATCGGTCCGCTCCTTTCCTTTTCAAGCACCGGCATCATACCTGATGCCGGGGAAAAGGGGCGGGCCATCCCATAAGGGGCGCCAAGGCGCCCCTTTTCCTTTTCCTCCGGTCCGGGCGATCAGGCCGCCTGGGCCAGCGCAGCGTCCTCGATCTGCACGCGGAAACCGGAACGCACCTGCGGATAATAATCCCAGATCGCCAGATGCTGGGTGCAACGATTGTCCCAGAAGGCGACCGAATGCGGTTCCCAGCGGAAGCGCACCTGGAAATAGGCATTCTGAATATGTTCGTAGAGGAAGCGCAGCACCGCCTCGCTCTCGTTCGACGGCAGTTCGTTGATATGGCTGGTGAAGCCCTTGTTGACGAACAGGATCTTCCGGCCCGTCACCGGATGGGTGCGGATCACCGGGTGGACCGCGATCGGATATTGGCCGGTCGGGTCGAAGCGGCCGAAAGCCAGCCGTCCGTCATGGGTCGCGGTCAGCCCCTCCAGATAGGCCTTCATCCGGTCCGACAGCGCATCATAGGCCGCGTACATGCTGGCGAACACGGTGTCCCCGCCCATGCTGGGCAGGGTGTGGAGATAGAGGATGCTGCCCATTGGCGGCTTTGGCGCGCAGGTCATGTCGCTGTGCCATTCCTCGCCCGCGACATGTTTGGAATTTTCGTCGGCATGCAGCTTGCGGACTTCGGGATGATCGGGAAGCCCCTTGAGCGCATGCGCCTGAAGATGACCGAAATGCAGGCCGAGACGCTTGAGCGAGGCCGGGTCTAGCCGCTGGTCGCGGAAGAAGATCACCTGATGATCGGCGATCGCCTGCTGCAGATCGGCCACCTGCCGGGTCGACAGCGGGGCGGCAAGATCGATGCCGGAAATCACCGCGCCGATGCGCGGCGTCATCGGATCAGCGGTGATGGTTTCATAGGCCATGCGGACTCCTTCCTGGTCTGGATTTCGTGGCGGCACCTATAGCAAGGGCGCACGCCGCCGCAAAGCATTGCTTGTATGATTGTATGACATTATTCCTGTCACCCTCTCTGCCGAAAAATGGCGGTCAATCAGGGAAGGACGAAGCATGAAGACAGCGCGACATGGCGGTTTCAGGCGCAAAATAGCGATGATGGGCAGTGGCCTTGCGCTGGCATGGGCGATCGCGCCGGCGGCGATGGCGAAGGATGTCGTGATCCATGCCGGCCATCTGTTCGACGGAGAGAAGCGCAGCCTGCAGGGTGCGTCCTCCATCCTGATCCGCGACGACCGCATCGTCTCGATCGAGCCCGGTTTCGTCACGCCGGCGGGGGCCGAGATCATCGACCTCAGCAAGGAGACGGTGCTGCCCGGCCTGATCGATTCCCACACCCATGTCACCTCGCTGCCGCGCACCGGCAACGGCATTGCCAAGACCATGACCTATTCGCCGCTCGACGCCGTGCTGGCCTCGACGGTCAACACCCGCGCCATCCTTGAATCCGGCGTCACCACGGTGCGCGATCTGGGGGGTCTTTATGGCGGGGACATCGCGCTCAAGGTCGCGATCGAGCGCAACGAGATTGTCGGCCCGCGCATGTGGGTTGCGGGCGAGGCGATCGGCCCGACCGGTGGCCATAATGACTGGAGCCATGGCCTGGCTGCCGACGTCACCCGCCCCGAATTCGGTGCCGGTCTGGCCGACGGACCGGACGCGGTGACGGCGCTGGCGCGCAAGGAGCATAAGCTGGGCGCGACCGTCATCAAGATCATGCCGTCGGGCGGCGTCGTCAGCATGGGCGACGACCCCAAGGCGCAACTGATGACCAATGACGAGATCAAGGCGGCGGTTGATGCCGCCCATGCCCTGGGCCTCAAGATCGCGGCGCATGGCCATGGCAAGGCAGCGATCGACAATGCAGTGCGATTGGGTGTCGATTCGATCGAGCATGGCACTTATGCCGATGCCGAAAGCTGGGCACTGATGAAGGCGCATGGCACCTATTTCATCCCCACCCTGCTCACCACCCAGCGCTTATATGAGGCCGCCTCCACCCGGCCGGAAACGCTCAATCCCTCCACCGTCAAGAAGGTGCTGGCGATGGGGAGCGGCGCACAAAAGCTGACCAATGCCTATAAGGCGGGGGTCAGGATCGCCTTCGGCAGCGACACCGGGCTGGGCGAGAATGTGCAGGAAGCCGCCCTGATGGTGAAGGCCGGGATGAGCACGGTGGACGTGCTGATGGCCGCGACCGCCAATGGCGCCGACCTGATCGGTTCCGACGAGATCGGCAAGCTGTTGCCCGGCCGCTATGCCGACATCGTCGCCGTCGCGGGCGATCCGCTGACGGATATCAGCCAGTTGGAGCGGATCGACTTCGTGATGAAGGGCGGCGTCACCTACAAGCGCGACGGCATGGCCGTGCCGGTGAAGCTGGTCAACCCCTGAGGCTGGACGGACCGGGGCAAGCGCCCCGGTCCACCAACCTATGCCGTCCGGGCAGAGGCCCGAGCCAGATCGAGCGCCACGTCGACGATCATGTCCTCCTGCCCGCCGACCATGCGGCGACGGCCCAGTTCGACCAGTATCTCGCGCGTATCGATGCCGTAATCGGCCGACGCCTTTTCCGCATGGCGCAGGAAACTGGAATAGACGCCGGCATAGCCTAGGCTCAGCGTCTCGCGATCAACGCGAACGGGCCGGTCCTGCAGCGGCCGAACCAGCGTCTCGGCGGCATCCATCAGACGGTAGAGGTCGCAACCATGGTTCCAGCCCTTGCGCGCGGCCGCGGCGATGAAGACCTCCAGCGGGGCATTGCCCGCCCCCGCCCCCATGCCGGCCAGGCTGGCATCGATGCGGATAGCGCCCGCCTGGACCCCGACGATCGAATTGGCGACCCCCAGCGACAGGTTGTGATGCGCATGGATGCCGCGCTGCGTCTCGGGCTTGAGCACGCGATCATAGGCTTCGCAGCGGGCGCGATAGCCGTCCATGTCGAGCGCGCCACCGCTGTCGGTGACATAGATGCAATGGGCGCCATAGCTCTCCATCAACTGAGCCTGCCGGGCCAGTGCTTCAGGATCGATCATGTGGCTCATCATCAGGAAGCCCGACACGTCCATGCCCAGGTCGCGGGCGGCGCCGATATGCTGGCGCGCGACGTCGGCCTCGGTGCAATGAGTCGCGACCCGCACCGACCTTACGCCCAACCCATGGGCATGTTTCAGATCCTCGATCGTGCCGATGCCGGGGATCAGCAAGGTCGTGAGCACCGAGTGACTGAGAACATCGGCAACCGCCTCGATCCATTCCCAGTCGGTGTGACGGCCAAAGCCATAGTTGAAGGAAGAGCCATTGAGCCCGTCGCCATGCGACACCTCGATCGCATCGACCTTCGCCGCGTCCAGCGCGCGGGCAATGGCCTGCACATGGTCCAGCTCATATTGGTGGCGGATCGCATGCATGCCATCGCGCAGTGTCACATCCTGGATGTAGAGCTTCGTTTCGGTGGGATCGAAGAGCATCACACAGCCTCCTGCAGCAGCCGGCGCGCGGCGATCTTTTCGGCGGTCGCCAGTGCGGCCGAGGTCATGATGTCGAGATTGCCGGCATAGGCCGGCAGATAATGGGCCGCGCCCTCCACCTCCAGGAAGATGGTGCTCTTGATCCCCTCGAACTGACCGAGCCCAGGAATCTGCACCGGATTGTTGGCGCCGAAACGCTCGAACTGGACCTGCTGCTAGAGGCGATAACCCGGCACATAGGCTGCCACCCGCGCGACCATCGCCTCCACCGCTGCCGCGATCTCCGCCTCCGAAGCGCCGCTCGACAGCGCGAACACCGTGTCGCGCATCAGCATCGGCGGCTCGGCCGGGTTGAGTACGATGATCGCCTTGCCCTTGTGCGCGCCGCCGACCTCTTCGATCGCCCGTGATGTCGTCTCGGTAAATTCGTCGATATTGGCGCGGGTGCCGGGGCCGGCGCTCTTGGACGCGATGGATGCAACGATTTCGGCATAATGGACGGTCGCCACCGCGGAAATGGCGGCAACGATCGGGATGGTCGCCTGCCCCCCGCAGGTCACCATGTTGACGTTGGCTGCGTCCAGATGGGCGTCGCCATTCACCACCGGGATGACATAGGGGCCGATCGCCGCCGGGGTCAGGTCGATCATCGTCTTGCCTGCGCCTGTGACGATCGCGCTGTGCTGCGGATGCGCGCCGGCGGACGTGGCGTCGAACACCAGGTCAATCTGCGACCAGACATCGAGCCGTTGCAATCCGTCCATCCCTTCATGGGTGGTTGCGACGCCCATCCGCGCGGCGCGCGCCAGCCCGTCCGACTGCGGATCGATGCCTACCAGAGCGCCCATTTCCAGCACATCGGACTGCCGCATGACCTTGATCATCAGGTCGCTACCGATGTTGCCCGACCCGATGATCGCGACCTTCATCCTTTTCCGCGCCACATCGCCTCCTTAGTTGCAAATCTGGCCTGACCGCCTAAACTATGTCATATTGTCATACAATGATGGAATGAAAATCCGATGGAAAAGACTGCGACGATCGGCCTGATCGGCCATGGTGCCATCGGTATGGAAATTCTGTCCGCGCTAGGCCGGATCGGCGAGGAAGCGCGGCTCGCGGCGATATTGGTGCGACCGGGGCGGACTGCGCCGCGGGCCGTGCATGACGCGGCCGGACTGATTGCCGCGCAGCCCGACATCGTGATCGAATGCGCCGGCCATCAGGCGGTCCGGGATCATGTGCCAGACCTGCTGCGTGCCGGAATCGATTGTATCCTCTCGTCCATCGGGGTGCTAGCCGATGCGGATTTTGCCGCCGAACTGGCCGATGCGCAGGCACAGGGCGGCGGCCGCATGCTGCTGCCCGCCGGCGCCATTGCAGGACTGGACGGGTTGGTCGCGGCTTCACTCGCTGGTATCGATCAGGTCCGCTACACTTCCTACAAACCGCCCCACGCCTGGCGTGGTACGCCCGCCGAACAGGCGATCGACCTGGACGATCCGGCCGAGGAGCAGATCTTCTTCGAGGGCACGGCCCGCGAGGCGGCATCCGCCTATCCGAAAAATGCCAATGTCTCGGTCGCGGTCGGACTGGCCGGTATCGGCATAGACGCTACCCAGGTCCGGCTGGTATCCTCGCGCCGGGTCGACGACCCGCTGGGCGTGATCGAGGCAGAGGGGGCCTTTGGCCGCTTTCGCTTCGATATTCTGGCGCTGGCATCGCCCAGCAACCCCAAGACATCGGCACTGACCGGCTATAGCCTGCTGCAATGCGCGCGGCTCGGCGGCGCCTGGCCCGTTACGGAACTCGCATGGGGGTAAGGCTATTTCCCAATTGCGCAATTGGCCGTGATATGACTATCGAACTGGTATGATTGTCTGACCATCGCGTATCGATTGGGGCTGCGTGCGATGGCGTGAGTGAACAGGGGAGCCTGAATTGAATATTGAAGACATGCGCATCGTCGCCAACCCGACACTTGTCCGCGAACATGCGCTGGACAAGCTCCGTTCGGCCATCGCTACTGGCCTGTACCAGCCTGGCACGCGCCTCGTCGAACGGGAATTGTGCGAAGCACTGGGCGTCAGCCGCACGTCGGTACGCGAAGCCCTGCGCCAGCTTCAGTCCGAAAGCCTGATCGAAGCCGGCCCGCGCCGGACCATCATTGTCTCCGTGCTCAACGCCCAGGACGCCTTCGATATCTATTCGCTGCGCGAGATGGTGGAGACCACCGCGATCCGTCGGCTTGTCGAGCGGGACGACAGCAAGGCCGCCAAGCGGCTTCAGTCCGCCTTCAAGGCGATCGAAAAATGCGCGCACAAGGGCGACCTGCCCGCCCTCTCGGCCATGGCCGGCACCTTCTACGAGGAGATATTGGACGGGTCGGGCAGCAAGGTCGTGCGCGATACCGGCCGTCAATTGCTGAAGCGCGTCAGCTATCTGCGCCTCGCCTCCATGTCCGAACCACAGCGCATGGAAAACGGCCTGGCGGAATGGTCCCAGATCATGGACGCCGTGATGAAGCGGGATGCGGACAAGGCGGTCGAAGCGCTGGGCCGGCACATTCGCAACTCGCGCGACGCGGTGGTGCGCAAGCTGCGTGCGGCGGAGGAAGTACCCGCCTGATCGCAAGGTCGATCTTTGTATTCTTTTATGATTGTCATACAAAGTATCCATCGTTACGCTGCCGGGCATGGCAGAGAAAGACAACGCATCTGAGCGGGTAATCATCGTGGGCGCCGGTCCCGTGGGGTCGGTTCTGGCGCTTGCACTACGGCAGCGTGGCATCCCCATTTTGCTGATCGACCAGCTCGCCGCCCCGGAGCGGGATTGCCGTGCGGCCTCCTGCCATCCGCCGACCATCGCCATGCTGGAACAGCTAGGGCTGTTGGAGGCGGGGCTTGAACAGGGACTTGTCTCCCCGGTCTTCCACTATCTCGATCGCGTGACCAGCGAACGGATCGGACGTTTTGCCCTGCCCGAGATGCAGGCGCCACCCGCCCATCCCTATGTGCTGCAATGGGAGCAGTACAAGATTACCGAGACGATCGAAGCGCGGTTGCGGGACGATGCAGGGGCCGAAATCCAGCGTGAAACGACGCTGGTCGACATCACGCAGACGCAGGACGGCGTGATCGCCACGGTGGAGCGCGGCGACGGGTCACGCGACACACTGGCCGGCGCCTATCTTGTCGGCTGCGACGGCGGCCGCAGCACGGTGCGCAAGCTCGCCGGCATTGCATTCGAGGGCTTCACCTGGCCCGAGCGCTTCATCAAGATCGATACGCGGCACGATTTCACCACACTGGGATCGCATATCAGCAACCGCAATTATTTCTCCGATCCCGACGAATGGATGAACCTGTTCATGGCGCGCGGCGAGGATGGTTCGGGCATGTGGCGCGCCGTCAGCCCCACCCTGCCCGACCAGCCGGACGAGGAATTGCTGTCCCCCGATGCGATCGAGGCGCGTCTGCAGAAATTCTGCCCGAAGCAGGGGCGCTATGAGATCGTCACGGTGGCGCTCTATAACGTCCACCAACGCATCGCCGCGACCTTCAACCAGGGCCGTGTGCTGCTGGCCGGCGACGCCGCGCATGTGAACAATCCGATCGGCGGCATGGGGATGAATGGCGGCATCCATGACGCGATGAACCTGGCCGCCAAGCTCGATTCCATCCTGCATGATGGCGCAGCCGCGCAGCCCCTGCTCGACCGATATACGCGCCAGCGCCGCAAGGCGCAGGTCGACGGCGTCCAGGCGCAGAGCATCGCCAACAAGCAGATGCTGGGCGAAAAGGATCCGGAAATCCGGGCGCAGAAGCTGGCGGACGTCCGCCACGCGTCACAGACCCCCGAGCTGCACGATGCCTTCATCCGCCGCGCCTGCATGATCGACAGTTTCGCCGCTGCGGAAGCAACGGAATGACCCAGGAGCCAAAGATGAACATCGCTCGCCACGCCCGCCCTGCCGAGATTGCCGACTGGAGCCTTGAACAGATCATGGGGCGTTATGTCGCCCGTTTCGAGGATCGGGTGCCCGACTGGAACGCTTTTTCCGATGCCAGCATCGAGGGCTATCGCCGTGCCCAGCACCGCTTCATCGGCGCCGGCGCGTCCGGCAAGCATGATGACGAGACGGTGGTGCCGGCCGGCAACTTCACCCTGTCGATCATGCTTGTCCCGCCCGGTCAGGGCAATGCCCCGCACACCCATGAGGTGGAGGAGATATTTTTCATCCTCCAAGGCCGGTGCGTCGTGTTCATCGAGGATGAGGATGGTCGCCGGCTGTCGCGTGAACTGGGCCCGTGGGAAATGATCGCCTGTCCGGCGGGCGTCATCCATGGCTATCAGAATGATAGCGATGAGCCCTGCTATCTGCAGGTCATGCTGGGGCGCGGCCGGCCCGAAGTTGCAGGCTTTGCCGACCAGAGCCTGTTCGAAAAGCGCGAATCCCACCTCTGATTGCGAAATGGACTCCGCCCGCCCCGTGTCGGGAGCGGGCGGAGCGGACCAACCGGCAGGCGCCGCATGCCGTCAGGCGACGTGCAGCTCTACCCCCGCCATGCCGGTCGCCCATTGCGGGATCGGCTCGTAGAACAGGCATTCGCCCTTCGCGCCGGGCATGGCCGCGGCAATCACGATCCAGGCATTGACCTCCAGCCCGCCATTGCCGGCCACGGCCAATATTTCGCCATTGTCGCGCGCGGCCAGAGCATCGACATCGCCCGCCAGCATGTCGCTAAGGAAGGCTGCGTCCCAGGGCTGGTTGATCTCGCCTTCCTGCGGCATGCCGACCCAATGGGACAGACCGCCTGCCCCCAGCAATATGACCCGTGCATCGTCAGGCGTTTCGCTGTCGATGAAGGCGCGCAGCATTTCGCCCAGGCGGCGGCTCTCGATCGGCCCCGGCTCGGGGTAGAAGACGGTGTTCACATAAAGCGGCACCGCCGGAATTTCCCGCCGCGGATCGACAATGCCGAGCGGGATCATCACGCCATGGTCGGGCTGAATATCGTCGGCGGCTGCGACCGCCATGCCTTGCGCCCGCGCATAGGCGATCAGCCCTGCGGCAAAATCCGGCCCGCCAGGCACCGGATCGCGCGGCAGGCCCATATCGCCCAGCGGAACAAAGTGATCGGCCGTGCCAATGGCGAAGGGCGCCGGCTGGCCCAGGCTGAAATTGTTCAGATGATCGCTCGTCACCACGACGATCAGGCTGGGTGCCAGCGCCCGGATGCGGCGTCCGATCTCGCGCATGCCGGCAAAGGCCCGCTCGGCCTGCTCCTCCACCCCGTCCGGCGCGCCCAGTTGGTGCGACATGGCGAATGCACCCACGATCCTACCCATCGGCCAGTCTCCGGTCGAAATAATGGCTCATCGCGAAGAAGGGCATGGTCGGCCGCCCGGACCAGATCAGCCATTTGATCACATAATTGCCATGGACGCCCATGCGCGACAGATCGTCCCTGCTGCCCGATTGCAGAAGGTCGCGGGCCGCATCGCCAATCCCGAAGCGGTCGAACAGTGCATCGGGATCCGCCTTTACCAGCCCGCGTTCGTCGGGGTGGCGCACCAGATATTCGATCAGCGCGTGAACCCCAGCGGGCGGCGCCTGCATCGTCACGGCGCCACGCCCAGGAAGCGGTTGACCGCGCCACAGAAATCCTCCGTCGCCTCGATCATCGCCCAATGGCCGCAATGCGGCACGATATAGCCCCAACTGTTCGGGAAGAGCTCGAGGAAGCGATAGGCGCGCGGCATGATCGACACGCCATCATCCTTGCCGTTGACCACCAGCACCGGATGCTCGATCGTCTTGAGCCGTTCCTCGTCATAATTGAGCGTGCCCTTGCGGGTTTCACCGTTGATGGCGTTGAGCGCGGCGCGCGCGGCATCGTCTTCCAGCAGCTGGAAGCGATATTCCACCATCTCGTCACTGGGCTGGAAACCGGGCGCGGTCAGCCCGCCGATCACCCGGCGCATGCCTTCGCGGGTGAAGTCATATTGCAGATTATGCAGCAGGTGCGGCGATGGCTTTGGCGGAATGGGCAGGCCGGC
The DNA here is from genome assembly GCF_013001025.1 of Sphingobium yanoikuyae. Lineage (NCBI taxonomy): Bacteria > Pseudomonadati > Pseudomonadota > Alphaproteobacteria > Sphingomonadales > Sphingobiaceae > Sphingobium > Sphingobium yanoikuyae. The sequence goes on along the minus strand of NZ_CP053021.1, from coordinate 5,057,330 downwards.
GCTGCCCATTAGCACGATCCTGGCCAGCAGGTCCGGCCGATCGAGCGCTACGCCGATCGCAGTCGCGCCGCCCATGGAATTGCCGACGATATGGACGCCTTTCAGGTCCAGCGCATCCAGGAAGTCGGCGAGATGCCGGTTGCGGCCCGGTTGGTCATAGACATAGGTTTCGGGCGACGGCTTGTCGGTCTTGCCGAAGCCGATCATGTCAGGGGCGATCACGCGAAAATGGCGCGCGAAGGTGGGAATGCAGTCCTTCCAGTTGCCCCAGCTATCGGCGCCGGCACCGCCGCCGTGCATCAGCACCAGCACCGGACCCTCGCCCGCCTCCAGCCAGTGGGTGCGGACCCCGCCTGCATCGACGAAATGGGATGTGAACACCATCGATTTTCCTCCCTTCCGGATCAGCGCAGATCGCTCTTCTGCTGGATGCCACGCCCCTGACGGCTGGCCAGTCGACGCCATTCCAGGATGGTTTCGTCGGGTTCGCACAGCATTTCGTCGACCCAGCCATAATCGTCCTGGTAGAAGGGCTCGGTTACCTCGCGCGCCCAGATGTCGTCGGCATTGAAGCCGTCGAGCCCATGCGGCTTCCAGATCGCCTCGAAATCATTGGCGAAGGACAGGCGTTCCTGCTCATCCTTGCACGGCTTGCCGATGGTCTGGACATAGAGGTGGCGGCCCTCGTCGAGCGGCACATACCATTCATATTGGGTGAGGCCGCCGATCGGGAAATTGTCGACCTTGAGCACACCGGGCATCCAGATCGAGGTGCCGGCCGCGGCCGAAGTGCCCTTGATCTGGGTAGAGCGCGGGCCGCTGACCACGACTTCGCCATCGATCACGCCGTCCCATACCGGCTTGTGCAGGGCGAAATCGTCCATCACCCCCTTGGGGCCATCCTCCTCCTCGATCACCTGCACGGCGCCGGGCAGCGGCGTATGGCCGATCGGGAAGTTGAACGTGCGATAATGGCGCAGCGTCGTATCCTTGTGGATGAAGATGTGCAGACCATCGAAGCCGTTTTCGGCGCCCAGGCGCCAGTTGCTGTTCACGACGCGATGCTTGCCCAGCACCAGCCGATCCTCATCCAGGAAGCCGGGCGGCACATCCTTCTTGAGATCATGAACCTGATCCTCGTCACCCAGGAAGATGAAGATCAGCCCCTGCGCCTCGGTCGCGGGATAGGTCACGATCTTGCGCCGCTTGATCAGCCGGCTGTCGGGCACTGCGAGGATGTTGGCCAGTTCGCCCGTCTGGAAGCGATAGGTATAGCCATGATACCAGCAGGTGATCGTGTCCTTGGTATAGCAATCGGGCTTGCGCGAGAGCGGCACGCCGCGGTGGAGGCACCGGTCGCGCATCGCGTAAACCTGGCCGTCGATCCGCTTGATCAGCAGCTTCTCGCCCATCAACTCGACAACTTCGAGTTGCCCTTCCGCCAGTTCCTTCGAAAAGCGGATCGGATACCAATGGTTGCGAAAGCCGAGCTTTGCTTCGACATAGCCCTTCCAGTCGCCGATCATGCTCAGCACCTCGGGATTGACCAGCGGCTCTTCGTTCATTTCTCGTCCCTTATGGGATGGCCCGCCCCTTTTCCCCGGCATCAGGTATGATGCCGGTGCTTGAAAAGGAAAGGAGCGGACCGATGTCTATTGTTATCCTTGGCGTTGATTTGGGCAAGAATGCCTGCAGTGTCGTAGGCGTTGATGCAGCAGGCGCTGTCATCGTGCGTAAGTCGATGCGCCGACAGACACTTATCGATTACGTGACCAAGCTTCCGGCTTGCGTGATTGCAATGGAGGCGTGCTGTGGTGCCCACAACCTTGGTCGCCTTTTCGCCGCGCAGGGGCACGAAATCAGATTGATGTCGCCGGAGTACGTACGCCCGTATGTCAAAGCGCAGAAGAATGATGATCGTGATGCGGAGGGGATTGCCGAGGCCGCCTCGCGCCCGACTATGCGCTTCGTCGAACTCAAGACTCAGGAGCAGTTGGACATCCAGACCCTCCACCGCGTCAGGTCCCGCCTGGTAGCCGAGCGCACAAACCTTATCAACCAACTGCGGGCGATCCTCCTGGAGCGGGGGACCATTTTTCCGGCCGGCCGGCGCAAGCTGGAGTTGGGCATTGATGCCATGCTGGCCGCCGAAGATACGGCCCTATCACCACGCTTGAAGCAACTGGTGGGTGAACTGCGCGCCGAATGGCACGAACTTGATACCAAGGTCGAGGCACTGAACGGCGAGTTTGTCGAACTGGCTCGCAATGATGCAGCTGCCCGGCGGCTCACGTCCATCCCCGGCATCGGCACGTTGAACGCAACCGCTTTGATTGCAGCCGTGGGCGATGCCAGCAGCTTTGCCAAAGCGCGAGACTTGGGTGCTTGGCTCGGCTTGGTACCCAGGCAACATACTACCGGCGGCAAGCCCCGGCTGCTCGGCATCTCCAAGCGTGGCAACACCTATTTGCGCACTTTGCTCATCCATGGCGCCCGGGCAGCATTACCGTCACTGGCGCGCAGCGAAACCCCGCTGGGACGTTGGTTGACAGGAATGATCGAGCGAGGAGTTCATCGCAACGCAATCGTCGTCGCATTGGCTAATAAACTGGCGCGGATCGCTTGGGCAGCCCTTCGCAAAGAAGTGAGCTTCGAACGCGGCTATCCAGCAGCGGCATAACGGATCGGCTGCGTGCTTCTGCGCGCGTAGCCCAACGATGTTTGCAGGAAGGATCGTGAAGATGGCCTGACAGTCGATCGGCGTCTGGAAAGCCCGGGCAAAAAAATGGCACCTGTTGCCGGTTCCCTTATTGTGGCTCCAGACGTGCGGATGTCCATCTTGGCCACGGGATGCTCCCGTGAGACCGCATACGTTGACGCAGACTGATCAGAACACCGTAAAATCCTACTTGCAAACGGGGCGGGCCATACGTTTTTTTGACTAGATGTTTTTTTCAGCAGAAGCTGGCGGAAACGGTCCCCAGACCGTCAATTTCGGCATGGACGGCATCGCCCGGCGCGACGGCGCGCATCGGGCCAAGCGCACCGGTCAGAATGATCTCGCCGGCAAGCAGTGGCCGCCCCAGACTGTGGCAGCGGCGCGCGAGCCAGGTCGCGGCATTGAGCGGGCTTCCCAGGCAATCGCTGCCCTGCCCCTGCGACACCGTCTCGCCATTGATGGTCATCGTCATGGCGCAATGGGTGAGGTCGATCCCGTCCAGGCGCCGGGCCGGACCACCCAGCACGACAGCGCCGGCCGAGGCATTGTCGGCAACGGTATCGAGGATACCGATCTTCCAGTCGGCAATGCGACTGGCGACCACTTCCAGCGCCGGCACCACATAGGCGGTCGCCGCGATCACGTCGACCACGGTCACATGCGGCATGGCGAGGTCGGCGCCCAGGATCAGCGCCACCTCCGCCTCGATGCGCGGCTGGCGCAGCGTCGCATGAACCAGCTGGACATTGTCACCATGGACCATCTCGTCGGTCAGATGGCCGAAATCCGGTTCATCGACACCAAGCTGACGCTGCACTGCGGGCGAGGTCAGGCCGATCTTGCGACCAACGATCCGGCGGCCGGCGGCGAGCCGTTCCGCGATCTGCCATAATTGCACCTGATAGGCATCCTCGACGGACGCGATCCGATCGGCGACCGGCGGTATCGGCGCACCGTCATAAGCGTCGCGCAAAAGCGCCCCGATCTCTGCCGTCATCATCGCATCACCTGAATCAGCCATTGCTTCCCCCGCATCAGATATGATTGTATGACAAGAATACATTGTCTTTGTCGAGAAGGAAGTTTCACGATGTTTCGAGCCACGCTGCATTTTCAGGATGGTGCGGCTCTGACCCTGCCCGTGGCGGACGGGGAAACCGTGGTGGAAGCGGCACTCAATGCCGAATTGCCGCTGCGATCGGACTGCATGAGCGGCAGTTGCGGCTCCTGCATCGCACGCTGCACATCGGGCGAAGTCATATGTGACCCGATGGACCAGCCGATCGTCGATGCGGACGAGATCTTCGCCGGCATCTACCCCACCTGCCTCACCCGGCTGCGCTCCGACGCGCATTTCGAACTGGACTATCCGCTGACACCACAGCCGAGCCCGGCCGGGCGACAGCGCGGACGGCTGGTGCGCATCGATCGGCTCGCCGCGACCATATCCCGGCTTATCATCGAGGTAGAGGATCCCGACAATTTCCGGTTCCAGCCAGGACAATATCTGCGCCTGCGGCCGCCCGGACTGAAGGTGGCGCGGGCCTATTCCATTGCATCTGCTCCCAATGCCCTGCCCATGATCGAACTGCTGATCCGTCATGTACCGGGCGGACAGGTGAGCGGCTGGCTGGACAGCGACGCCGCTACAGCGGGCGCCAAGCTGGCATTGCAGGGGCCACTGGGCGGTTTTGCGCTCGACGACCGGGCGGAGCGCTCCGTGTTCATCGTCGGCGGAACGGGCCTGGCCCCCGCCCTGTCGATGATCCGCGCGAGCGGTGGCAAGCGCCCGATGCTGCTATGTTTCGGCTGCAGCCGGCGCGAGGATCTGTTCCTGGAGGACGAACTGCGCCACCTCGCCGCTACGACAGCCGGGCTGGAAGTCCGCATCGCCCTGATGGAAGGCGCCAGCGGCAGCATAGCCAGCGGCACCGCCGTCGCCCTGCTCGCGCCCGAAGACATCGCCGGCGCCAGCCATCATCTGTGTGGGCCGCCGGCGATGGTGGACGCCGCTCGTACCGTTCTGCGCGCGGCTGGCATCGCGCCGGGCCACATCCGGGCAGAGCGTTTCGCGATCGGCGGCTGAACATCGCCCTGCACGTCCGGTAGATCGACGGCAGGGCTGGACATCACCGCCTCTTTCGATCATTTATTGTATGACAATCATACATAGAGACAAGATATTGGAAAATGAGATGGCCGAAAAGACGGCGCTTTGCGAAGCAGCATCCCTGGCGCCGGGCGAGATGGCGCGATTCGAGCTGGACGGCGAAGATCCGATGCTGCTGATCAATGATGAGGGCGAATTTCGCCTGATCGACGATGATTGCACCCATGCCATCGCCTCCTTGTCGGAGGGCCGGCTGGAGGGGCAGACGATCTTCTGTCCGCTGCATGGCGGCAGCTTCAACATCCGCACTGGCAAGGCCTGCTCCCTGCCCTGCAAGCAGGCGCTGCGCACCTATGATGTCCGGGTTGAGGACGGCACCGTCTATTTTCTCGGCTGAGCCCCGGTAGGGCCGCGCTGCTTCCGTTCACCGTCCCACTGCATAGGCCTGCATCAGCCGCGGCGTCGCCGCGGCATGCAGCACGCCGTCGGCCGACCGTTCCGCGACGGTCAGCCGCCCTGCCGACCAGGCCGGCGCAACCCGTATGTCATGCCCCCGCGCCCGCAGATCGTCGATGATTCCGGCACCATAGCTTTCCTCGACCACCGCCACGCCCGGCATCGCCTCACGCGGGTAGAAGGACGAAGGGAAATGCAGGCTGTGGAACAGTGGCTGATCCAGTGCCTGCTGCAACCCCATCTTGCCCAATATCCGGCGCAGCAGCAGCACCAGCTGCCATTGATCCTGCTGGTCGCCTCCGGGCGTGCCGCACACCAGGGCCGGCCGCCCCTCATGCAAGGCCAGCGTCGGCGTCAGCGTGGTACGCGGGCGCTTGCCCGGCGCGAGGCTGCCGGGCAGGCCGGGTTCGAGCCAGAACATCTGCGCACGGGTATTCAGCGCGAAACCCAGACCCGGCACCGTCGGCGAGGATTGCGGCCAGCCGCCCGATGGGGTCGCGCTCACCATATTGCCATGACGGTCGATCACATCGATATGTACGGTGTCGCCGGGCTTCAGCGTCGACTTGAGATGCATCATAGTCGGCTCGCCGATGCCCAGGCCAGCCGCCTCGTCCCGGGCCAACCGCACCTGCGCCATGCCACGCGCCACCTGTTCGGCAAAGCCCGGCAGCACGCCCGGCCGCAGGACATGGCTCGCTTGCGTGCCGATCAGGCCGACCCGATCACGGGCATAGCCATCGGACAGCAACGCCTGAACCGGCACCTCGACGAAATCGGGATCGCCATAATAGGCTTCACGGTCGGCGAAGCAGAGCTTCGTTGCTTCCAGCACCAGATGGACGAAATCGACGCTACCCGGATCAATCCGGTCGATGCCGGCCGCATCCAGAAGGCGCAGCATCTGCAGCAACACCGGTCCCTGCCCCCAGCTCGCGGTCTTGCAGACGGTCCAGCCATGAAAATCGGCCGTCACCGGCGCTTCATAGCGGGCCTGCCAGCGCGCCATGTCTTCGCCCGTGAGCAGTCCCGCATGGCGCGCACCGCTCGCATCCATCAGCGGCGATCGGGTAAACTGGTCGATCGCTTCAGCCACAAAGCCCTGGCTCCAGGCATGGCGCGCACGATCTATCCGCGCTTCGCGATTGCCCTGCGTTCCGGCCTCGGCCAGCAGCCGTTGCCAGGTCGCGGCCAGTACCGGATTGCGGAACAGCTTGCCGGCAACGGGAGCTCCCCCGCCCGCCAGCCAGATGTCGGCCCCGCTCGGCCATTCATGGCGCAGCGCCTGCTCGACATCCGCGATCGCCCGCGCTGCCCCCGGCAGCAGCGGATGGCCGTTCTGCGCATAGCCGATTGCCGGCGCCATCACATCGGCCAGTTCCATCGTCCCATGATTGCGCAACAGCGTCAGCCAGGCGTCGAACGATCCCGGCACGACCGCCGCGATCAGGCCTGAGCCCGGCACCATGTCCAGCCCAAGCCCCCGGAAATGGTCGATCGTCGCTGCGGCGGGGGCGATGCCCTGGCCGCACAGCACGCCGATTTCATCGGTCCGGCTGTCATGAAACAGGATCGGCACCTCGCCGGCCGGGCCACACAGATGCGGCTCGACCACCTGCAGGGTGAAGCCGCCAGCTACAGCCGCGTCAAAGGCATTGCCGCCCCGTTCCAATATGCCCATCGCGACCTGCGACACGATCCAGTGGGTGGAGGCGACGACGCCAAAGGTACCGCTGATTTCCGGGCGTGTGGTGAACATCTCTGCCTGCTTTTCCATTGCGTTACGAATCTTGTATGACAATAATACCTGTGACGGGCAATCGCATGGAGGCGGGACGTTGCAGAAAATCAATTGGAACAAGTTAGGGCTGGCGCTGGCCGGAGCGGTGGCGCTCTGTCTCGGGCTGGCGATGCCGGCAAACGCCCGGACAAGCACATTAATGAAGGCACAGACTGACGCACAGCTTGTCAGCACGATCAGTTGCGAGGCATTGGGCAAGGTCGACCTGACGCAGGATCATGAATCGCCAGCAACCATCACCGGCGCGAAGCTCGTCGCAGCCAGCCCGGCGGCGAACGAATATTGCGCGGTGACCGGCTATGTCCAGCCACAGGTCCAGTTCGAGATCCGCCTACCGACCAGCAGTTGGAACGGCCGCTATTTCCAGATCGGCTGCGGCGGATTTTGCGGCTTCGTCAACATCGCCGGCTGCGGCGACATGCTGGCCAGGGATTTCGTCGTCGCAGCTGACAATATGGGCCATGTCGGCGACATACTGAAGGAACCGCTCTGGGGATCGAGCGCCGATGCCCGCCGCGACTATGGCGCGCGCAGCACCCATGTCACCGCGCTGGTCGCCAAGCGGGTGATCGCTGTCTTCTATGGCAAGGCACCGGCCTACAGCTATTTCCGCGGCTGCTCGACCGGCGGGCGTGAAGGGTTGATGGAAGCGCAGCATCATCCGGAGGATTTTGACGGCATCGTTTCGGGCGACCCCGCCTTTGCCGGGCGGCTGGGTGCGATCGCCAATGTCTGGGCCGCGCAGAAATTATTCCGGCGCGGCAATGTGCCGATCTTCGATCAGGCTTCCCTCACCCTGCTGCATCAGCGCACCATCGCCGCCTGCGATGCGATCGACGGGGTGAAGGACGGCATCATCGACGATCCGCGCCAGTGCCGCTTCGATCCGGCCAGCCTGCAATGCCCGGCGACGGGCGGCAGCGACTGCCTGACCGCCGAGCAGGTCGCGGCAGCGAAAGCCGTTTATGACGGTCCGCGCAACAGCAAGGGCCAGCGCCTCTATCCCGGCGGCATGATGCCGGGCAGCGAAGGCGCCTGGGGCGGCGCCGACACATGGAGCCTGCCGCAGGGATCGCTTCGCTATCTGATGTTCGCGCAGAACCCGGCCCGCGATTATGATTATCATGATTTCGACTGGGACCGTGATCTGGCCAAGGTGCGCGATCAGGTCGCGCTCTACGATCCTGTCGCTCCGGGCAGCGCGCCCGATCTCGCCGCTTTCCACGCGCGCGGCGGCCGGCTGATCCTCTACCATGGCTGGTCCGACCAGGGCGCCTCGCCGCTTGGCTCGCTCGATTATTATGCGCAGGTCGCGGCCCGTCAGGGCGGCGTCACCAGCCTGCGCGACTGGTTCCGCCTGTTCATGGTGCCGGGCATGTTTCACTGCCGCGGCGGCAACGCACCCAACAGCTTCGACTTCATGCCCGGCATCATCGCCTGGGTAGAAAAGGGCGCGGCGCCCAATGGCGTGGTGGCAAGCCAGAAGGATGGCGACACGCTGGTCCGCACCCGCCCGCTCTTCGCCTATCCCGCGGTCGCCCGCTATGACGGCAAGGGCGATGTCAACACAGCCGCCAGCTGGCACGCAGCCATGCCGGCCAGCACACCCGATGGCCGCATCGACTGGCTCTGGGGTCCAGCGGCCAAGTAACGAAAAAGGGGGAGGATGGCGCTGCGCCATCCTCCCCCTCCCTGCGACCCGAATGCCCTTGTCAGACGCTTCGGAAGCTCAACAATATTCCCGGCTGGCGACGATGAAGGCCGCCCCCTTGTCGAGGAAATGCCGGGTGACGCGGAACATCGCCTCGGCCTGGTCCACCTGCACCGCATGGGCGGCATCATAGACATAGGTCAGCTTGCCATTGGGCAGGGTGGTGGCGAGATAATGCCCCGCTTGCGGCGGCGTCACCCGGTCCAGCGTGCCCATGATCACCAGCACCGGCGCCGCGATGCCGGGCAGCAACGCCACCAGTTCCTCGTCGACCAGCACCGGCCCGCCATAGGCGCGGAAGGCCGCGCTGTTGCCCTGGGCGATCTCCGGTGTCGGCGCCAGATGCCTGGCCTTGTCGGGATAGGCGAACAGGCCGGTCCGGGCGGCCTGCGGATCCTGCGCTGCCGGGTCGGCGCCCACCGCAACCCCAGCCGGCGCTTCCAGCACCACGTCAGTTACGCGGTCGGGGTGACGCACCGCCAGATAGAGCGCGACCCGGCCGCCGAAGGAGCCACCGAAGAGGTCCACCGGGTCCGCACCGATCTCCGTCGTAATGAAGTCGGCGGCCAGATCGGCCAGATCGGTGACGCTTGCCACACTATCCAGCATCGCCGTCCCGCCAAAGCCTGGCAGCACCGGCATGAAGATGCGCCGCGTCGTCGCCAGCTTCTCGATCAGCGGCGTCCACAACGGCCCGCCCGACGTGTGAAGGACCAGCAAGGGCTCCCCCTCGCCCGCCACCAGATAGGTCAGGGCACCCTTGGCAAGGGTCGCAGTCTTGGTTTCGTAGCTCATGACATTCCCCCTTACAGATCGCGGACCTGCGGCAGCACCTGGTCACGGAACAGGTCCATGCCCTTGCGCACCGTCGCGACCGGCAGGTTGCCGATCTGCATGCTCATATTGATGCCGCCACAGCCCAGTTCGGACTTGAAGCGCTTGATCTGCTCGACGACGCTCTTGGGGCTGCCGCAGAAGATCGAACCGGCGTCGATCATCTCCTGGATGGTCTTCTTGGCGGCAACCTTGTCCAGCCGGCTGTCATAGCTGGCGCCGGCCTTCTGCTTGTTGAAATAGCCCGCCTGCAACACCAGCTTCAGCGCGTCATAGGTCGGCTTCATCAGCGTACCGTGGAAATAGTCGAGCGCGCGGGCGAACACCTCATGCGCTTCCTCGTCGGTCTCGCAGATGCAGGTGCTGGCCCCCATCAGGACCTGGTCGTCCGCCGGATCCCAGCCCGCCTCGTTCGCGGTCTGGCGATAGATGTCGACATTGGCGCGCGCCAGCTTCATGTCGGAAATCAGACCCATCGCCATGATCGCCCGGCTCTGCGCGGCGAAGACCGCCGATTCCTCGTTGCTCGCCGACATCAGCACGCGCGGCGGCTGCTGGATCGGGCGCGGCCAGATCGAAATGGAGCGGAACTGGAAATGCTCGCCTTCCCAGCCGAACGGCTCGGGCTCCGACCAGCATTTCATGATCAGTTCGGCCGCTTCCTTCTGGCGCGAGCGCGATTCCCCCGGCGGCGAATTATAGGCGATATATTCGTGCGGTACGCCGCGCATGAAGCCGGCGATCAGGCGACCGCCGCTCATCACGTCAATCATCGCATATTCCTCTGCCACCCGGATCGGGTTGGACAGCGGCAGCAGGTTGCCAACCATGGCCAGGCCGATCGTCTTGGTCTCGCGCGCTAGGATCGATCCGATCAGGTTGCAGTTGGCCATGGTGCCATAGGGGCTGAAATGATGCTCGTTGCACGCCACCCAGTCGAATCCGCAGGCCTCCGCATGGACCAGCAGGTCGATATAGTCATGATAGAGCTGTTGCCCGACAACCGGATCATAATCCTTGTTGGGCGTGGGATAGACGCGCGGCGGCTCGGGATAGTGCGGCCACGGCATCAGGTTGAAGAAACCAAACTTCATATGCTTCCCCGGTCTTTGTGAAGATTATGGATGCTGAGAAACCGCCGGCGAGGCCTGGCGCAGCGCGCCGCGTCCGGCCAGCAGGGCGACGAAGCCGCCAGCCGCACCGATGCCGCCGACAATGGCCATCGACCGCCCGATACTGGCGGGATTGCCGAATATATGGTCGGTCAGGAATGCGGTGATCAGGGCGATGATCGCCTGCCCCATCACATTCTGAACAAAGAAGAACAGCGCGATATAGAGGCCCCGCAGCCGGTTCGGCGCCACCGACGCGGCCACCACCGCATGATGGCCGACCGAGGCGCAGACCTGAAAGACCAGTAGCGCCAGCGCGATCAGCGCAGCGGTGGCATTGGTCAACAGCGGCATCGCGATCGCCACCGGCACCAGCAGCAGCGCACAGGCAGCCCCGGTGCGGAACGCAGCATCGCCATGCCCCCTGGCCAGCGCGCGATCCGTGACCAGCGCGCCGAACCACTGCCCCAGGGTCGTGGGCACCAGGAAGATCAGCGCCAGCGGCAGGCTCAACTCGCGGGGGCCCATGCCGTGCAACCGGTCGAACAGCGCCGGTCCCCACAGGATGAAGCCGGCAAAGGGCAGGTTGATGAAGCTATAGCCCAATATATAGGCGAGGGAGACGCTGCGGCGGGCCTTCAGAAAGGCCAGGAAGCCGATCCCCTCCTCAATTGCGCCGCCCGGCATGCTGCGCCTTGCGGGTTCGCGCATGGTCAACGTCAATAGAGCCATGAACAGCCCCGGCACGCCCACCGCCACGAACACGAAGCGCCATGGCGCCAATGCACCGAACAGCGGCAGTTCGACCGCGCCATGCGTGGCGGTGAAGCCGATCAGCAACCCGCCCAGCAAATAGGCCACGCTCGACCCGAGGGACACGCCCAATGTGTAAATGGCAACCGCACGCCCCCGCTTGGCGGGAGGGAAATAATCCGCGATCAGCGAATAGGCCGCCGGTGACAAGGCCGCCTCGCCAATGCCCACGCCGACGCGCGCCAGGAACAGCCAGCCAAAGCTGCTGGCCAGTCCGGACGCCACGGTACACAGGCTCCACAGTGCAATGCCGGCCGCCACGATCAGGCGGCGGGGCATCCTGTCCGCCAGCCAGCCGATCGGCAGGCCGACGCTGACATAGAAGAGCGAAAATGCCACGCCCCCGACCAGCGCGAACTGCATGTCGCTCAAATGCAGATCGGCCGAAATCGGCCGGATCAGGATCGAGAGAATGATACGATCGATGAAGGACAGCATGTAGGCGAGCAACAGCAGCAGCAGCGCCCAGTTGGCAGCCGTGCGCTCTGGCCAAGACGTTTCGGATTGGCCCATGAGAGGGGGCGCAGAATCGGCATATGAACTTGTCATACAATCAGACAATCGAGTTTGCAGGCTGTTGGCAAGTCCCTTGATTCATTTTGTCAAAATCTTTCACGCCACGGAAAACAGGCCAAAGTTTCCCGCTTGCAAAGCCAAAAACTTTGTATGACAATCACACCATAACATCGACTTTCGAGCGCTTCACGACTCGCGAGCGGTAGCACCAGATCGCCACAAGGCGACGTGCATGTTCAGCAGCAGGGACGATGGAGGAGTTTCCAGAACGCAAAGGGTTAAACATGAGTCAGTTTCTTCGCGGGCACCTGCGCCGCGCTGCGAACGGCGTCGCCCTGACGTCGATCGCCTTGCCTGCGCTCGCCATTTCGATCTCCGCACATGCGCAAGACGTCGTTTCCAGTCCGACTTCGGCAAATGCCGCCGCCGGGGGCGAGATCATCGTCACCGGGACGCGCCGTGCCGACATGTCGATCAAGGATACGCCGCTCGCGATCTCCGCCTTTTCGGGTGAAACGCTGGAACGCAATCACGTCACCAGCATCGCGGATCTGCGCAATCTCGACCCTTCCGTGAACATCCAGAGCTTCGGCGCGGCCCAGACCAAGATCGTGCTGCGCGGCATCGATTCCAATGTCGGCGCCACGACCGCCCTCTATCTCGATGAATCCGCCGTTCTGGGCGGTGTCGGCGGCAACATTCTGGGCGATGGCAAACCCGGCATCCGCCTCCATGACATCGACCATGTCGAGGTGCTGAAGGGACCGCAGGGGACGCTGTTCGGCACCAGTTCGATGAGCGGCACCCTGCGCGTCATCACCCGCAAGCCGGACCTCGACACATGGGGCGGATCGGCCGAGATCGTCGGCGCCAGCGTCAAGAGCGGCAACACCTATGGTGAAGCGAGCGTCACGATCAACGCACCGATCGTCAAGGATGTGCTCGGCATTCGGGTCACCGGCTGGACGGAGATCGGCGGCGGCTACATCGACCAGACGATCAAGGGCCGGATGCGCACGAACAACAATGACCAGTTCGTTCGCGGCGTGCGTGGCCAGATGCTGTTCAAGCCCAGCGAGGATTTCTCGCTGCTCGCATCGGCAACCCATCAGCAGATCGATGTCGATGGCAGTCAGGCGTTCCAGGAAGCCAATGGCCCCTATCTCAACACTTCGCCAACGGTCGAACTCTATTCGGACAATTACGACCTCTATTCGCTGACGGCCGACTATGATCTGGGCTTTGGCTCGATCATCGCCAATGGCAGCTACAGCAACCAGCAGGTGCTGAACGCCAAGGATTCGACGCCGACCAACATCAATTTCGGCGTCAACGCCCCGCTCAGCTTCGTGCCGCGCATGTGGTTCAAGGACTATAACGCGGAACTGCGCTTCTCGTCCAAGTTCGGCGGCCCGCTTCAGATCGTGGCCGGCGCCTATTATGAGCATAGCAACAGCCTGTACCAGACCAACGCCATTCAGGCGCCCGACGGGATTCCCGTCTGCTTCAGCTATGACGACTGCCACGACAATGGCTTCGCCAACCCCGGCCGCGGCAACAGCGTCTATGAATTCGGCACCAACAACAGGCGCGTGATCGACCAATATGCCTTCTACGGCCAGGCCGACTACAAGATCGTCGACACGCTGACCGCGACGCTGGGCCTGCGCTATTTCTCCGCCGACATCCATGACGTCGTCACCAACCTGCAGACCGTGTTCCCGGACTTCGTTTTCGGCAATGTGACGACGCCCAGTGTCACCGGCGACAGCAAGGGCAGCAACAGCAAGACCAGCTATAATGCCGCGCTGTTGTGGCAGGCGACGAACGATATCAGCCTCTACGCCCGCGCGGCATCGGGCTTCCGCCTGGGCGGCGTCAACACCGCCACCTCGCTTGCGCAGGAAGCCGGCGTCGTCTTTCCCGGCACCTATAATCCGGACAGCCTGTGGAGCTACGAAATCGGCGTGAAGGGCTATCTGCTCGATCGCGCCATCTTCTTCGACCTGACCGGCTATCATGTCGACTGGAAGAACCAGCAGCTCTCGGCCAGCGCGCCCGGCGCCTTTGCCTATACCATCAATGCCGGCAAGACCTCGTCCAACGGCGTCGAGTTCAATACCACGATCAAGCCGGTGACCGGGCTCAGCCTGATGGGCAATGTGACCTATGTCGACTCCAAGCTGGAAGAGGACCTCCCGGCTGACGTCGTGTCTGCAGGCACCATCGGCAACAAGGGCGATCGGGTGCCGCTGTCGCCGAAATGGTCGGCATCGGCGTCCGCCGAATATGAAATGCCGCTGGCTGGTGACCTGAGCGTGTTGATTTCCACTGAGAAGTGACCCGGGTAGGGCGTAAATTTCCACTAAGAATTGACCCATGTTGAACTCGTCCCTGGCTTTGGCAAGCGAGGGTATATGGAGTGTTGGACATGGCGTTATTGAGCGTTATCCGGCGCTGGCATTTTCGCGATCATCTACCGATCCGGGAGATAGCGCGGCGCACCGGACTATCACGCAACACGATCCGCAAATATTTGCGGTCCGAGACGATCGATCCGCGATTCAAGGTGCCTGATCGACCAAGCAAACTGGATCCATTTGCTGAGCATCTGGCGGCCTGGCTGCGGCGCGAGATGGGCCGATCGCGCAAGCAGAAGCGCACGATCAAGCAGTTTCACGCCGATCTGGTGAGCCTGGGTTATGAAGGATCCTACAACCGGGTTGCCGCTTTTGCTCGGGACTGGCGCGAAGATTATCGGCGCCAGCAACAGATTGGCGGGCGTGGGACATTCGTGCCCCTGTCGTTCGCGCCGGGGGAAGCTTTCCAGTTTGATTGGAGTGAGGACTGGGCAATCATTGCCGGGGTTCGGACCAAGCTGCAGGTCGCGCACTTCAAGCTCAGTTACAGCCGGGCATTCATCGTGCGCGCCTACCTTCTGCAAACCCATGAGATGCTGTTCGACGCCCATAATCACGCCTTCCGCGTGCTGGGCGGCGTGCCGCGCCGGGGTATCTATGACAATATGCGCACGGCCGTCGACAAGGTCGGGCGTGGCAAGGAACGCACCGTCAACGCACGCTTTCTGACGATGGTCAGCCACTATCTGTTCGAAGCCGAGTTCTGTAACCCGGCTGCGGGATGGGAAAAGGGGCAGGTCGAGAAGAATGTCCAGGATGCGCGGCACCGTCTGTGGCAACCCACGCCGCAGGCCGAGAGCCTTGATGCGCTGAACCTGTGGCTGGAGGAGCGCTGCAAGGCGTTATGGGAGGACATCTCTCACGGGATCGAACCCGGGTCGGTTGCCAATGCCTGGGCCGATGAATCTGAGTGTCTGATGGTTGCGGGCAGGCCCTTCGATGGTTTTGTGGAATATCGCAAACGGGTATCGCCGACCTGCCTCATCCACTTTGAGCGCAATCGCTACAGCGTACCGGCCTCTTTCGCCAATCGCACTGTCAGCCTGCGCGTCTATCCTGATCGCTTCCAGGTCGTCGCCGAGGGGCAGCCAATCTGCGCACATCAGCGCATCATCAACCGCTCTCACGACGGTCCAGGTCATACGGTTTATGACTGGCGCCATTATCTGGCGGTCGTGCAGCGCAAACCCGGCGCCCTGCGCAACGGAGCGCCCTTCCTTGAGCTACCCGATGCGTTCCAGCGTCTGCAGCGACATCTGTTGCGCAATCCCGGCGGCGACAGGGAAATGGTCGAAATACTGGCGCTGGTTCTTCATCATGATGAGCAACTGGTGCTGACGGCGGTCACCATGGCGCTGGAGGCTGGCGTTCCGACCAAGACCCATATCCTCAATCTGCTCTATAGGCTGGTCGACGGAAAACCGATCTCCACGCCGCCGGTGACGGCGCCCCAGGCGCTCAAACTGGTCAGCGAGCCGATGGCCAATGTCGAACGCTATGATGATCTGCGCAAGGAGAAGCGTCATGCGTCATGACCCTGCCAGCGGCGCCATCGTCGTCATGCTCCGCAGCCTCAAGATGCATGGCATGGCGCAGGCCGTCACCGATCTCATGGAACAGGGATCTCCAGCCTTCGAAGCCGCCATCCCGATCCTCTCCCAGTTGCTCAAAGCCGAGACAGCAGAACGGGAGGTTCGGTCTGTGGCCTATCAGCTCAAGATCGCGCGCTTCCCTGTCTATCGCGATCTGGCCGGCTTCGACTTTACCAGTAGCGAGGTCAATGAAGCTCTAGTGCGTCAGTTGCATCGCTGCGACTTCATCGACATCGCCGACAATATCGTGCTGGTCGGCGGTCCTGGCACCGGCAAGAGCCATGTGGCAACGGCGCTGGGCATCCAGGCCATCGAACATCATCGAAAGCGCGTCCGCTTCTTCTCGACGGTCGAACTGGTCAATGCGCTCGAGCAGGAAAAAGCACAGGGCAAGGCCGGTCAGATCGCCAATCGCCTCCTGCACTCCGATCTCGTTATCCTGGATGAGCTTGGATATCTGCCGTTCAGTGCTTCAGGTGGCGCGCTGCTCTTCCATCTACTGAGCAAACTCTACGAGCGCACCAGCGTCATCATCACCACAAACCTGAGCTTCAGCGAATGGGCCACCGTGTTCGGCGACGCCAAAATGACCACGGCGCTTCTCGATCGGCTTACCCATCACTGCCACATCCTGGAGACCGGCAACGATAGCTTCCGCTTCAAAAACAGCTCTGCCAAGCAGGCCAGAACCCAAAGGAGAAAACCACGGGTTGACCCACCCATGACACCCGAAACATAATCCGCAGACGGGTCACTTCTCGATGGAAAACCCGGGTCACTTCTCAGTGGAAATCAACACTATATGGAGGCGGCGGTCAACGGCGTGCTGATCGCCGGCCTCTATCTGCCGAACGGAAATCCGCGCCCCGGACCGAAGTTCGATTACAAGCTGCGTTGGTTCGATCGGCTGATCGATCATGCGGCGGCGCTGTTACGATCGGGCGCTCCGGTGATCATGCTCGGCGATTTCAACGTCATGCCGACCGAGCGCGATGTCTACAAACCCGAACGCTGGCTCGACGACGCCTTGTTCGCGCCCGAAGTCCGGGCGGCATTCTTCCGGCTCCTCGATCAAGGCTGGACGGATGCCCTTCGCACTATCCATCCGGATGAGACGATCTACACTTTTTGGGATTATTTCCGAAACGCTTATGGCCGAAATGCGGGCCTGCGCATCGATCATCTGTTGCTCAGTCCACTGCTGCGCGACCGGCTCATCGATGCCCAGGTCGACACTCACGTCCGGGGCTGGGAGAAGTCGAGCGATCATGCGCCGGTGTGGGTCGAGCTCTCCGACAACAAGGCTCGACGCCGTACCCCAAGGTCCTGATGCCCCATTCAGGACCGCGCCATTACTGCAAGACCGGGCTTCACAATATTGTCGGCCGAAATCGGTAGGCGGCTCCTGGGTCAAAGCAGTCGTTCGCGAGCACGATCTCGCAAGTCGGCTAGAGGGAAAATCGGACGATCACGAAAGGCCGCTTCGGCGCCCATACAAGCAAGCGCAGCAAGCAGGATGGCTAGCGCACCGCGACATCAGCAGCCAGAAGGCGTTGATGTCATCCGCCGAAATTTTTAATGTCCCCGCGACGCTCGCCACTGCGACTCTGTACGTGGGCCGTCACAACGAGACTTTCAAATGGCCACTGGGCATTCCGGGAATGAGGGGACATGAGCCATTCGACGATGTACGATCCCAAATTCGACGCCGGTTTGTGGCTTTCCTCGGTGGTCGACAATTCCGGCGACGCGATCCTCAGCAAAACGCTCGACGGCGTCATCACCAGCTGGAATGCGGGAGCCGAGAAGCTGTTCGGGTTCTCCGCCGCCGAGGCCATCGGCCAGCCCATCACGCTCATCATCCCTGAGGACCGGCTCCACGAAGAAGCCGAGATTATCGGCAAGCTGCGGGCCGGCGAACGCGTCGATCGGTTCGAAACGGTGCGCCGCCGCAGTGATGGCGAACCCGTCCATATCGAGGTCACCATTTCGCCGGTGCGCAACGCCGAAGGCGAGATTATCGGCGCGTCTAAAATCGCGCGCGATATCGGCGAGCGGCTGCGTCATGCCGAGGACCAGCGGCTCCTGGTCCGCGAGATGCATCACCGCATCAAGAACCTGCTCTCGATCGTGCAGGGGCTGGTCAGCGTTGGCCGACGACGGGCCGACGATGTGGATGACTTCGCCGATAACCTGAGCAGCCGGATCATCGCGCTCGGCGCAGCGCAGCAACTCGTCCTCGGACTTCCAGGCGAAGAACGCTCCGGTGCCGCGCTGAGCGAGCTGATTGGAGCAGTCCTGGAGCCCTATCGCGACGAGGGTCAGATCACCGTCGCGCAGTGCGACGCGCCTGTGGGCGCGGGCGCGTCAACGTCACTAGCGCTGCTCATGCACGAACTCGCCACCAATGCCGTCAAATATGGCGCGCTCTCCAATTCCGACGGCCTGCTCCAGGTTGATATCTCAATGACGCAAGGAAACGTCACCATCGCCTGGCGAGAACGCGGTGGCACTTTCGACAATGGCGATCAGGGTTTCGGGACAGAGCTGATGCGCGCAGCCATGCGTGGACTTGGTGGCACTATCGAACAGGCATGGCGGGACGGCGAACGGGTCGTGACCATTTGCCTCGCACGTGACCATCTGACTCGCTGACAGACGAACCGTAAGCGCTCAGTCGAGACCGAGCTTCGCCTTGAGCACGTCGATGCGCTTTGACGCTTCGGCGGTTCAGAACGTCCTCGCTTCCATCGATGGTTTTTTCACAAGCGTGGATCAGGCGAACCGGTCGTCGACATACTCCGTTTCAGCGGTGCCAGCCTAAATGTGTTCGACCGCCAAGCGTGGGCAATTATCCGTTCACGATGGCTACCATTGGGGTGCAGGACCTACCCGACATATAGCTCGGGTCATCGCGCGCCAGGAACAGCAAACTAGGCGCCCCGTCACTGGTGGTCCGGCATTTTGATCGCGACCATCACTAAAGGCCCCCTGCCCCAACAGAATCTTAGGAGGCTGGCTTCCCGTTTGCTCGGGCTAAAGCGCTGTTGCCGTACGCGCGCAAAGGGCAACCCGAGAAATCTGCCTTCGATCCGGCACCAGCAAGAGCGCTTCGCATTAGTCGCTTCTGACCTTTTGATCATGGAGCTACCCGAGTTGGAAGACCTCGCCGGTTGGATTGCCCCTGCTGCCACCATGATTGCGGCCATGATGACCGCAGCCAATCTGGGCGCACGTGTCACCGGCTGGGGTTTCGGGGTCTTCACCCTGGGATCGATCGCCTGGTCGATAGTGGGATTCTCTTCGGGACAGGCAAACCTGCTGGCCACCAACGGATTTCTAACCCTCGTCAATCTCATCGGCGTCTGGCGCTGGCTTGGCAAGCAGCGCGCATATGAAGATGGCGGCAAATCCGCCGCCCAGGCAAGCCAGCGCTCCCTCTATCCGAGTCTTTTTACCGCGACGAGCGTCGCTGGCATGCCGGTCGTTGATGCTGAAGGCGAGCCGATCGGAAAAGCCGTTGAGGCCCTCGTGACCTGCAAGAGCGGCAGGGTAAGTTACGTCGTCATCGCATCTGGCGGTTGGGGAGGCGTGGATGAAGAACTTCGCGCTTTGGACTGGGCAGACCTGAACTTTGCCAGTGATCGGCTGACGCTGCTGCGCCCACGCGCATGGTTCGATAGCCTGGCGCCTCTAGTCGAGGGAGAGTGGCCCGCAGCACTGGCGGATTTTAACGAGAGGCGGAGCAGATGAGGTTTTTCGCAGCCTTCACGAAATCGCCCTGTCTTTGCCAAAATGTCAGAGCCCAGATAGCTGCCTCGACATGAGAAAGGGAGCATTGTTGCTGTAGAATATCCTCTCGCCAGTTCCCAGGACGATCCGGAACTCGCCAGCACCATCTGCAAGCGCGTGCGGCGAAGTGTAAGCGGTAAAAATCCCCCACGTGGCCTTGAGAACGGGGCTGTAATTTGAACGATCAGGCGGCGCTTGCGATGCTGCTCAGTTCGAACGAGGTTTGCGCGGCGTTGGCATCGGTCCAGCAGTAGGGCAACAGATCGTCGATCGGATCGGTATCCGCGCGGGTGATGATCCGGGTAAGGACATCGCAGAGATAGGCGTAGGGGTTGATGTCCAGCATCTTGCAGGTTTCGACCAGCGAGGAGATCGCCGCCCAGTTTTCTGCACCGAGCTGGTGGCCGGTGAAGAGTGCATTTTTTCTTTGGAGAGTCACCGGCCTGATAGCCCGTTCGGCGGCGTTATTATCGATCTCGATCCTGCCGTCATCGAGGAACCGGGTGAAGCCCGCCCAGCGCTTGAGCGCATATTTCATCGCATCGCTCGTTGCCGATCCGGCCATCATGCGCGGTGCGGTGGCGGCGAACCAGGCATGGAGCTTGTCGACCAGCGGACGGGTCCGCTCCTGCCTGACAGCGAGGCGTTCTTCGGCCGTGCGCCCACGGATTTCCTTTTCGATGCCATAGATCTCGGCAATGCGCTGCAAGGCGTCCTGCGCGACCGGAGCATCGCTGCCTGCATCGACGAACCCGCGCCGCAGATGAGCCCAGCAGTAGGACTTGGTGACGCCGGCGTCGGCGCCATCGTCCTTGCCGAACTGGTCATAGGCCTGCCAGGCATCAACCTGCAGGATGCCCTGGTATGACCCGAGCAACTGCTTGGCCCACATTTTTCCGCGTCCCGGCATATATGTGTATAGCGCCAGAGGCGGATCGACGCCGCCATGAGCGCGATCGTCGCACACTATGACCCACATATAGCCGGTTTTCGTCTTGCCCGTTCCCGGCGCCAGCACCTTGACCGTGGTTTCGTCGACGAACAGACGGGCAAGCGCATCGGCGCGCATCCTGTCGGTGATGGGCATCAGCGCAGCGATGCCACGACCAACCCAGTTCGCCATAGTGGCGCGGCTGATCTCGATGCCTTGCCGGGCGAAGATCTTCGATTGCCGATAGAGCGGCAGGTGATCGCAATATTTGTTGATCAGAACATCGGCGATCAGCGCTTCGGTCGGCAAGCCGCCCGGCACTACATGCGCCGGGGCCGACGCTTGGCGAACGCCGTCGCTGCAGCAGCGGCAGGCATAGCGGGGGCGGATCGTCACCATCACGCGATGCTGGGCCGGGATGATGTCGAGCCGTTCGGAACGGTCCTCGCCGATCTTGTGCAGCGTCCCGCCACAGGCGCATTCTAGGTTTTTGGGCTCGATCACCGTCTCGAAGCGCGGCAGATGGGCCGGCAGCGATGCGCGTTCGGCATCTGGAGCCCGCCGGCGACGCGGCCTGAGGCCGTAACGTCCCGCCTCCTCGGCCGCCTTGTCCTGCAAGCCATCGGCTTCACCAAGCGCGACGTTCTGGTCTTCCAGCGTCAAGGCTAGTTGATCGGCCGGCAGCTTTTCCGAACGCTTGCCGAAGGTCGAGCGGTTGATCAGCTTGAGGATATGTTCGAGCCGTGCCGCGCGAGCGCGCTCGGCCAGCACCATCGCCTTGAGCTGCTCCACATTGTCAGGAAGCTCGTCATATCCAGCCTCCGGGCCGGTCTCGACAGGGGGGTCGGGATGCGCCACCACGCCCGCATTCTAGCCAGTTCCCCACGTCTGGGAACAGCCTTGCGTCAGGTAGAATCAGGCGTGCGATCTACTGCGCATGAAGTGGCTTTGGCACCCGCGGCACGTGCATGCGCGACCAGTCCAGCCCCTCGAACAGCGCGGAAGCCTGGGCCGCCGACAGCTTCATCACTCCGTCTCCCGGGCGGGGCCAGCGGAACTTCCCATCCTGCAACCGCTTCGTCACCAGTACGAGCCCGGTGCCGTCCCACAGCAGGAGCTTCATCCTGTCCGCCCGGCGTGCCCGGAAGACAAAAAGCATGCCTGAGAATGGGTCGAGACGCAGTTCCTGCTGAACCAGTGAGGCGAGGCCCGCCATACCCTTCCTGAAGTCCACAGGCTGCGTCGCGACAAGCACCTTCAACGGTCCGGGCGGAATGATCATGTGTTCACCTGCGCGGCCAGGAGCACCCGCTCGATATGGTCGGCATCCACGTCGGACGGGATGCGGATCGACAGCCCGCGGGTCTCGATAATAATCTCACCGCCACTCCTCGAACTCGCGGGCAACGATGACACTGCAGGCGCCGGTGGCCCAGAAGATGGCGACGGTACGGGAGGTGCCGGCGGGCTTTCGATCACCGCGGGAACAAAGCCCATCCCCTCGGCCCGTTCCCGGAAACGCCCTCGCCAGTTATAAAGCTGTTGCGGGAGCATGCCATGACGCCGGGCTACCTCGGCCACATTCGCGCCCTGCTTGAAACTCTCCTCGATGATCCGCGCCTTCGCCGCAGGCGTCCACCCACGGTTGCCATTCGACAAGGGAATGACGTCAAGACGCTCGGCCTTGCCTGCCCTCCCACCCCTTTCAGTTTCGAAACTGGTTTCGAAATCACCACTCATCACCACCTCGCAAATGCAAGGCTCAACACCTACCAAATCGCAAAATCATGAGAATGTGGGGGATTTTGACCGCTTACGGCGAAGTGTCGCTAGCCCTCACTTCAAGAGGTAGCTGGCCCCTGCAAGGACCTTACCGGACGGCGATTAGCTTCCGGCCAAGCCTTGCGACTTAGAGAGGATGGCCACTGCGGTGGAGGATTCTGTCGGTTAGTGGTCGCAAGAAATGAGCCGCCGCCGTTTTCAGGCGCCAGCCCATTCCCTTTTACTGGCACGGGTCAGGCTGCGAGCAGTTTCACAGCCGTCGGCTTCGCGGCGGGCAGCCCGTTTGTCTTTGCCTTCGCAAGCAATTCCTTCTTGCGTGCGGCCATCGTGTCGCGGAGTGCCACAAGATCAACGTCAGTTTTCCGGCATTGAGCGAACATGCCCTCAGACGGCATTTCCTCCTCATGGACATGATGCTTGATTTCTTCCGAAAGCACCTTGACCTTAGCGTCATAGAAGGCGTCGCCGGGCGAGCCGGCCACTATGTCGTTAATCAGCACCTTGGCGCCATCATGTTCGACATAGGCTTCGTCGAGTGTGTCATCCTCGATCAACCCGCGAAAGGCGGGATAGAAGATTTCTTCCTCGAGGAGCGTGTGGATTTTGAGCTCGACACAAATCTCATGCGCCAGCGCCTGCTTGCGGTCTGCGGATTTCGCAGCCTCGAATTTCTCGAACAGATCCTCGACCTTGCGATGGTCGGCCTTCAGCAGCGCGATCGCATCGGTGAATTGCGGCTCAGCCATCCTAATTCTCCTATTGGGTGATCGCCAATGAAGTTGTCAGCACCAGCTATGGTTCCTCGCTAACGACTCGCAAAAAGGAAGTGGTTCGCGAGTATGAGCCATCCACATATGTTTACTCGCCAGTCTGGTCATGAGGTGCTGCCACGGCCTTGGATTCCGGCGATTCCCGTTGGCGAAGGAAAATGGATAGAAGCACCAGAACTGCAGTCGAGAGAAACTCGCTTTGCCAGTTCTGAAAGGATTCAAACCAAAGCTGAGGATCGCCAAGATAGGCTATCGTTGTGAGTGGCTTTTCACCATGTGCTACAGCATCTTGCGCCGCGACCCTGGCGCTTTGTGTCCAGTGGATGACGAACGAAGCAAGGAAGAGAGACGCGAGGGCCAAACCGAGCGATTGCGCATAGAGCGCGCGCCAGATTGGTCCCCATCGCAGGATTTTCGGTGCACCGGGCTTGCTGGCCTGGAGATCGAGGTCTGCGTCGCGCGGCGGGCCGTCCGGATCCTTGGACTCCGCCGAACCGCGCTGGATGAGGAAAGCGGTCAGCACCACATAGGCTGACATCTGCAGGAACTCGCTCTCCCAATTTTCAAAGACACTGGAGAGAAATTCGGGGCTGAAGCTATAGGCGATGAGCGAAAGCGCCTGTTCACCATGGCGGTGGGCGTCTTCGACCTGAACATGCCAGCCCGCGATCCATTGTCCGATAATAGTCGCCGCAAAAAACAACAGCAGGACGAGCGTCAGTCCGTTGTTCCGCAGCATGACCATCTTCCAGTCCGACTAGTGGAGGATGCCCAAGCTAACGGCTTCAGCTATCGTCCGTTCCAGCGGCAGGAAGCAGGGCATGCACGCCTGAAGAGCCTCGCGCAGCCATTTATGGCGGCACCCGGCGCCTGCTGCGGCACCGACACTGATCTCCATCAATAAGATTTATGCCGGCGCTTATGGGTCCATTACTGCGGCAATGGCGTTGAGTAGCGGCGAGATCAGGGCTCGCCTTTGATGCGCCCTTCCCTGCTGGCGCAGCCGATTTTCTCTTGCCCAAGGAGCTATGCCCATGAGCCGAGCGACAGACGATGCCCCTGCGGCCACTGCCAAGTCGAGCGAACAGAAGAAAGAGGCCGCAACCGACATCAAGGGTGCGGGCCGTGAAAGCCTCATCGGCAAGTCCGTGACCATCAACCGACCTCGCGCCGAACTCTTTGCCTACTGGCGCGACTTCACCCAGCTGCCCAGCTTCATGGACAATGTGGAGCGCGTGGACATTATTGCCGCTGAACGTTCCCACTGGGTGGTGAAGGCGCCGGCGGGAAAGACCGTCGAATGGGATGCCGTGATCACCGAAGAGATAGACGGTGAGCTGATCGCCTGGGCTTCGGTCGAAGGCGCTGACGTCCCCAATAGCGGTCGGATCGAATTTCGCGACGCAGGCGAACGCGGCACCATCGTCACGGCCACCATTGCCTATGATCCGCCCGCCGGGTTCATCGGCAAGATCGTCGCCAAGATGTTCCAGCGCGAACCGGCCATCCAGGCGCGGCGCGATCTGCGGCGCTTCAAGCAGCTCATGGAAACCGGCGAGGTCGCCACTGCCGCCCGCACTTCGCAGCAATTCGCCGAGGAGAAGAACTGATGCGCGCGCTCACCTGGCACGGCAAGCATGATGTCCGCGTCGATACCGTCGACGACCCTGAAATCCTCAATCCGCGCGACGCCATCATCAAGATCAGTTCGACCGCCATATGCGGTTCGGACCTGCACCTTTACGATGGCTACATCCCGACCATGAAAGCGGGCGATATCCTTGGTCATGAGTTCATGGGCGAGGTGGTCGAAACCGGCGCAAAATCGACGTTGAAGAAGGGGCAGCGGGTCGTGGTGCCTTTCACCATCGCCTGCGGGAGCTGCTACCATTGCGGCAAGCACCAATATTCCGCCTGCGATAACGGCAATCCCGCCGACAATCAGGATATCGGCCAGGAAATGTATGGCCAGCCAATGTCCGGACTGTTCGGCTACAGCCATCTTACCGGCGGCTATGCCGGGGGGCAGGCCGAATATGTCCGGGTTCCATTTTCCGACGTCGGGCCGATCGTCGTTCCCGATGGGCTGGAGGATGACCAGGTCCTTTTCCTCTCGGATATTCTCCCCACCGGCTGGCAGGCGGCCGAATTTGCAGACATCGAGCCGGGCGACACCGTCGCGGTCTGGGGCTGCGGACCGGTCGGCCTTTTCGCGGTTCAGTCCGCCTTCCTGATGGGCGCGCAGCGGGTGGTCGCGATCGACCATTTTCCTCATCGCCTTGAGCTGGCGAAGCGCTTCGGCGCGGAAACCATCAATTATGAAAAATCGAAGACCTATGAGGCGCTGATGGAGATGACTGGCGGCATCGGTCCCGACGCAGTCATCGACGCCGTTGGCCTCGAAGCGCACGGCTTCTTCCTTGACAATGTAGTCGATCAGATCAAGGCGTCGATGTTCCTTGGCACCGACAGAACCCATTCGATCCGACAGGCAATCCATGCCTGCCGCAAAGGTGGACGCGTCTCCATGCCGGCAGTTTATGGCGGCTTTGTCGATAAATTCCCACTGGGCGCCTTCATGGAGAAGGGGCTGACGCTCAAGACCGGCCAGACCAGCGTCCAGCATTATATGCCCGCGCTTCTGAACGCGATCGTCGAAGGGAAGATCGATACGACCTTCCTCATCTCGCACCGCATGGGGCTGGAGGATGCTCCCAAGGGCTACAAGATGTTCCACGAGCAACAGAATGAAGTGACCAAGATCGTGCTGAAGCCCGGCCTTGATCGCGTCGCGGCGTGAGGAGAAAAGATATGGCCGATAAATTCGCAATCATCACCGGCGCGTCGAGCGGGATCGGCGCTGAATTGGCAAAACTGGCGGCCGCAGATGGCTATGATCTCCTCCTCGTTGCCGACACGCCCTTTGCCGATGCCTCGGCTGGACTCGCAAGTTTGGGCGTCGCGGTCGATACGCTGGAGGTCGATCTTTCGACCGTCCAGGGTGTCGATCAGTTGCTCGATCACGCCGACGGGCGACAGGTGGACTTGCTCTGCGCCAATGCGGGGCATGGCCTGGGACATGCGTTTCTCGACCAGCAACTGTTCGATTGGCGCCATGTCATCGACACCAACATCACCGGCACCATCTACCTTCTTCACAAGGTGCTCGGCCAGATGGTGGCGCGCGATTCGGGAAAGATCCTGGTCACCGGCTCGATCGCCGGTTTCATTCCGGGCAGCTTTAACGCGGTCTACAACGGCACCAAGGCTTTCATCGACAATTTCACCGAAGCGCTGCGCAATGAACTGAAGGATCATAAGGGCGTCACGCTGACGACGCTGATGCCCGGCGTGACCGACACGGAATTTTTCGACCGCGCTGGCCTGGGCGCCGACACATCGGTTGGTGCCGACGATAACAAGGCCGATCCGGCCAAGGTTGCAAAGGATGGCTGGGACGCGCTCCTGGCCGGAAAGGGACATGTCGTTTCGGGCTTCTCGAACAAGCTGCAGGTCGCGGCCGCGGGTATCGTCCCTCAATCCATTTTGGCTGAGCAGCATCGCAAGATGGCTGAGCCCGGCAGTGCGCAATAGGAGGCTGAGATGTCCGAAGATGCCCGCAAGGTAGCGCGAGGCCCGCTCGGCGATGCGCGTCCAGGCCATGAGGCTGAGGATGATCGGCCTAAGGGAAAGCCCTCCGAAAAGGTGGAAGACCGGCCGAATGTCGGCACGGTAAAACCCGAGGATTATCCGGCCGGGGATCGCGATAGCGCGCGCCCGGATTGAGATGTTTCAAACGAACGCCGGAGGCCCGATGAGCAGCCCGATCCCCTATACGCCCGACGTCGAACGGATTGACCAGGATGAGGCGGACGTAAATGCCGAACTGGCGGACACTTTCCGCCAGATCATCGAGACCACATATCGTGATCTGGGCCACGGGTTTCGCGGCGTCCATGCCAAGAGCCATGCCCTCCTTCAGGCGCGCGTTCGCGTGCTTGAAGGATTGCCGCCTCATTATGCGCAGGGCGTTTTTGCCGAGCCGAACAGCTATGATGCTCTGATAAGAATATCCACCGGTGCTGGCGACATATTGCCTGACAGCGTCTCATTGATCCGTGGCTTCGCAATCAAGCTCGTCGGCGTCGAAGGCGAGCGGCTGGCAGGGAGCGAAGGCGCCCAGCGGGCAGCCAATGCGCTCGAGGCGATCGCCATTTTGGAAATGGATCACGACGATGTCGATATCATATTCTCTGATGTCGTCATGCCGGGGATGAATGGCGTCGAGCTGGGCAAGGAAATCCGGGCCCGCTGGCCCGACAAGACGGTGGTGCTCACCAGCGGCTATAGCCATGCCCTGGCCGAAGATAGCGGGCACGGATTTCCGCTTCTCCATAAACCCTATTCGGTAGAGGAATTATCTCGCATCCTCCGCGATGCGGCCGCCTGAGATGGGCCCGTCGCTCTTGATGTGAGAATATTAAGGCGTCGCAGCGTTGCGCGTTGGGTGCCTTTAGTCCAGGCCGGTATGAGGAGGAACGCGCGATATCCTCGACGCGGCATTTGCTGGCAGGGCCAAAAGCCCCTTCGATCTGCCTCATGCAAGATCGAAGGGGCAGGGAGCCGGGTCATTGGCGATCACCGCCATGGCCCGTCCGTACTCGCAGAGTTTCTGAAAAAGGGAACCTTCGCTCAGGACTTGAGGCCCTTCGCCATGTTGAGATGGGCTGTCACGATGGGAACAAGCTTGGCCGCGAAGTCCTTCAATGAGGGAACCTCGCCACTGGCCGAATATTCTTTAAGCGTGTCGAGCGTCTCCTGATGTCCCCTGGTCTGCGCTTCGATATAGGTGGCATCGAAGTCGGCCCCTTTCTTGCCCTTGAGCGCGTCGAGCGACTGTTGCTGCGCGCTGGACAGGAGCGGCTTGGGCACGATGGCTGGCGACGCAGCGCTCGCAGCCTGGCCGAGCTTTGCCGTTGAATCGGTATGCGCCTTGATCATCGACTCCGCGAATTTCTTGACGGACGCCGACTGGCTGTTTGCTTGCGCCAATCTCGAGCTTTCGATTTCGAATGTATCGCTCGCCGCTGCAGCATTGGCGAACATCTGGCCTGCGCTCTCCGCAACGGGCGCCGGTTCGCTGGCGCTGACGCTGTTCATCGGCGCCGCCGCGGCGTTGTTGGACGTCGTATCGACCTTCTTGCCGCATCCGCCAAGTGCCAGCGCTGCCAATGATATCGCCACCGTCGCGAACTGCATCTTCATCGATTGTCTCCCGGATCATCATCTCTCGGAACGTCAACCCACCGCGTCCAGGCTCGTTCCGATGGGAGCCTTCTTTGCCACCCGCCGTTTGGTGATGATTGAGCCATCACATGGAGGACAGGCACATGGGCATCTTCAGCAAGATCAGAGACAAGATTTTTGGTCGTGACGACCAGAAGGCAGGCAATGGCACCCCTGCACCCGCCCCGAATGTCCAGGCAGCAAGCCCGCCCCCGCCGGCCACTACGCCTCCTGCGTCGCCCGCCACGGCCACCGCGTCACCTGAGGCAGCCTCGCTGCCGCAGGTCGATGTTGGCGCGGTCCTTTCGGCCATGGCCGACGCCAAGGGAGGCGGGGGAAATTATCAAAGTTCGATCGTCGATCTGCTGAAACTGCTCGATATCGATTCCAGCCTTGCGGCGCGCAAGGCGCTGGCCGACGAACTGGCTGTTCATGAGGGCGCTGACGGCAGCGCAGAGCAGAATATCGCGCTGCACAAGGCGGTGATGACGAAACTCGCGGAAAATGGCGGCGTGGTTCCCGATAGCCTGCGCGACTAAGGCCTCTGGCCGTGCCGCTCCTTCTTGAGGTGGCGGCGCGGCGTTTTCCTGTCAGAATCATATCTGTTGGGACGGTGGCCCCGCGGTGACGCGGGGCCATCCTTGCGTCAGGCGATCCCTGCGCCGCCGGTCACGCCATAGACTTCACCGGTGATATAGCTGCCCTCCTGCGAGGCCAACAGCACATAGACGGGCGCGATCTCGACCGGCTGACCGGGACGGCCGAACTGGCTCTGCTCACCGAACTTGGTGACCTTGTCCTGCGGCTGACCGCCACTGGATTGCAGGACCGTCCAGAATGGACCGGGGGCAACGACATTTGCCCGGATGCCCTTTTCGATCAGCTGTTTGGCCAGCGCTTTGGTATAGGCGACGATGCCCGCCTTGGTCGTGGCATAATCGAGCAATATGGCCGATGGCTCATAGGCCTGGACGGAGGCGGTGGTGATTACCGACGCGCCGGCGGGAAGATGGGGCACGGCGGCCTGTGTGATCCAGTGCATGGCGTAGAGATTGGTCTTGAGCGTGCGGTCGAAATCTTCCGAGCTCACGGCTTCCACGTCATCGCGAAATTGCTGGCGGCCAGCGTTGATAACAAGAATGTCGAGCCCGCCAAGGCCATTTACCGCCTCATCGACGAGCTTGCGGCACCAGTTCTCGTCCGTGATGTCGCCAGGCAGCGCGACCGCCTTTCGCCCCTCTGCCTCGATCAGGGCGATGACCGCCTTTGCGTCTTCCTCTTCGCTTGGAAGATAGGAGATGGCGACATCGGCGCCCTCGCGTGCATAGGCTATCGCTGCCGCTCTGCCGATGCCGCTGTCGCCGCCAGTGACCAGCGCCTTGCGGCCCTCGAGCTTACCCGAGCCGGCATAGCTTTCCTCCCCGTGATCAGGCCTGGGATCCATATCCGCGGCGATGCCGGGAACCGGCTGCGGCTGCTCTGGAAACGGGGGCTTGGGATATTGTGCGCGCGGGTCCTGCATGGTGAGACGCTCTGCCATGTTCGCTCCTTGCTGATGGGGATGATGGACGACAGTCCAGTTTGCCGTTCTAGGCGACACGGCAAAATACGGCCGCAGAGCCATCCAGTTCCACACCGGCTCAGCGGGATGGCGATCTTATTCAAAGCTCTGATCTGGATCAGGAAAACAGGTCGCCTCTCGTGCATTCTCGCCTGAAATCAGCTCAAAGGAATGTCGTTATCAACATAATCCGGCTCGACAGTGCACGCCCCCGGCGCGACACGGAAGACTATCTTCATCTCGAACATTATGCGGCCCTGGGCGATGGCCGGACGGTGGCCCTGAGCGGTAGCGATGGGTCCCTCGACTGGTGGTGTGTCCCCAATCTCGATTCTCCGCCCCTGTTCGATCGTTTGCTTGACCCGCAGGAGGGCGGATATTTCGCTATCACGCCTCGTGAAGCGTTCGAGGTCGAGCGGGCATATCGTTCCGAGAGTAATGTGCTCGAGACCATATTCACGACCGCTGGCGGTAAGGCGCGAATGGTCGAATCACTCAACAGCGGTTCTGCGGGACGCTTGCCCTGGTGCGAATTGGCGCGGCGTATCGAGGGGCTGGAAGGCTCGGTACATTTCGACATCGCGTTGAGGCTCGGGCATCGGGCCGGGACTGCCTCCCCCTACATGCAGAATGTCGGAGGCCATGATGTCTTCCATGTCGGCGGCGTGCTGGGCCTCTTTCTGCGGGGATCGAGCGTGATCGTCGAGCATCTGGGCGATAGTGGTGCGACTGCGAGTTTGACGATCGAGGCGGGTCAGAGCGAACTGCTCGCGATCGTGGCGGGCGAGGACGAGCCGCTGGTGGCGCCTTCGCTTGACGAAATAGACGCCCGGATAGATGGCTCGGATGGCGAATGGCGCACATGGGCGCAGACGGTCCAATGTGACGGACCATATCGAGAGGCATTGGTCAGAAGTGCCCTGCTCAAACTCCTGCTCTTTTCACCCAGTGGAGCGATCGCAGCGGCGGCGACCACCTCTCTTCCTGAACGGATTGGCGGGTCGAAAAATTACGACTACCGCTTCGCCTGGGTCCGCGACGCAGGCTATACCATCAACGCCTTCCTGCGCGTTGGTGCCCAGGCGGAGGCGAAGGCTGCTCTGACCTGGTTGCTTAAGCAAATCGAGGAAGTGGGGCCGCGCGTCTGCTATTCGATCTGGGGCGGCGCAGCTTCAGACGTCCGGACAGTCGATCTGCCTGGCTATGACCGTTCAGAGCCGGTTGTTGCTGGAAACCGCGCCACGGATCAGCGGCAGCATGGGATATATGGCGATATCTTCGAGACTGCGGCATGCTTCGTAGACCATGGCAATATCCTGGACGCGCGCAGCGCAGAGATATTGGCCCATCTCGCCGACCAATGTGCGGACATCTGGCGCCAGAAGGATAGCGGCATCTGGGAGCTTGCCGAAGAACAGCATTATACCATGTCGAAAATCAGTTGCTGGCAGGCCCTGGCTCGCGCCGTTGAACTGGCCGACGCAGGACAATTGCCGACGACCTGCCGCGATCGCTGGTCACGCGAACGGGACAGGATCGAGGCCTGGATAACGGAGCATTGCTGGTCCGAGAGCTTGGGCGCCTATAGCTTCTATCCGGGCACCGATCGCCTCGATGCGTCCCTCACCCTTGCCGTGCGCTTTGGGTTCGATGGACGGGATCGCCTGCGTCGAACGGTCGAAGCGATTGATCGAGAGCTCGGCTGTGGACCCTATCATTATCGCTATTCCGGAGCCGACAAGGAAGAAGGCTGCTTCCTCGCCTGCACCTTCTGGATGGTCGAAGCCAAAATTCTGCTGGATCAGCCTGAAGCGGCGTCCAGGGCATTTACCGAAGCCATTGGAGGGCTGGCGCCCACTGCTGGCGTATATCCTGAAATGATCGACCCTGCGTCCGGGCGCTATCTCGGCAACATGCCGCAAGGACTGACCCATCTTGCGATCATTCAGGCTCTCATGTCGCTGCAGGCTCGCAGAGGCTAGGCTCCCGAACATGGCCCAGCTTCCAGGCTCCGCTGAAACCCGCGCCGTTCAAGGCTGCTGATTATAGGATGGGCCAGTATGCTCGGTCGCGACGTTGTTGCCGGTGGCCTGATCCTGCTCAAGTTCCTCGCCATGCCAGACATTCCTCGCGACGAATATGATGATGAACAGGGCGATGATGACGCCGCAAATGAATGCGCCGGCCTTTGCGAGCCGGCGCGGCGAGGGCTTCTCATCTGACGCCATCAGTGAGCGTCCTCCAGCAATAGCTCGCCTTCCTCCTCGCCATCCCAATAATGCGCGCGCTCGCCGATCACCCGGATCAAGACAAGGCCAGGCGTCTGCGTGCCCTGCGGCCACCACCGTTCCAGGCCTTTCGTCCAATGCGCTTCGAACTGGGCCTTGTCGCGGATGAGCATGGCGGTCCCTTCCACCGCCAGAAAGAAGGGACGTTGTCCCAACAAGCCCGATTTACCCTGATAGCTTAGATTTACTGCGGGATCGGCCTTGATATCGGACACCATGAGCGTGGTTTCCTCCGTGAAAAACCAGGCGCTACCGTCATAATCGACCTCGCGGTTGTTGCTCATCGGACGCGATCCGATCGCGCCGCCACCCGTATGGGTAGCAAGCATCGCGAAATCGATCTCCTTCATCTTGCGCGACAGGTCTTCAAGCGACATGGACATGACTGTCTACTCCCATTGTTACGGCATCAACGCACGAGCAGAAACAACGAGCCACCCCACGGCGAAGCGTCGCTACAAGAACGCGTCCGCCTGGACAGGATCAGCCTTGTACGAGCTTTCTCGCCTGCGACGGCAGTTGCGCCTCTGCCTGGGCGTCCGACGATGACGGGCGGCGGCCGCCTCGGACCATCTCCTCTATCCAGGTGAGCAGCAACTGGTTGTAGGCCCGTCGGCCGCCTTCATCCCGCAGCGAATGATCAGCGCCTTTTAGAATACGATAACTCAGCGAATTGCTGTTGTGGAACGCCGACATGTAGGAGCTGATGGTGGCGTGCGGCACATAATCGTCATGTTCCGATTCAACGATCAGAACATCGCCGGCAAAGCGCTCACAAGCGGCCAGAGCCTTGTCTTCCCGGCCCGTTCGAAAGTGTGCCCGATAGGCATTGATGAGATCGCGGTCGAGCTTTGCCTTGGGCACATCCCAATGGTCGTCAGGATAGAGCGCAGGAACACGAAGCGCCAACCAGTTGACCGGGCGAGCCGCAGTCAGCAATGCCGCGAGATAGCCACCATAGCTGGTGCCAACGACCGCAATCGCCGAGGGGTCGACCTGGTCCTGCCTGACGAGAAAATCATAGGCCGCCGTCACGTCCGCAAGACCGTGCGACCGGGTCACGACATTGCGCTCTTCGGCATGTCTGGCATGGCCTCGCAGGTCGAACGTGAAGCAGATGCAGCCCAATTGGGCGATCTCTTCGGCTCTCACCATGTCCTGTTCGCGCGAACCGCCCCATCCATGGATGAAGAGAATGCCAGGGACCAGCTTGTCGGGCGACAACAAGGTTGCCTCCAGGCTCTCGCCCTCGACGTCAAAGCATAGCTGACTGCCTGTCATTCCAGCTCCATCGCATATTTTGTCATCGGTCCTGCCACGGGGTCGACACCGCTATAATAGATAATGCTGCCGTCCGGAGCGGCATCGACCTCGCCATAAATCTCCATCGTCATGCATGTCACAGCCGAGCGGCCGGCATCCCGCGCCAGGGCTTCGAACGCCGCGATCTCCGCGCCGCTCGCGCCGCCGGCGCGCCAACTCTGCTCGAGCACGCCGATGCGACGTTCCCCGTAGGAATTGACGCCCGCGGCGACATCGTAATTGCGGCGAGACGCCAGCAAATCCGGATAGAACCGCGAGAGGATCGCGTCATATGCGATCGCTTTATCGATCCCCTGCTGCAGTTCGTCAGCCAGACCCAGGCTCGCAAGCCGGTCCAGACCGCCCCTCACGACATGAAGGGTGGAGCCACCATAGACAGTCGCGCCACTGTTGTTGGTGGTGAGCCGCTGCGTGCCCCAATAGGAAATCACCTCGCCAAACAGGCGCGTCGTGCCGACGCTGTAGGTGACAACGTCATCGAGATTCTCCTCGATCACCACGCCATGCCTCGAAATGGCAGCCTGGTCGAGCTGGGCGATCGCTTCGTCCAGTTCCTTGACCGAGGTCGCGACGAACTGGCCTAGTCCGGCAGTGGCCTCGACTTCCTTCAGGCGGATCGCCGTGCGTCCGAGCATATCAAGAGCGGCGGCGCGGACCGCATCGAGAGTGAAGGCCGACCAGCCCGAAAGAACGTGAGGAGCAAGAGCCAAGCCCAGTTCAGCGCGCCATCCGGCGGGAATTGCAGGGTCGTCCCCGAGGACCGGATGCGTGATGACCTTGCTCCCGACAAAGGGAAACGGCACGACGCCACCGTAGATCTGGCTCTCAGTCTGGATGCCCAGTTTTCTTGCCGTCGAGAGATCGATTGTGCCTGTCGGAATAAAGAGCGTGTCCGCCTCGCCCCCCGAAAGCTGCTGGTCGCTCAAACTGTCATGATCGACAAATCTTGCCTCGCCGAGCCGGGCAATCCTGCGGGCAAGCTCGCTCCGTGAGGCCTTGTCATGTTCATTGTTCAGGGCGCTGGACTGCGTGGAATGGATCTTCACAAAGTGGGTCTGATGCGAGCGAGCCATTGGGCCTCACGGATTTGGAGGGGCTGCCGAGCGGCATCTTGCTACAACCCCATGCTCAGACATTTTATCCATGATCTCGCGAACCAGGCATCCCTGATTTGCGGCTCCAGATGTATAAGGGGGTCAGGGCTTTTCCTGGAATGCGCGCCACCAGGGCATCTCGCCGCTTAAATGCCCCTGATCGCCTGCAAAATGATCCATGATATCACGCATATGATCTGCGCAGGCTCGGACGAGAATCCAGCTTGGATCGCCTTTACCCTGCGTGGAAAGGTCGCGGAGGAGCGAAATTTCCTCCGCCATGAGCGTCAGCGCTTCGACATCATCACGCATGCGTGAATCCCGGCTAATATGTTCCTCTCATCCTGGTGAACTCGACACAGGAGAGAAATATCCTGATCGGCTTCATTCCCGCGCTCGCAAAGGGGATCATTTGGCCAACCCATCCATTTCTCCGAAAAGGAGAAAGGCGGTGAAGCAAATGCATTGGCCGAGGAAACTGACGGTCGTTCGGCATGGCCAGAGCGCAGGCAACGTCGCGCGAGGTGCAGCCATGCAGGCCAATGTCGATCGCATAGACTTGTCCGAGCGAGACGCTGACGTGCCCCTGAGCGACCTGGGCCGCGACCAGGCCGGAGCGCTGGGACGTTGGTATGCCGGCGAGGCACCGCGTGAGCGTCCGGATGTTCTCCTTGCATCTCCCTATCGACGCGCGTGCGAGACCGCAGATCTGTTCCGTCAAGCCGGAGGTTGCGCAGGCAATGTGCCCATCTGCTTTGACGAGAGGCTGCGGGAAAAGGAATTCGGCATCCTCGATGGGCTAACATCCATGGGGATAAGCAGCATCGAACCGCAGCAAGCAGAATTTCGCAGGCTGCTAGGCAAATTCTATCATCGCCCTCCAGGAGGCGAAAGCTGGTGCGATGTCATTCTGCGACTGCGCTCCGTCATGGATACGATCGCGCTTCATCATGCGGACCGGCACGTGATGATCTTCACGCATCAAGTGGTGGTGCTATGTCTGCGGTACATCATCGAAGGCATGACCGAGGCCGAGATACTGGAAATTGACCGTGATGGCGATGTCGCCAACTGCGCCATCACCGAATATGCATTCGACGCGGAGACGGGCAAGGATGGAGGGCTATTGCTCGGTCGATACAATGTGACGGCCCCGGTCGAGCGGGAGGACATGCCCGTTACCCGCGCGCCCGATGCCATAGCCGGTGCACGCGGATGAGTTGCCAGCAGCTCGACGAGGCGTGGCTGAAGGGACATCCACTGCCAGCGATCGCGCAAGGCGCCGACAAGAACGGCCGCGGCCGCGTCCTGGTGGTTGGAGGTGCCGAATTCGTGCCCGGTGCGCTTCGCCTCACCGGCGAAGCCGCGCTACGCGCAGGCGCCGGAAAGCTGCAGATGGCGACCGTGCGATCTTCGGCCTTGTCACTGGGCGTGCTCGTACCGGAGGCCGCCATGATCGCGCTGCCCGCCGACGAAGAGGGAGAAATCGCTCCTGCAGCAGCGGAAATATTGAAGGCTCGAATCAAGTCCTGCGACACGCTTGTCCTGGGACCAGGCATGAGCTCGGGCAAAGGAGCGCGGACATTTGTCGCCAATCTCCTCGATAGCCTCGATTTTCCTGGCAGTCTCATTCTCGACGCCGCGGCTCTGGTTTCACTGCGTGACTTCGACCCATCACGGTGGCGAGTAAAAGAGAATGTGATTTTTACGCCCCATTATGGGGAGATGGCTGCTCTTAGCGGCCTTTCAGTCGAGGAAATTAAGGCGAGGCCCTTGGCGGTAGCCATCGAAATGGCATCGCGATGGAGCGCAGTCATTCTCCTGAAAGGGGATAAAAGCTATGTGGCGTCGCCCGACGGAGAAAGTCTTGTCTATAGCGATGGCTGTGTCGGGCTCGGCACGGGTGGCTCGGGCGATGTCCTGGCTGGCCTCATCGGGGGCTTGGCAGCGCGGGGTGCACCCGCACTTCGTGCTGCTGCCTGGGGTGCCTGGGTCCATGGAAGAGCAGGAAGAACCTTGACGAAGGTCATTGGCGAAGTGGGTTTTCTGGCGCGCGAACTTGTGCCGCTTATTCCCGAAATCATCGATGGAGAACTTCAATAACCTGCTTTGAGCTGGAAGCTATCGTCAGCAGAAATGTTATGCCGACTACCGGTGAGGCTTAACAGGTGTACGTGGCCGCAGACCAGCAAGCTTTGGAGCGACAATCTGCGGCCGGTATGGGGTGAGGCAAAGGCGCTCGCGCGGTGACGTCATAGGGGCGACTAGCTCGGTCGGGCATATCTAGGTCGCGTTGACAAAAGGGATTCCCAAATCAGCTCCCGTCTGATTCAAGGCTTTCTTTTGGAAGGCAGGCATGGATCGCGGGGACCTGAGCGACGCGGAATGGGAATTGATCGGGCCGCTGTTGCCGCCTGAGCGAGGCAGGCACGCGCGCCCTGCCGGAGACAACCGGCGCTACCTCAACGGAATGCTGCACGTCTTGCGGGTTGGCTGCCCCTGGCGGGACATGCATGAACGCTATGGGAAGTGGAACTCGGTCTACGTCCGCTTCCGCCGCTGGGCCGAGCAGGGCGTCTGGGATGCCATGCTGCAAACTCTGCTCGATCTGGGTCTGACCGACGACTGGCAGCACATGATCGACAGCACCACGGTTCGCGGCCATGTCTCGGCCGTGGGCGGAAAAGGGGGGCTTGTGCGCAGGCTTTTGGTCGATCACGCGGCGGCTTTACGTGCAAAGTCCACGCCCGCTGCGACAATCAAGGCCTCCCTCTCGGCTTCCACCTGACGGGCGGCGAGGCTTCCGATTACGGCGGTGTCGATAGCCTGATGGCCATGCCGGTGCCAAAGCCTGCAGACTTGCTCGCCGACAAGGGCTACGATGGCGACCGCTTCCGCGAAGACCTGCTCCTGAATAACATCCTGCCGGTCATCCCACCGCGGTCGAACCGCAAGGCACCACAGCATCCTGACTATCGACGCTATCGCGATCGCAACCGCGTCGAGCGCATGTTCGGCTTCCTCAAACAACAGCGCCGCATCGCAACACGCTTCGAGAAAACTGCGCTATCCTACCTCAGCTTCCTCAACCTCGCCGCAGCACGGCTATGGCTCAAGCATTTTGTCAACGCGACCTAGCCTTCCCTTCAATCAGGGTGCGTTCGGCAATGATGCCCGACTGAAGATTGCGCTCCATATGGACACCACCGGTCAGACTTGTGTCGCTTGATGGAGCTGCCAATCTCGGCAGTTTGTTTTCACGCTTTCCGTAACGGAACTATTCTCCTTTATGTCCGATTCATACAATGCGAATCGATTGCATGAGCATAGCAGGATAGCGCGACCCGAAGGCTTCAAGCCTTTTACTGGCCCGCTCGGCTTTGCCGGGCGGGCCTTTGTTGTTTACGCGGCCCCTGCTTTTACAGCTGTCTTCTTGGCCCGCTCCTTCGATGCAATCGACGTCGACACAGTCGCACTGTTCCCTCGGCCGCTCGCGACCCAACCCAACCGGCTAGGAGCACCTCAAAGCGCGATTTCCGGACGCTACATGCCGATGCTACTCATCGCATGCTGGATCGGCCTCATGGCCTCGATCCAATTTACTGCCACGCTTTGTGCGCCTGTGCGAATGCCCTCGACGACAACATTGCTTTGCAGCAGATGCCCGACATCCTTCAGCTTTCCGATCTCCCAGAAAGCGCCATCACGAGCCTGGACATACAGGCTTGTCGCGCCCGCAATCAGCATGCCTTCAAGGCGGAAATATGAACTGATATTCATGTGCCTGATCTATGCGGGGCGGTATCGGATTCCATGTTTCGTGCCATATGCCGTGCGATTTCTCCGGCGATCCGAAACCAGTTTGTCATTCCGCAGGAACGAGCCCGCTGATCTTGCTGCCACCGCCCTGCTTCTCGCCTGCCAAAGCGTCTGTGTGATGTTGGACAGCAGATCATCATCGATGTCGGCATGGCTCCCAAAAGCCAATGCACATCGAAGATTGTCCGCGCCAAGGGCCTTGTGCAACGCTTTAAGCGCCGCGTATGATCCTGATATGTTCCAACCCCTTCACGCCAACCTCTCTGCCAACGCCGCGGCAACTGCACGAAATGGCGATACCGAAGAACCAGACTTCGTGGTCATCGACGTCGAGACGGCGTGCTCGCGTGTCAGCAGCATCTGCCAGATAGGCATTGTCGGCTTTCGCAACGGCGCTGTCGCGTTTGAGTATGAGACCCTTGTCGATCCGCAGGATCATTTCAGCAGCTTCAATACGCGGATCCACGGGATTGCTGCCAGCCACGTACTGGGCCAACCCTGTTTCGCTGACGTTCACGGCATCCTTCAAGCCCATCTGAATGGCCGCACGACCGTGGCCCATTCCTATTTTGACAAGGGCGCCCTCGCAGCAGCATGCCGTATAAATGATCGCGCGATGCTCGAGACCACATGGCTGGATAGTGTCCGAGTTGCCAAGCGCGCCTGGCCCGAGCTGCCCAGCCATCGGCTCAATATCGTGGCGAAACATCTGGGTATCCCGCTCAAGCATCATGATGCGCTCAGCGACGCCCGCGCGGCAGGCATGATCGTCGTGAAAGCGATCGATCATACCGGTTTGCAATTATCAGACTGGCTGGTACCCCAGCCAAGAAAACGCGCAACGGCACCGCCCACGCCCGCTCCCGACGGCACATTGAAAGGTCAGCGCATTGCCATTCTTGGCGAGTCTCGCAACGGCCGCCTGGCGCAACAAATTGCCGCCAATGGTGGTCGGATCATGGCATCAGTCGGCGCAACAACGACTATGCTGGTGGTCGCAGCGGACGAGCCATTTGGCTATGTGCGTTATGACGCCGAATTCAAGAAGGCCGAAGCTCGTCGCCTGGCGGGCGATGATATCCATATCGTCTCGGCCAGCGCACTGCTCAGCACATTACCGGATCGGCGCGATGTCTGATCGCAGGACGCTTCGCCAGTGGCGCGTGTTACCTGGGCGAGGACATCTATCCAAGCGGCCATTCCATAATGTGGCGAGCACAATGGAGGGGGCCGACAGCCCCCTCCTGTCATGAAGGATTCTGCACCCGCCTTACTCTAGCGAGCAATGATCTTAGCGGAGCTGCGCCTTCGGGTGGGAAAACGAAACTCGATATCGACAGGTGGTAGCACCCGTCGACGCGATTGCGGTCCCATTGCCTTTGCGGGCAGATCAAGCAGGACTGACGGTGCGGACAAGCCGTCACTCAACATGTCAGCCCAGGCCATGGCGAGTTCCCTGCGACGGGGCATGTAGGCTGCGCGATTATACGCCCCTTCAACCTTGCCCGTAGGGACATGGGCAAGCATGAGGTCGATCACTTTGCGATCATGTTCCTTGCCTTCGCGCTCGGCCCACTCATTCATGATCGTAGAGAAGGCGGCGCGGAACCCATGAGGGACATGGTGGCCGTGGTAACCGGCCCGATTGAGAAGATAGCCGATGGCATTTTCGCTCATGGGGCGATGGGCGTGGCGGTTGCTGGGGAAAACCAGCGGTCCTTCACCCGTAAGCGGCCACACTGCCCTCAATACCGCCAATGCCTGTGGCGTGATCGGCACGAGATGATCGCCGTGGAGCTCATCCTTGCGATCGGCGTCGCCCTTCATCCTCCAGGCCGGAATGCGCCACAAGGGCTCCGAGCCGTTCAGATCCTCGAACTCATCCCACTGCGCGCCGCGCAGTTCACTGGGTCGCACCGCGGTCAGCGCGAGCAGACGAAGGGCGAGACGCGTGACGGGGCGCGCATAATCTTCCTCAGCCGTGCGGATCATCCGGCGAAGGGGAACGAGATCGGTGATTGCAGGCTGACGCCCTTTTCGCAGGGGCTTGAGGACCGCTCCCAGCTTCTCGGCAGGATCGCTCGTCGCGATACCCTCTGCGATACCATAGATGAAGACCGCTGAAATGCGCTGCCGGACGCGCTTTGCAGTCTCGATCGCGCCGCGCGCCTCGATCTCCCGCAAGACGCTCAGAACGAGCGGGGGCGTCAGCTGGGCGATCGGCATGTCACCGATGGCCGGAAACACATCCCTTTCCAGGCTGCGAATAATATCGGCGGCATGTACGATAGCCCATTGCGCTTTGGCATTCTCATGCCACGCCCGCGCGACCCGCTCGAAGGTCTGCCTGCCGGCCTCGAGCTTGGCCACAACCTTGAGTTTCCTCAGGATCGTGGGATCGTCGCCTTCCATCAGATGTCCGCTGGCCTCATCCCGCTTCGCTCGGGCATCCGCCAATCCCACCTGGGGCCAGGCGCCGAAGGCCATCGTTTTCTGCTTGCCGTCGTAGCTGTAATTCCACCGCCACAGCTTTCCCCCGCTCGGCGTCACGAGCAGGAACAGGCGATTGGTGTCGGTCAGTTTGTAGGATTTGGGGCGGGGCTTGGCCGCCCGGACTTTGGCGTCACTGAGCATCGGTCGTCGTCTCCAAAAAGTACCACGTTTTTCGACCGCCGAGACCACGAATCAGTACCACAATCACCGCAAAACGCCTGCGGAGGGCTGTGGACGACTGCGGCCGAGCTGGTGAGCCAAGCGTCAGTAATCAGGGAGAAAAAGTCGATATCAGTGGACTTCTGGAGACCCCTGCGGAGGGTCAAATGGCGGAGAGGGAGGGATTCGAACCCTCGGTACCCTCACGGGCACGCCGCATTTCGAGTGCGGTGCATTCGACCACTCTGCCACCTCTCCGCAGAAGACCGGAAGCATTGAACCGCAAGGGAAAATGCCGCACCGATCGGGTCGAGGGGCGCCCATTAGCGAATGATTCCATCCTTGCCAAGCACCCTTTTCGGTATTTTTCTTGTCTCCCTGCGCGGGCACCCTAAATTGGTCATATGAAAGTCACGATTCAGAATATCGGTACCGGCATCACCGCCCCGCCGGTCGTCCATGCCCGCTTCAGCATCGGCGATGTCCTCAAGCATCGCAGCTTCGGCTTTCGCGGCGTAGTGTTCGACATCGACCCGGTCTTCGCCAACAGCGAGGAATGGTATGAATCGATCCCCGAACATGCCCGGCCCGACAAGCAGCAACCCTTCTACCACCTGCTCGCCGAAAATGGCGAGAACAGCTATGTCGCCTATGTCAGCCAGCAGAATCTGGTGGCCGACGACAGCGAGGAGCCGGTCGATCACCCGGCGATCACCGGCCTGTTCGGCGATTATGCGGATGGCAAATATCAGCTGCGCCCGCGCCACCGGCACTGAGCCGCGCTGGCGGGCGGCGCTGGGCCTTGCCCTTCTGCTCGCCGCGGCCGGGCCGTTGCAGGCTGCCCCGTTGCCGACGCAGGCCCCGGCGCCGGACAAGGTCGCGGTTCCCAATGCCGACCCGACCTTCCCCTTCTCCAACGAGATCGCCGCCTTTGCGAAAGCGGAAGCGGCCGGCCCGCCAGTCGCCGACGCCACGCTGTTCCTGGGCAGTTCCAGCATCCGCCTGTGGGACATCAAGGGCAGCTTCACCGATATCGGCACGGTCAATCGCGGCTTTGGCGGCGCGACCACGCCCGACGTGCTGCATTATTACAAGCGGCTGCTGCCCAAGGCCAAGCCACGCTCGATCATCGTCTATGTCGGCGAGAATGACCTGGCCGCCGGCGCCACGCCGGACAAGGTCGCGCGCGACGTGCTGACCCTGCTGCGCCAGCTCCGCGCCGACTATCCCAGGGCGCATATCGCCTATCTCTCGCTCAAGCCCAGCCCGATCCGCTGGACGCTCTGGCCCCAGATGGCGGCGGTCAACATGACCGTTTCGGCGCGCAGCAAGGCGATGAAGTTCGATTATCTCGATGTCGGCCGCCCCTTGCTCGCCACTGACGGCCTGCCCGATGCATCGCTGTTCCGTGCCGATGGTTTGCACATGAATCCGCGCGGTTACGAGCGCTGGACTAGGCTGGTCGACGCCTATCTGGACCATGCCGTGCTGGCGGATGCGGGCGCCGGCCGCGATTCCTGACCGTCCTGCCGGCCAGTTTAAGATTGATCCAAGCGCCAGCAACATTATTACCAGCCGCTTGATCGATCGACTGGCGAAGGGAAAAGAGCAGTGACAACCGATTCGGCCAAGGCCGTGCCGATGGCGGAGCTGACGCTACGCGGCGTCATCCTGGGCGCGCTCATCACCCTGCTGTTCACCGCCGCGAACGTCTATTTGGGCCTCAAGATCGGCCTGACCTTCGCCACCTCGATCCCCGCCGCCGTCATCTCCATGGCGGTGCTGCGCCTGTTCGCCACCGGCACGATCCTGGAAAACAACATCGTCCAGACCATCGCATCGGCCGCTGGCACGCTCTCGGCGATCATCTTCGTGCTGCCGGGCCTGGTCATCATCGGCTGGTGGCAGGGCTTCCCCTATTGGCTGTCGGCCTGCACCATCGCGCTGGGCGGCATATTGGGCGTCATGTATTCGGTGCCGCTGCGCCGTGCGCTCGTCACCGGATCG
Organism: Sphingobium yanoikuyae; assembly: GCF_013001025.1. Classification (NCBI taxonomy): domain Bacteria; kingdom Pseudomonadati; phylum Pseudomonadota; class Alphaproteobacteria; order Sphingomonadales; family Sphingobiaceae; genus Sphingobium; species Sphingobium yanoikuyae. The sequence goes on along the minus strand of NZ_CP053021.1, from coordinate 5,013,941 downwards.
GACCTGCCCTATCCCGAGGGCGTCGCCGCCGCCGAAGTGCTGAAAGTCGGCGCAGGTTCGCGCGAGGGTCTGGAAGAGAATAAGCGCGGCCTCGCCGCCATCGTCATGAGTTCGATCGCCGCCGCCGGCTTCTCGATCATCGCCAAGACCAAGATCCTAGCCGAGGAAGCCGCCACCTTCTTCAAGCTCGGCGCGGGCGCCAGCTCGGTCTCGACCAGCTTCTCGATGGCGCTGATCGGCGTCGGCCATCTGGTCGGCATCTCCGTCGGCGCCGCCATGTTCGTCGGCCTGCTCATCAGCTGGGTCGGCATCGTCCCCTATCTCACCAGCCCGCTGCCCGCCGGCGCGGACCTGGCCGACCTGGTCGGCACCACCTTCCGCATGAAGGCCCGCTTCATCGGTGCCGGCACGATCGGCATCGCCGCGATCTGGACCCTGCTCAAGATCCTCGGCCCGATCATCAGCGGCATCCGCTCCGCCCTCAACGCCGCCAAGGTCCGCAAGTCGGGCGATGCCGGCACGCTGGACATCACCGAACGCGATCTGCCGATCGGCATCGTCTTTGGCACCATCCTCGCCTCGCTGGTACCGATCGCCGTCTTGCTGTGGATCTTTGCCCAGGGCGGGCCGATCGCCGCCAATCCGGTGCCGATCATCGGCCTGACGCTGGCCTATATCCTGGTCGCCGGCATCGTCATCGCGTCGGTCTGCGGCTATATGGCGGGTCTTATCGGCGCGTCGAACAGCCCGATCTCGGGCGTGGGCATCCTCGCGGTGCTGGGCGCGTCGCTGATCCTCGCCGCCATCTATGGCTCGGGCCATCCCGAACAGAGCCAGGCGCTGATCGCCTATGCCCTGTTCACCACCGCGATCGTGTTCGGCGTCGCCACCATTTCCAACGATAACCTCCAAGACCTGAAGACCGGCCAGCTGGTCGGCGCGACGCCGTGGAAGCAGCAGATCGCACTGGTGCTGGGCGTGCTGTTCGGCGCGCTGGTGATCCCGCCGGTGCTTGACCTGCTGAACAGCGCCTTCGGCTTTGCCGGCGCGCCCGGCGCCAAGGCGACCGCCCTGCCCGCGCCGCAGGCCGCGCTCATTTCCGCGCTCGCCAAGGGCGTGCTGGGCGGCGATCTCGACTGGGGCCTGATCGGCTTTGGCGCCGGCATCGGCGTGGTCGTGGTCGCGCTGGACGAACTGCTCGGCAAGACCGGCAAGATGCGCCTGCCTCCGCTTGCTGTCGGCATGGGCATCTATCTGCCGATGGCGCTGACCCTGCTGATCCCGGTCGGCGCGGTGATCGGCCATTTCTACAATCGCTGGTCGCTGCGCCAGGCGAACCCGGAATTTGCCGAGCGCATGGGCGTGCTGATGGCGACCGGCTTCATCGTCGGCGAAAGCCTGTTCGGCGTCGCCTTTGCCGGCATCGTCGCCTCGACCGACAGCGACGCACCGTTGGCGCTGGTCGGCGAAAGCCATTGGGCGGTGCCGCTGTCGGTGCTGATCTTCGCCGGCGTGATCGCCGCCCTTTATGCGCGCCTGCGCCACTGGGCGACCGCACCGCTCGCCTGACAAGATGAGATGGGGCGACCGACGCCAGGTCGCCCCATTCTTCAAAATCCTACGACAATAGAATGGATATGGGCCGGCCTGCGGCTCGAAACCCTATGTCCGGCGGTTTAATTCTCCAGCATCACCCAAAGGCTGGAGAGCCCACGTGCCGCCCGAATTCCTGATTGCCATCATCTTGTGTATCGGCGCCGTCTTTTTCATCGACCATATGGCGCGGCTCGAAAAAGGCGGCCGGCTGCACCATCGTGGCGGCCTGTCCCGGCGCAGCGGCCGGCGGCGCGACTGAGCGCCCTATAATGTGGCCCCTGCATCACGTCACATAAGTTACATTTTTCAGACTTTTAACTGCAATCATATTGCCATGAAGCCGTAAGGACTCATCGCCAATGGCCTCCCCAACCGAAGGGGAGCATTCACCATGAAGACCTTGTTCCGTGGCGCGAGCCGCGCCGCGATCATCCTTGCCACCACCATGCCCGTCGCCGCCCTAGCCGGCACCATCAGCGGCACCGTGTCCGACGGCACCGGCACCCGTGCGCTGCAGTCGACCCAACTGCGCATCGTCGAAAATGGCCGCATTGCCGAAGCCGGCCGTGACGGCTCCTACCGCTTCCCCGACGTCGCGCCGGGCACCTACACGATCGAAGCCCGCTACACCGGTGCCGACCCGGTGCGCACCACCGTCGTCGTGCCCGCCACCGGCGATGTCGATGCCGACATCCGCATCGGCTCGAACGTCGATGCGTCGATCATCGTCGTCGGCCAGGTCGCCAACCAGGCATCGGCCCTGTCGCGCCAGCGCGCGGCCGACGGTGTCGAAAGCGTCCTGACCCGCGACGCGATCGGCCAGTTCCCCGACCAGAATGTCGCCGAATCGCTGCGCCGTCTGCCCGGCGTCAACATCATGAACGACCAAGGCGAAGGCCGCTTCGTCTCGGTTCGCGGCCTCGACCCGGAACTCAACGCCGCATCGGTCAACGGTGCCCGCCTGCCCGCCCCGGAAAGCGATGTTCGCTCGGTCGCGCTGGACGTCGTGCCTTCGGAATTGATCGAATCGATCGAAGTGAAGAAGTCGCTGACCCCGGACATGGACGCCGACACGATCGGCGCCTCGATCGAGATCAACACCACCAGCGCCTTCGACCGCAAGAAGGATCTCTATTCGGTCAAGCTGGAAGGCAGCTATAACGACTATGCCGACGCCGTAACGCCCAAGGGCAGCGTCGATTTTTCCACCCGCCTCAGCGACAATTTCGGCATCTCGGGCGGCTTCAGCTATTAAAAGCGCAAGTTCGAGACCGACAATATCGAAGCTGCGGACTGGACCACCAGCGACGACGGCATCGCCTATGCAGAAACGCTGGAATATCGCGATTATGACGTTCAGCGTAAGCGCATCGGCGGCACGCTGAACCTGGACTGGAAGCCGTCCGACACCACCAAGCTTTATGCCCGCGGCATCTACAACCAGTTTGAAGACCATGAATATCGTCGCCGCCTGACCTTCGTCCTGGATGAGCAGCCCGCTTCGGGCGATGCGGACAGCGCCAACTTCACCGACGAGGATGGCCGCATCGAAGTGCGCCGCGATCTCAAGGACCGTTTCGAGCGTCAGCGCATCAAGTCGCTGGTGCTGGGCGGCACCACCGAAACCGGCCCGTGGAAGCTGACCTATTCGGGTAGCTGGTCGGAATCGACCGAGAAGGAAAAGGGGTCGATCGACCCGATCCGCTGGCGCGCCCGGTTCGACGACGATGGCGTCGATGTCGGCTTCAACTATGCCGATCCGCGCGTGCCGACCTTCAATGTCACCAGCGGCGCCGACCTGTTCAACGACCCGTCGGAATATAGCTTCAACCGCGTCGAGCAGACTGCCCTGTCGGACTCGCGCGACCGCGAATATGCGCTGAAAGGCGATGTATCGCGCGCCTTCGCCACCGACGGCGGCACCTTCACCGTGCAAGCCGGCATGAAGGCCCGCTGGCGCAAGAAGAGCTATAATTTCAACATGAACTATTATGGCGATGCCGATCTGGACCTGGCCGATGTGCTGGGCGCCCAGACCTATCGCCTGTCCGACCTCGGACCGCTGCCCGGCAAGGGCCAGGCCACCGACTATTTCTACAACAATATCGGTGAGTTCGAACTCGATCCGATCACCAGCGCCTATGAATCGGCAGCGCAGGATTACAGCGCGAAGGAAGATATCCTCGCCACCTATCTGCTGGGCCGTTGGGACAGCGAGAAGGTCCGCATCATCGGCGGCGTCCGCATGGAGCAGACCCGCAACGTGCTGCGCGGCAATGTCACCGAATATGAACTGGATGACGAAGGCGAAACCACTGGCGTCATCTCGACGCCTAATGTCTTCACCAAACATTATACCGACTGGCTGCCCAGCCTGACCGCCCGCTTCGAACCGAGCCAGGGCCTGGTGTTCCGCGCCGCCGCCTACAAGAGCCTGGTCCGTCCCAAGCTGTCGCAGCTCGCACCGCGCTTCATCCTCGACGAGGATTATGCTGCCGAGTTCGGCAATCCGAACCTGAAGCCCTATCGCGCCTGGAACTTCGATGCCTCGGCCGAATGGTATTTCTCGAACAATGGCGCACTGAGCGCCGGCCTCTTCTATAAGTCGATCAAAGACTATAGCGCGCAGGTCCGCGACTTTGATGACGGCGTCTATAATGGCGTCGCCTATAGCGAGGCATCCTATTATGTGAATGGCGACACCGCCAAGGTGAAGGGCGTCGAACTCTCGTTCAGCCAGGTGCTGAACTTCCTGCCGGCGCCGCTCGATGGCTTCCTGGTGAACCTCAACTACACCTTCACCGACGCCGACGGAAAGATCACCAGCTACGACGGGGACGACAACGCCTATACCCGCAAGATCGGCCTGCCCAATGCTTCGCGCCACACCTTCAATGCGGTGCTGGGCTATGAAAAGGGTCCGATCTCGCTGCGCGCCGCCGGCACCTATCGCAGCAAATATCTGGACGAGATCGGCGATGGTCCGGACACCGACCGTATTGTCGACAACCACTTCCAGCTCGACCTGAGCGCGAAGTACAAGATCCTGCCCGGCGTCCGCCTGTTCGCCGACTGGGTCAACGTCAACAACGCCAAATATTTCGCCTATCAGAATTTCGAGGGCAGCAAGCGCCTGCTCCAATATGAGGAATATAACTGGACCGCGAAGTTCGGTATTTCCGCCAGCTTCTGATCCCGTTCGATTTCCCCTGCTTGCCGGTCGCGCCCTTGCGCGGCCGGCAAGTCCCGTTTTCCCGGAAAGGACGCCCATGTCCCGACTGTTCCTGACCATGCTGCTGATGGCGAGCGCCGCGCCGCTCTCCGCCCAGACCGCCGCCAGCCCGCCCGTGCCCCGCTCCGCCGGCACGCCCTATGCGGCGCGCACCCTGCCCGACCGGATCATGCTGACGCCCGCCGCCGACCCTTCGCGCGGCATGGCGGTCGCCTGGCGCACCGATGCCGCCCAGACCGCCAGCGAAGCGCAGATCGCCATCTCCGTCGACGGCCCGACGCTGGAGGAGGAGGCAAGGACCGTGACCGGTCCCGCCGGCACGGCCAAGGACAGCGCCAATGGCCCGGCGCTCTATCACCAGATCCGCTTCGACAATCTGACGCCTGATACCGTCTATGCCTATCGGCTGAAGGGCAGCGCGGGCTGGAGCGAGTGGCTACAATTCCGCACGGCGGCGGCGCAGGCCAGGCCGTTCCGCTTCCTCTATCTGGGCGACATCCAGAACGGTATCCTGACCTATGCCAGCCGCGTCATCCGCCAGGCTTTCCATGCCAATGGCGGGATCGAGCTGGTCGCCCATGCCGGCGATCTTGCCGCGCAGCGCGACGACCTCGACCATGATGACGAATGGGGCGAGTTCAACCAGGCCGGCAGCTATAACTGGTCGATCGTCCCGCAACTGCCCGCGACCGGCAATCATGAATATGTCGATGTGGTGAAGCCCGACGGCAGCGAAAGCCGCAAGCTCGGCCCCTATTTCCCGCTGCAGTTTGCGCTGCCCGCCAATGGCGTGCCGGGCCTCAAGACCACCTATTTTATCGATTATCAGGGGGTGCGCTTCATCATCCTCGATGGCACGTCGGCGATCAACCTCGGCACCATGGCGCAGCAGACCGCATGGCTCGACGCCACCCTGGCGTCCAGCAAGGCGAAATGGAATGTCGTGCTGTTCCACCAGCCCGTCTTCACCTGCGCCCGACCGCAGGACACGTCCGAGGTGAAGGCCGCGTGGAAGCCGGTGTTCGACAAGCGCAAGGTCGATCTGGTGCTGCAGGGCCATGACCATTGCTACAGCCGCCTGACGTCGGAAGCCGGGCGCGAGGCGTCGGCCCAGGCGCGGGCCAATGGCGCGATCCAAGGGCCGGTCTATCTCGTCTCGGTCACCGGCTCCAAAATGTATGGCCTCAACGACCGTGCCCGCACCCAGCCAGACAAGACGGCGGAAGCGACCGAACTCTATCAGGTCGTGGACGTGGATGGCGATCGCCTGAAATTCCGCACCTATACCGCGTCGGGCAAGCTCTATGACGGTTTCGACCTCACAAAGGGCGCGGATGGCAATCACCTGACCAACACCAGCGAACCCACCATCGCGGTGCGCACCTGTACCGGCAATATCGGCCCCGACGGCGGCAAATGCGTCGCGCGCGGCAAGTGAGGAATATCATAATGAAGCCCTTAGCCCTATCGCTCACCAGCCTTCTCGCGCTGACCGCCTGCACCACCGCCGAAACGGAAGTGCCGGTCGAAGTGCGTATCGCCAATGCGACCCCGGCCGTGACCGTCACCGCGCGCGGTGAAACCACGCCCGTCGGGACGCCCAATGCCGACGCGGCAGATGATCCGGCGATCTGGCGCAATGCCGCCAACCCGGCCGCCAGCCTGATCGTCGGCACCGACAAGAAGGCCGGCCTCTATGTCTATGGCCTGGACGGCAAGACGCGCGATTTCCTGGACGCCGGCCGGGTCAACAATGTCGATCTACGCGATGGCGTCAGCATCAATGGCCAGACCGGGATCCTGGTCGTGGCGTCGGACCGCAATGATGTGGCGAACGCCAAGCTCGCCCTGTTCCGCCTCGACGGCGTGACAGCGAAGTTGACAGCCCTCGGCAAGGTCGATGCCGGCAAGGGCGAGGCCTATGGCATCTGCCTGTACAAGGCGCCGGAGGCGACCTACGCCTTCATCGTGCTGAAGGACGGGACGATCAACCAGGTCGCGCTCGATGCGTCCGGCGCCACGCCGACCGGCAGGATCGTCCGCAGCATGAAGCTTGGCACCCAGTCGGAAGGCTGCGCCGTGGATGACCGCACCGGGATCCTCTATGTCGCGGAGGAAGATGTCGGCCTGTGGCGCTTCGACGCGCGCGCATCTGGCGCCACCACGCCCACGAAAATCGCGGCGGCCGACGGCAAGAATCTGGTCATGGATGCCGAAGGCGTCGCCATCGCCCAAATCGGCGAGAAGGACGGCTATGTCCTCGTGTCCAGCCAGGGCGACAATGCCTATGTGGCCTATCGTCTGTCCGACGACGCCTATGTCGGTCGCTTCCGCGTCGTCGATGGCGCCATTGGCGGGTCGGAGGAAACCGACGGCATCGAGCTGATGCTGGGCGATTTCGGCCCGGCCTATCCCGGTGGGCTGTTCATTGCGCAGGACGGCCATAACGCGGCGGCGGCGCAGAATTTCAAGCTGGTCGCCTGGGATGACATCGCCAGGGCATTGGGCCTGCCGAACTGATCAAAACACCGGCAAGGGCGGCCGCGATGCCGCCCTTCCTCATTATCGCGCCTGCAAGGCGGCCAGCGCCGCCCGTGTCGACAGGGTCAGCGGCTGCGGCAGCGCTTCCAGCGCGAACCAGCCGCATGCCGCCAGCGCGTCGGGCTCCTTCACCACCGGTTCGCCCTGCGCATCCTCGACCAGATAGACCGGCGCGACCCAATGCGTGCCGCGCTCCGCATCGATCTGGTCGGTCAGGCACAGCAATTCACACGCGCTGATCGTCAGGCCCAGTTCCTCGAAAATCTCGCGCTCGGTGGCGGCGGCCATGGTTTCCAGCAGGTCGACCTTGCCGCCCGGCAGGCCCCAATGCCCCGCTTCCGGCTCCCGCCGTCGCTGCACCAGCAGCAACTTGCCGTCGCGCAGGATCGCCGCGCCGCATCCGACCCGTGGTTCCGTCTGATTCATGCTCTTCCCATTTGGAAAAGGCGGCGGATCGCTCCGCCGCCCCTTGTCCTTATTTCTTCGCCGCGAACCAGGCCGCGGTCGGCGCCTTCAGGCGGCTGCGCGTCTCGATCCGGGTCTTGATCGCGGCGATCGAGCGATCGACCACCTTGCGCGATTCCGGCGTCAGATACTGGGTCGCATAGGCGTCCAGCTTGGTCACCATCGCCGGGTCGGCCGATCCGCCGCCCAGGCGGGCCAGCGCCTGGCTGCGCGCCGACACGTCGATCAGCGCCTCATATTGCGCCTTGTGCGCCAGCACATAGTCGACCGCCAGCATCGGATGGGCAACGCCCACCTGGCCGATGATCGCGGCGCTGGTGGTCTTGCCCGGCTCGTCGGTCAAAGCGAGATCCAGGGCCTGCTGGCCCAGCTTCTCGTCCTTCGCCTTGCCGAGCAGCGCGTAGAGCGTGCTCTTTTCGAGGTCGCTCTGCGCGCCCTTGGCCATCACGCGCAGCTTGTCCCAGGTCGCCTGGTCGGCATTCTGGGCAATGATGCCCAGCCAGACATTGCGCAGCGGTCCGTCGAGCGCGGCCGGGTTGGTCGCCAGCGCGGCGAAGCGGCGGTTGGCCTCGGCCACCACGCCCTTGTCACCCATGCTGCCCAGCGTCGCGACCAGGCTGGTGCGCAGCACCGGCACCTGCGGCCCTTCGCCGGCCTTGGCATCATAGCCGATCGCCGTCAGCGCCGGGGTCAGCTTGGCCGAGGCATAGGCCGCGACCTTCGCCTGGGCAGCGGCATCGCCCTCCAGCATGTCATAGCTGCTCTTCAAATAGCCGGGCACTTCGGCCAGCACGGCCGGGCTGCCATTGACCGGCACCGCGTCGACCAGGTCGAGCGCCAGGCCGATCGGCTGGTATCCGCCCAGCGCCAGCTGGAAATTGTCCGCCATCAGGCCGGTCTGGTCCATGCTGGAGAGCTGGCTGAAGCCCTTGGCCAGTGCCTGGATATTGGCGGCGGGATAGAGCGAGCGATAATAGCCGGTCTGGCCCGCATTGATCACATAGGCGCCACAGCCCGGCAGCGTGATCTGGCCATTGCCCTGCAGGATCAGGCGCTGCGGCTCGCCGCCCTGCACCTGCGCCTTGACCGGCACATTCCACTTGAGTGGCGCCTTGTCCTTGGCGTCGCGGCTATATTCGCCCTGGCTCAGCGTCAGGACGGTGTTGCCGCCCTGGCACTGGGCGCTCTCCACCTTGACCAGCGGGATGCCCGGCTGGCTGGTGAAATCATGCGCGATGCTGACCAGCCCCTTGGCGCCCGCGCCCTCGACCGCCTTCCACAGATCGTCGGTGACGGTGTTCCCATAGGCATGTTGCTTCATGTAGGACTGGATGCCCGCCTTCCACGCATCCTCGCCGGCATAGCCTTCGAGCATGGTGATGACCGCTTCGCCCTTCTGGTAGGTGATGGCGTCGAACGCCTGATTCACCTGATCGACGGTGGTGATCTTCTGCACGACCGGGTGGGTGGTCTTGAGCGCATCAAGGCTCATCGCCCGCTCGCGGCCATCGACGCGCGACAGCAGGGCTTCCCATTCCGGGTTCAGCTTGTCGGTGACCTTGGTCGCCATCCAGCTCGCAAAACCCTCGTTCAGCCAGAGATCGTCCCACCAGGCCATGGTGACGAGATCGCCGAACCACTGGTGCGCCATTTCATGCGCGGCCACTTCATAGATGGCGCGCTTGGTCTCTTCCGAGGTGAAGCGCGGATCGACCAGCAGGGTGCGTTCGAAGGTGAAGATCGCGCCCCAATTCTCCATCGCGCTGAAGAACTGGCTCTGGCCCGGACCCGCGACATTGTCGAGCTTGGGCAGCGGGAAGGGCACGCCGAAATAGTCGTTATAATAGGGCAGGATCGCCGCCGACGCGTCGAGCGCCAGTTGCGCCTTGCCGGTATTGCCCCGGCCGGTGATGACGCCGACTTCGGTATTGCCCGCCATCTTGGTCGCGCGGTCCAGTTCGCCCAGGCCGAAGAAGAGCAGATAGGACGACATTTTCGGGCTGGTGCCGAAGGTCACCAGCTTTTTCCCGCCACCGATGTCCTTGGTCGCCTTGACCGGCATATTGCCGACCGCCAGCTGGTCCGCCGGCACTACGGCAGAGAGATCGAACGTCGCCTTGTAGCTCGGCTCGTCGAAGCTCGGCACGAAACGGCGGGCGTCGGGTGCCTCGAACTGGGTGAAGAGCGCGCGCTTCGCGGCGCCTTCATTGTCGGTATAGTCGAGCGCGAACAGGCCGTTCGCCTGCTGGTTGATGATGCCGGCATAGACCATGGTCAGCTTGTAGCTGCCCGGCTGCACCGGCTTGCCGAAGTCGAGGCTGACGGTCTGGGCATCGGCATCCACCTTGGCCGTGCCGGTGATCGCCTTGCCCTTGGCCGGGGTCAGCGTGACGCTGGAAACGGTCAGGTCGGCCGCGTTGAGCACCAGCGCCGGCATGGCGGTGGCGACGGTGACCTCGATCGTCACCTTGCCGGTGAATTTGAGGTTCGCCGCATCGGGCGTCACTTCGATCGCATAATGGCTGGGCGCAGCGCCACGGGGCAGCTGGGTGGTGACGCCGGCGGCGGGGCCGGCAGGCGCGGTCTGGGCCAGCGCGGGCGCCGCGATCGCCAGCGGCGCGGCCGCCATCAGGAACGGCAGGATTTTCGACAAGGGCATGGGGGAAGCAACTCCGATACGGCTTGGATGGCGCAATGAGACATAGTCACGCGCAACATGTAAACCGGATCGGCCCTTTCCCGCGGAGGGTCAAGTGAACTATCCGCAAGAGAATGTCGTTGGTCGAAGCCTGTTGCGCGTTCGTCCAACAAGAAGGCCAGCCAGCGCCCTCCTCCGTTCGCTTCGAGCCCGGTCGAGTCGAGAAGCGAAAAGCGCCTCTGTTTCTCGACAAGCTCGAAACGAACGGCTGTATGGTTCAGCCGCGGCCGCGATAGCCCGGCACGTCCTGCGGCGGCAGCCACAGGCCGGCGGGCGGTTCGCCCGACTGCCAGAAGACGTCGATCGGGATGCCGCCGCGCGGATACCAGTAACCGCCGATGCGCAGCCAGATCGGCTGCATTTCGGTGAACAGCCGCTCGCCGATGCCGACGGTGCAATCCTCGTGGAAGCCGGCATGGTTGCGGAAGCTGCCCAGGAACAGCTTGAGCGCCTTGGATTCGACGATCGTCGCGCCGGGCGCATAGTCGATCACCAGATGCGCAAAATCGGGCTGGCCAGTCACCGGGCAGAGCGAGGTGAATTCCGGCGCCGTGAAGCGCACCAGATAGGGCTTGCCCGGACGGGGATTGGGGACATAGTCGAGGACGGCGTCCTCGGGCCGCTGCGGCAGGGTGCTGGCGCGGCCGAGATGGAGCGGGGTATCGGTCATGAGGGCGCATGTAGTCGATTACACGCAATTTGTCATCGGTCCGGCGCGCAAGGCCATCCGTTCATCTGGCGTTCAGCAAAATTTCTGCCTTGGCAGGGTCATGGGGTCTATGCGTCTGTTCCTTTCCGCCCTGCCGCTGCTGGCAGTCACGCCCGCGCTGGCACAGCAAGCCACCGGCAGCGATCCGGTCGTCAATCTGCAGCGCGCCGCGCCGCCGCCGCCGGCCGATGACCCGCGCCGTCAAGGCCCGGAACTCGACGTGTTCCGGGGCACGGCAACGCCGACCCCGGCGCCCACGCCGTCGCTGCCGCCGATCGTCGCCCCCACGGTGACGCCGGCGCCGACCCAGCGCGCGCCAGCGACCACGCCTGCCCCCGCATCGCAGCGCCCGGCCCCTACGCCGGCGCCGACGCGCACCGAAACACCGCGCAACGCGCGCACGACGCCCGCCCCCACCCCGGCCGAACGCCCGGCCGCGCGCGACACCATGCCAGCGCAGCCCAGCCCGGCGCCCGCTGTGGCGGAACCGGACAATGCCGCTAATGCGGTGGAAACGCCGCCGCCAGCCGCCCTGCCCACGCCCGAGCCGGTCACGGCCGACAAAAGTGTCACCACTGCCGAACCCGCACCGGACGCCGAAGCGCAGGGGCTGAGCTGGCCCTGGATCGCCGCCGCCATCGCCGCGCTGGCGGTGATCGCCGGCTTCCTGCTGATGCGGCGCCGTCGTGCGGCAGCGGACGTCGACGCCGCGCCGGCGAGCGCGCCAGCCCCGGCAGCGCCCCAACCAGCCCCGGCCCCCGTTGCGCCGCCCCCGCCGGCTCCGGCTCCTGCTCCCGCGCCCATTCCGGCGCCCACGCCAGCCCCTGCCCCCGAACCCGTGGCATCGGCGCCGGCCAGCGACGCCGGCGATCGCCCCTGGATCGACCTCGGCCTCGACATCAGCCTCGCCCGCTCCTCGCTGATCGGCGTGACCATCGGCTATACGCTGCTGCTCCACAATCGCGGCGATCGCCCGGCCCGCGACATCATGGTGCGCGGCATATTGGGCAATGCGGGCGCGCAGCAGGATGCGTTGCTGCGCCATTTCTTCGGTGGCGAGACCGGCATGCCGCTGCATTCGATCGTCTCGATCGCGCCGGGCGAAACCGTGCGCATGACCAACGAGCTGCGCCTGGCGCAGGACGAGATCGTGCCGGTGACGATGGGCGAGCGGTCGCTGCTGGTGCCGATCGCCGCCTTCGACGCCCATTATCGCTGGGGCGAGGATGAGGAAGCGCCCGAAGGCACCGGCCGCACCGGTCGCGCCTTCATCGTCGGCCAGGAGCAGGATCCGCCCGCCGAGCGCCTGTCGCCCTTCCGCCTCGACCAGGGGCCGCGCCAATATCGGCGGCCGGCCGCCCGCGCCGCCGCCGAAGTGCCGCCGGCCTGAGCATTTCCCTTTCCTGTCCGGCCAGGCGCTCCTAAAGTGCCTGCCGGACAAGGCAAAAGGGGCCGCATGGACATTCTCGTTTCCACCGACTGGCTGGCCGGCGAAATCGGCAAGCCCGATCTCGTCATTCTCGACGCCAGCCTGTTTCTGCCCGGCACGCCGCGCGACCCGCGCGCCGAGTTCGACGCGGCCCATATTCCCGGCGCCGCCTTTATGGACCTGCCGCGCCTCAGCGATCCCGCCGATCCGGTGCCGGGCCAGTTGCCGCCCGACGCGCTGATGACGCAGCGCATGCAGGCACTGGGCGTCAACGCCGACAGCCGCATCGTCGTCTATGACAATAGCCCGACCCACAGCGCGGCGCGCGGCTGGTGGATGATGCGCGTCTATGGCCTGGGCGCATCGGCTGCGATCCTGGACGGCGGGCTGCCCAAATGGCTCGCCGAAGGACGGCCGGTCGAAAGCGGCACGCACGCCATCGCGCCCGGCAATACCGTCGCCCGGCTCGACCGCACACAGGTGCGTAACAAGGCGGACATCCTCGCCAACCTCGACAGCGGCACGGCGCAGCTGCTCGACGCGCGCGGCGCGGGCCGTTTCACCGGCGCCGAAGCGGAACCCCGCCCCGGCATGGCGTCGGGCCATATTCCCGGCAGCCGCAACATCCCCTCCTCCGCCTTCTTCGCCGCCGACAACAGCCTGAAGCAGGGCGAGGAACTGCGCCGGCTGCTGCTCGACGCCGGCACCGATCTCGACCGGCCGATCATCACCACCTGCGGCAGCGGCGTGACCGCGGCGATCATCCTCGCAGCGCTCGAAACACTCGGGAAGCGCGACGTCAGCCTCTATGACGGCAGCTGGTCCGAATGGGGCTTCGATCCCGCCACGCCCAAGGCGACCGGGCCAGCCACATGAGCGAGGACAGCAGAAGGCCGCTGACCAAGCTGGCGCAGGCCGGCCGCCGCGCCGACTGGACCGGCATGCCGGGGCAACCCGGCGCGATCGTCAGTCCGGGCGTGTGGCGCGCTTCCACCATCCTCTATGACGATGTCGCCCATCTGCGGAAGGCGGCCGGCAGCAGCACGCATGAACGACTGTTCTACGGGCGCAAGGGCACGCCGACCAGCTGGAGCCTGGCCGATGCGCTGACCGAAATGGAGCCGGGCGCGGAGGGCACAATGCTCTTCCCCTCGGGCGTGGCAGCGATCGCCTGCGCGCTGATGGCGGTGCTGCGGCCGGGCGACCAGTTGCTGATGGTCGACAGCGCCTATGACCCGACCCGCAATTTCTGCGAGCAGGTGCTCAAACCCTTCGGCGTCGAGACGCTCTATTATGATCCGACCATCGGCGCCGGCACCGCCGAGCTGCTGACCGATCGCACCCGCGCCATCTTCCTGGAATGCCCCGGCAGCCTGACCTTCGAGGTGCAGGACGTGCCGGCGATCACCGCCATCGCGCGCGATCGCGGCATCACCACCCTGCTCGACAATACCTGGGCGACGCCGCTCTTCTTCCCGGCGCTGGCCCATGGCGTCGACATCGCGATCCTCGCCTGCACCAAATATATTGTCGGCCATAGCGACGTGATGATGGGGTCGGTCACCGCCACCCCGGCGCTGTTCGCCAAGGTCCGCCAGTCCGCCTATCTGTTCGGCCAGATGACCAGCCCCGACGATGCCTGGCTCGCCAGCCGTGGCCTGCGCACGCTGGGCGTCCGCCTGGCCCAGCATCAGGCGAGCGCACTGCAGATCGCGCAGTGGTTGAAGGACCAGCCCGACGTTGCCCGCGTGCTGCATCCCGCTCTGCCCGATTGCCCCGGCCATGAATTGTGGGCGCGCGATTTCAGCGGCTCGACCGGCCTGTTCAGCTTCGTGCTGCAGGGCGGGGACGAGGCGGCCCGCGCCGCGCTGATCGACGGGCTCGCCCATTTCGGTATCGGCTATAGCTGGGGCGGGTTCGAGAGCCTGGCCCTGCCGGTCGATCCGGCCCGCTATCGCACCGCGACCATATGGCAGGCGGAAGGCCCGGTCATCCGGCTGCAGATCGGGCTGGAGGATCCCGCCGACCTGATCGCCGACCTTGACGCCGGTCTCGCCCGCTTCCGGGCAGCGCGCGGATGACGCAGCTGTCCGCATGGCTGGCCCGGCTGCCGGGCAATGCGGACATCACCCAGCCGCTGATCGCGGTCGGCATCGCGCTGCTGCTCTATGCCATGGCCTATGGTCTGGCGCGGCTGCTGGCCCCGCGCATCCGCGAGCGCCTGCCTGCCCTCAGCGAACTGGCATCCACCCATGTCCGCCCGATGCTGCGCCATGCGATCAGCGCGCCGCTGTTCGCGACGGCGCTGGCGCTGTGGCCGGCGGACAGCATCGCCCATCTGATCCTGGGCGCGGCGCTCGCCTTTGCCGTCGCCCTGTTCGCGCTGCATCTCTTGCAGGCGCTCAGCTTCCCGCGCTGGGCGATCACCCCGCTCGCCCTGCTGCTGTTCGTCATGGTGATATCGGGCAGCAGCGGCGGGATCGCGCCGGTAGGCTCGATGCTCGACGATGTCGCGCTGACGCTGGGCAAGCGGCGGATCAGCCTGCTCGACCTATTGTCGGTTGCGGCGACATTGGTCGCGCTGCTTGCCGGCATCCGCCTTGCCAACCGGCTGATCCGGCGCAGCATCCAGAAGGCGCCCGATCTCGACCCGACCCAGAAGTTGCTGGGCCAGAAGTTGGCCGGCATCGCCGTCATCATCGCCGCCTTCTTCATCGGCATCGACATATTGGGCATCGACCTCACCGCCTTCACCGTCTTTTCCGGGGCGCTGGGCCTGGCAGTCGGCTTCGGCCTGCAGAAGACGGTCGGCAATCTGATCGCCGGCATCATCCTGCTGATGGACCGGTCGATCAAGCCGGGTGACGTGATCGCGGTCGGCGACAGTTTCGGCTGGGTCAGCAAGATCGGCGTGCGCGCCGTGTCGATCATTACCCGCGACGGCAAGAAACATCTCATTCCCAACGAAAATCTGATGACGCAGGAAGTGGAGAACTGGTCCTATTCGGACCGCAATATCCGCGTCCGCATCCCGGTGGGGATCAGCAATGACAGCGACATCGCGCTGGCCCAGCAACTGATGCTGGAAGCGGCCAAGGAAAGCCCGCGCGCGCTCAAGCATCCCGAGCCCAAGGTATGGCTGACCGCGCTCGGCCAATATCGGCTGGAGCATGAGATCCGCGTCTGGATCAACGATCCGGAAAATGGCGTGGGCGGGGTGACCTCCGACGTGCTGATGCGGGTGCTGGACAAGTTCAAGGCACAGGGCATCATCGTCCCCTATCCGCGCCAGATCATCGAATTGCGGCAGCCGCAGGATAGACATGGTCCAGCAATGAATGAGCCCGACATTTCGGACCATTCCCCGTCCTGAGCGACCGCAACAGCGTTCGAGTATTCGAAAAATCACGCCTTATCATATAGATACATCACTCATCCGGCGATCGCAGCCGCACGCCTTGTTGCGTCGTAGCAACAATAAAAGACGTAAAAGACATGAAGCAGCAATAATATCTTGTGCGCCGCAGCGCGCGCAGGCATGGCCAAACTTGTTGAGGCAAGCTGGCCCACTTCCCCTGGGGGAAGCATAGAGGCAGGCGCCTGAACGCAGGCGGGACGATCGCAGAACCATCAAGGGGATTAACATGCGTAAGTCCATTCTCGGCCTCTCGGCCTTCGCTCTTGTTGCGCTGTCGGCACCTGCCATGGCCCAGGATGAGCCCGCTCCCGCGGTCACCGTCACCGGCAATGCCGCCGTCGTCAGCGACTATCGCTTCCGCGGCATTTCACAGACCAACAAGAAGATCGCGCTGCAGGGCGGCATCACCGTCACCCATGAATCGGGCTTCTATGTTTCGACCTGGGGCAGCTCGATCGACGAATATGTCGCCAACGGCTCGGACCAGGAACTCGACCTGATCGGCGGCTATTCGACCACGGTCGGCGGCGCGACGATCGACGTCGGCGTTCTCTATTATTACTATCCGGGCAATGCCGGCGCCAACACCGACTTCGTCGAGCCCTATGCCTCGATCAAGGGCACGTTCGGCCCCGCCACCGCCAAGCTGACCGCCAACTACGCCCCCAAGGCGAAGGCGCTGACCGTCGGCAATGGCAAGGAAGACAATCTCTACCTCGCCGGCGACGTCTCGGCCTCGATCCCCAACACCCCGCTGGGCGTGTCGGCGCATCTGGGCCACAGCTTCGGCCCGAGCTACCTGACCATCGGCAAGGAATATACCGACTGGAATATCGGCGCGACCTACACCTGGGGTCACCTGACCTTCGGCGTATCCTATGTCGACACCGACAAGTCGCTCTATTCGTCGGCAGGCCACAATATCAGCAAGGCCGGCGTGCTCGGTTCGCTCACCGCCTCCTTCTGATCCGCCTTCCCTTCGGGGATGAACAGGGCCGCGCTCTCCAGGGGGGATCGCGGCCCTTTGCCATATGCGGTGTTTACGGGTCGCCTTGGCCCGCGCCGCTGCCTATAAGGCGCCGATGCCTCCGATCGCCCTCCTGCTGCTCTTCGTCGTCACGATCGCGCTGATGGAGGGTTTTGCCTATGTGATGCACCGCTGGGTGATGCATGGGCCAGGCTGGTTCCTCCATGCCAGCCACCACCGCCCCCGCACCGGCTTCTTCGAGGCCAATGACCTTTATTTCGTGATCTTCGCCATGCCCTCCATCCTGCTGCTGCTGGGCGGGGTGCAATGGGGCTGGGGCAATTGGGCGACGGCCGTTGGCGCCGGCGTCGCCGCCTATGGCGCGATCTACCTGGGCTTCCACGACATCATCGTCCATCAGCGGGTGCGCCACCGCTATGTCGCCCGCTCGCGCTACATGAAGCGGATCGTCCAGGCGCATCGGCTGCACCATGCGGTCGAGACCAAGGACGGCACGGTCAGCTTCGGCTTCCTGATCGCGCCCCATCCCACGGACCTGAAACGCGAACTGGCGCGGCGCGGCCGGGCCGGCGTGCGCGCTGCCAGGGATTGGCAGCCCGGCACGCGGGACTAGATCCGCGCGACATCGGTGGGGAGCGGCCATTCCACCTACGTCATGCTGAACTTGTTTCAGCATCTATCAAGCCTAACAAGCCATTGGTCTATTGGGAAAATGGACCCTGAAACAAGTTCAGGGTGACGATGATGGGATGGGCCGCTTCTGGTCGCTTCTGGTCGCTTCTAGACCATCTTCCCCTGCAAGGAGGAATTTGCGACCGACTTTAGTCGTCAGTTGTCAAAGCCGAAGATCGTCATTGCGAGCGTAGCGAAGCAATCCATCTCGCGCCGGGATTGCTTCGCTACGCTCGCAATGACGGGAGACAGTCGTCAGCCGCCCTTTCCTATTCGGTCATTCTCTGCTCCACCCTTGTCCATGGACGAAAGTGCCCGCCAATCCATGCGCGACATCCCGCCAATGGCTGGCCGGCGCCTGACTGGCGCACCCTTGTCGCGTCACTGTCGCTTCGGGCGCGCGTCAGCGACGCGTCGCGTTCTGCCCGGCTGTCGCGTTACAGGCGCGCCACCGGCGCGCGGCAGGCGCATATCTGGCGCAAATAGGGTGAATCACCCCGATAACGGTGTGAACTTCGGCGGACATGAAACTGTCGCGTCGCGAACCGGACTGGGCAGGCCCCTATCCGCGCAGCGCGCAGGGGACGATGCTGGATGGATCAGGGCGGGCAGTGCTGCGGCGGAAGCGGGCCATATAGCCACCGGCGGTCGGCTTGGCGATCATCTCCTCCAGCCGGAAGCCCATTGCCGCCAGTTCGCAGGTGAGCAGGCGCCGGGGCGTGCCATGCTGGTCGGTCGGCCGGTCGGCATCGACCACGATCAGTTCGCCATCGGCTTTCAGCGCGGGGCTGAGGTGCCAGAGGAACGCATAGGGTTCGGCGATCTCATGATACATATGGACCATGAAGATGCGGTCGAAGCTGTTCTCGGGCAGCTTGGGATCTTCAGGCGCGCCCAGCTTCACGCTGACATTGGTCCAGTCCTCGCGAGTAATGCGGCGGCTGAGCGCATCGATCACCTCGGGCAATATATCCTCGGCCAGCACCCGGCCTTTGGCGCCAACGCGCTTGGCCAGGCGCACGGTATAATAGCCCTCGCCAGCACCAATGTCGGCAATGGTCATGCCCGGCCGGATGCCGGCCCGGTCCATGATATCCTCCGCCTCATTGACCCGGTCGCGCGCCTCCTCGCTCGACCAGCGGGTCGACACGATCGGCGCCACCGGCCGGTCGGCGCGGGGGAAGGACGCGGCGCCGGCCGCGCGTTCCGACTGGTTGCCGCCCGACCACTGGCCACAGGCAGCCAGCAGGAGCGACGCCCCCAATGCGGCCACCTGCCGGTGGATCATTAATCCACATCCTCCACGTCGACCTTCTCGCCCGTGACCTTCTGCGACAGGGCAGCGGCCATGAACGGATCGAGCGCGCCATCGAGCACATCGTCCGGCGCGGTCGAGGTGACACCGGTGCGCAGATCCTTCACCAGCTGATAGGGCTGGAGCACATAGGAGCGGATCTGGTGGCCCCAGCCAATCTCGGTCTTGGCGGCATAGTCGGTCGACGCCGCTTCCTCGCGCTTGCGCAGTTCCGCCTCATACAGGCGGGCCTTCAGCATGTTCATCGCGGTGGCGCGGTTCTTGTGCTGCGAGCGGTCATTCTGCGACGCCACGATGATGCCCGAGGGCACGTGGGTGATGCGGACCGCGGAGTCGGTGGTGTTGACGTGCTGGCCGCCCGCACCCGAGGCGCGATAGGTGTCGATCTTGAGGTCGGACTCCTTGACCTCGATATCGATATTGTCGTCGATCACCGGATAGACCCAGACCGACGAGAAGCTGGTGTGGCGACGCGCGGCGCTGTCATAGGGGCTGATGCGGACCAGGCGGTGGACGCCGCTTTCGGTCTTGGCATAGCCATAAGCATTCTCGCCCTTGATGAGGAAGGTGGCCGACTTGATACCGGCGGTTTCGCCCGCTTGATAGTCGACCAGTTCCACCTTGTAGCCGCGCCGTTCGGCCCAGCGGCGATACATGCGGCTGAGGATTTCGGCCCAGTCCTGGCTTTCGGTGCCGCCGGCGCCGGCGTGGATTTCCAGATAGGTGTCGCTGGCATCGGCCTCGCCCGCCAGCAGCGCCTTGATCTTGTCCTCGTCGGCGCGCTCGGCCAGCGCCTTCAGCGCAGCGATAGCTTCGGAGACCATATCCTCATCGCCTTCGGCCTCGGCCATTTCGATCAGTTCGGCATTGTCGGTCTTTTCCGCCTCGATCGCGCGGGTGGCGCCGATTGCGCTGTCAAGACGGGTGCGCTCGCGCATCACCTCCTGCGCCAGCTTGGCATTGTCCCACAGGGTCGGATCCTCGACGCGGGCATTCAGCTCGTCCAGCCGGCGCAGCGCACGGTCCCAGTCGAGGAAGCGGCGCAGCAGGTCCAGCGCGGCGTCGATACGGTCGATATATTGCTGCGCTTCGGCGCGCATGGGAGGTCTCCAGAATCTCGTGGCGTCCAGCGTCAGCTACCCGAACGCATCAAACGCCTGCCCCTATCCCAGGCCGGGCTTTTTGGGAAGATCAATCCGCCGGAGGGGCGGCGCGGCAAAGGTCCGAAATCTGCCGGACATAATGGCATCTTAGCCCGATGGCGCAGACCGCCCCGCGCGAGGGCGGCGCATCAAGGGGGAAAACCTTTTTCCATGAAAGGCGATCCCATGAACCCGACCACGCCCATGCCGGCGACGCACAGCCCGGCCACCCTCTATATCCTGCTCGACGCCGTGCGTTGCTGGGCAGCGGCGCGACGCCGACACCGGCCGGCGATGGCCCAGTTGCACCTGCGGCTGCGGCGCTATGGCTGCGAACAGCTTTCCCCTGCGCTCGACAGCCTGTTGCGGCTGGGCGAGCAAGTGACCGGCCATGGGCTGCGCACCGGCCGGGGGCCGCGCCTGAGCGAGGACGAGAATCTGCTGATCGACCTGTTGCAGGCGCGCTGGACCGGCCCCGTTCCCTATGCCTGTAGCGAGGCGATCGCCTGCGCCTTCTGCTATGCGGTGCGATCGACCCAGATATTGCTGGCGCAGGCGCTGGAGAGCCGGCGCGGCGGCGCCACCAGCCTGTCGATCCGCGACGCCAATCCGCGCCACTGCTGAGGATAAGAGGGCGGGCGCCGACGCGCCCGTCCCTCAATAGATACCGCCCTGGTCCTGCAGGAAGTCGGCGTCGTTGCGCTGGCGAGTGCGGACGGCATCCGCCTTGGCCGCGACCTTGGCCTGGGCCTCCGCCTCTTCCTTGCGGATGGTGCGGCGCGGTTCGGATTCGGGCTTGAACGCTTCCCAGATGACGGCGGGCTTGGGCTCGTCGGTCGGCCAGGCGCCATAGACGCGCTTGCCCGAACGGCGGTCGATCGCGACCATGCGGATGCCGGCCGGGGCGATGAAGGGCGTCTTGGGCATGGTCTCCAGGATCGGGGCCATCGCCTCCTTCCAGATCGGCGCGGCGATGCGGCCGCCCTGTGCCCAGCCGCCCAGGCTACGCGGCTGGTCATAGCCGATATAGACGCCGGCAACGAGGTCGGGCGAGCCGCCGACGAACCAGACATTGGTCGGGCCATTGGTGGTGCCGGTCTTGCCGAACAGGGGGCGCTTGAGGTCCGCCAGCACCGTCGCGGTGCCGCGCTGGATCACGCCCTCGGTGATGTGGACGACCTGATAGGCGGTCATCGGGTTCATCACCTGGCGCCCCTCGAACCCGAAGCGCGGCATCGGCTTGCCGTCCCAATTGGCCATGTTGCAATTGTCGCAGGGATGCCAGCGTTCCGGCCAGATCACCTTGCCGCGCCGATCCTGGACATAGTCCATCAGCTTGGGCGCGAATTGCCGCCCCTGATTGGCGAGCGTGGCATAGGCGTTGACCATCCGCTCCACCGTCGTCTCGCCCGCGCCCAGCGCGAAGGACAGATAGGGCTGATAGTCGCCGATGCCCATATTCTTGATGGTGCGCACGACCCGGTCCATGCCGGTCTGGCTGGCGGCGCGCACGGTCATCAGGTTGCGCGACTGCTCGACGCCCCAGCGCATCGTCTGCGGACCGGCGCTGCCGCCTGAGAAGTTGCGGAAGCATTTCTGGCCAAGGCCCGCGCCCTGATAGACGCACAAGGGACCGTCGACGATGATCGAGGCCGGCGTCATGCCATTGTCGAGCGCGGCGGCATAGACGAAGGGCTTGATCGTCGAACCCGGCTGGCGCTGGGCCTGGGTCGCACGGTTGTAGGAGGAAAGGCGATAGTCGAAGCCGCCCTGCATCGCGCGGATGCGGCCCGAATGCACTTCCTCCACCACCATGCCGCCCGACACTTCGGGAATGTTGCGCAACGCCCAGTTGGCGCCGTCGCGGGCGACGATGATCAGGTCGCCCGGCTTCATCGCCGAGATGGCGGGACCGCCGGTGCGGCGATAGGGCAGCTGCGCCAGGCTGGCGGGCAGCGTGCCGGTGGTGCCGTCGGCAAAGCCGATCTGCGCGCCGCTGCGGTCGCGGCTGATGACGGCGGCGACGCGCCAGCCGGCATAATCGACGCTGATGAAGCTGGCGGCAATTTCGCGTTCCCAGCCCTTGTCGGGGTCGATATGGCCGACCGGGCCGGACCAGCCGCGGCCGGCGCCGAAACGCAACAGGCCGTTGCGCAGCGCGGTCTGGGTATGGTCCTGCGCGACGGGATCATAGGGGCTGCGCACCCACAGGCCGCCGGCATAGACGCTATTGGGGCCATCCGCCGCCTTTTCGCCGAACTGCTGGATCAGGCGACGGCGCACCTCCTCCATATAATAGCCGCCGGCATTGGCGTCGAAACTGGAGCCGTGCGCGGCAACGGTGCCGAGCGGCAGGGCGATAGCGGCGTCGCGCTGGGCCGCGCTGATCCAGCCATTCTTCTCCATCTCGCCCAGCGCCCAGTTGCGACGATCGATCGCGCGGGCATGGCCGGTGGTGCTTTCAGGGCGATAATTGGCCGGCCCCTTGGGCAGGATCGCCAGATAGGCCATTTCGTGCAGCTGGAGATCGGCCACGTCCTTGTCGAAATAGGCCCGCGCCGCCGCCTGCACGCCATAGGCGTTCCGGCCGAGGAAAATCTGGTTGAGATAGAGTTCGAGGATCTGCTGCTTGGTGAGAACATTTTCCATGCGCCAGGCGAGGATCATTTCCTTCACCTTGCGCGTGGGCGAATATTCATCGCCGATCAGCAGATTCTTCGCCACCTGCTGGGTGATGGTGGAGCCGCCACGGGCGCGCTGGCCCGAGCCGAGCTTGCTGGCATAATCGAACACGGCGCCGGCAAAACCGGGAATGTCGACGCCATGATGCTCGAAGAAGGTCTTGTCCTCGGCCGCCAGATAGGCGTGGATCAGCTGCTGGGGATAATCGCTATATTGCAGCTGGACGCGGCGCTCGCGCGCATAGCTGTGAACCGGCTGGCCATTGATGTCGCGCACCATGGTCGGCAGCGGCGGCTCATATTCCAGCAGCGAGGTCGCGTAGGGCAGGCCGCGCGCAAAGATCAGCCAGAACAGGAAGATGGCGAACAGGAAGCCGCCCAGCAGGATCGCGGCCCAGCGGAACAGGCGGCGCTGCCACAAGGGCTTCAACCGGTCGGCAATGCCCCCGGCGCCACGGCGCAGGCGATAGGCGAAGGACGATGCGGGCGGATTGGAACGGGCCTCTTCCATGGTGGAAGAGGCTCTAGAGCCTGATCGCCTGAGATGGAAGCGCTTTGCGTTTCCATCGATGGCGTGAATCAGGCTCTACATCCTGACTCCCGGTCAAAAGTCCTTCAATACCAGTACCGATGCGCGGATAGGCGCGTCAGCCGCCCGACCGGCCGCTGCCCATGGCGAGCTTGCGCGCGAAATGGACGTCGATGGCACGGGCGACGCCGCGCGCGATCGCCTGCTGTCCCTCATGCGAGGAGAGGAAAAGGGCATCATCCGCATTGCTGATATAGCCGGTCTCGAACAGGACCGAGGGCGTGTCCGGGGCCTTCAGCACCATCAGCGAGGCGAAGCGGTGATAGGCGCTGCGGAACGGCACATAGGGCGCCGCTTCCCGTTGCAGCAGCCGCGCAAAATTGGCCGAGATGTTCATCGATTCCCGCTGCGTCAGATCGATGAGGATCGAGGAGACGTCGCCGGACTGGTTGCCGAGATTGACGCCGTTCAGCACATCGGCCTTGTTCTCGCGCGCGGCGAGCCGGGCCGCTTCCCGATCCGATGCGGTTTCCGAGAGGGTATAGACGGTGGCGCCATGGGCATCGGCATTTTCCGCCGAATCGGCATGGACCGAGATGAAGAGATCGGCACCCAGCTTGCGGGCGATGCCATAGCGTTCCTGCAGCACGAGGAAGCGGTCATCGTCGCGGGTCAGGGCCACGCGCACCCGGCCGGACTTGACCAGCTGGTCCCGGATCGCCTGCGCGATCGCCAGCGTCACATCCTTTTCGCGCTTGCCATTATCCTTGTTGATGGCGCCCGGATCATGACCGCCATGGCCGGCATCAATCACCACCAGCGGGCGCGATCCGTCGCGCACGCCCTCAATCGCGGGCAGATCGACGCCGCGTGCCACCGGCGGGATCGGCACGGTGATCGAATGAATGCGCTTTTGCGGCCGGGCGCTCATATTGGCGGGCGCGTCGAAGCGCAGCCGCCCCTGCCCCACGGCGGTGCGGAACCGGCCGTCGGTCACATTCTGGAGCGAGAAGCTGAGCGACTTGCCGTCGGCCGCGATCTGCGGATCGCCGAGCGTTGCCGGCGTCGTCAGGTCTAGCACGATGCGCGCCATGGTGTCGCTGAGCTGGCCCTGGCGAATGCCACTGACCGCAGCATTGGAACCGGCATAGCGGCTGGCACCGGCCTGCGCGCCGGCAACATCCAGCGCGATGCGGCGCGGCCCGTCGAGCAGGAAGGCGGACGCGCCCTCCACCCGATCGTCGAACCGAACGGTGACGCGGTCGCCCTGCACATCCACGGCCGCGATACCGCCGGCATCGCCGGGGGTCGCTGCCAGCATCGTCGTTGCCAGCGCAATTATGTTGAGCATGCGCCGCTTGTGCAACGCGCGCCCATCGGCCGTCCAGCCAATTTTCATGACGTCTATCCGTCCAGCGTCCCCACGCTGAATTTCGGATTAAGCATCGGCTGTTGTGACGGGGTAAAATGAAACGGTTAATATCGGTTTCAGCATGAATCGCCGGCCGGCCGATCAAGGTCATCATAAAGACATAATCTTTTCAGGGACCGTTGCTCCCCGCGCCCATGACTGCTACCCCTTCACATTCCGGGAGGACCGACCATATCAATAAGGTCCTTTGCGGATCTTGATTATTTGCATCGGCGCGCGCCTGTCGCTCGAGCCGATGCGCAACAGGTTGACGCTGCATGAGGCATGACTTTCCTTCCACGCTGGCCCCGATACCGGGTGCTGTGGCGTGGATGGTCCGGCCCGGCGCACTGTCCGGCCCTGCCGACGCAGCAGACACGCAATTCTTCCTTCAAACCTGGACGATGCCGCCTCGCGCGCCGAACCCGGCGCGCGCACGGCCGTCCCATCACTATCGCGTGGCGGCCCGGCCCAGTGCCTGCGGCCGCCATCGCCGGAGACACATAAATGACAATGCGTATGCTGATCGATGCGCGCCACCGGGAAGAAACCCGGGTCGCGGTCGTCAAGGGAAACCGGATCGAGGAATTTGACTTCGAATCCGCTGAGCACAAGCAGCTCAAGGGCAATATCTATCTCGCCAAGGTCACCCGCGTAGAGCCTTCGCTCCAGGCGGCCTTCGTCGATTATGGTGGCAATCGCCACGGCTTCCTCGCTTTCAGCGAAATCCATCCCGACTATTACCAGATTCCGCGCGAAGACCGCGAGGCACTGCTGCGCGAGGAACGCGCGCATGCCGAGGAAGAGGCCGCGCTGCGCGCCGATTATGACGAGGATGAGGACGCCGCCGGCGACGATGGCGTCGAGGTCGTGGAAGCGACCCATCATGACGATGAGGAACGCGCCCACGAAGCCGAAGCCAGCGAAGGCGAAAGCAACGAAGGCGGCCGCCCGAACCGGCGCAAGCGCGAAAAGGGCGACGACGCAGCCGACGAGCTGCGCCGCAAGCGCATGGCGCTGCGCCGTCGCTACAAGATCCAGGACGTCATCAAGCGCCGCCAGGTGCTGCTGGTGCAGGTCGTCAAGGAAGAGCGCGGCAACAAGGGTGCGGCGCTGACCACCTATTTGTCGCTGGCCGGTCGCTATTGCGTGCTGATGCCCAACACCAGCCATGGTGGCGGCATTTCGCGCAAGATCAGCAATGCGGCCGACCGCAAGCGACTGAAGTCGATCATCGCCGAAATGGCGCTGCCTTCGTCGATGGGCTGCATCGTGCGCACCGCCGGCCTGCAGCGCACCAAGCCCGAGATCAAGCGCGACTTCGACTATCTCGCCCGGCTGTGGGACGAGATTCGCGAGAAGACGCTGCGCGCCGCCGCGCCCGAGCTGATCCATAACGACAGCGACCTCATCAAGCGGGCGATCCGCGATATCTACAACAAGGATATCGAGGAAGTGATCGTCGAGGGCGAGCATGGCTACAAGGCCGCCAAGGACTTCATGAAGCTGCTGATGCCGAGCCATGCCCGGCGCGTGAAGCAATATGCCGACGCGGTGTCGCTGTTCCAGCGCGCCAGCGTTGAGGACCAGCTGGCGGCGATGTACAATCCCGTGGTGCAGCTCAAGTCCGGCGGCTATCTGGTGATCAACCCGACCGAGGCGCTGGTGTCGATCGACATCAACTCGGGCCGGTCGACCCGCGAGCATGGCATCGAGCAGACCGCGGTCGCCACCAACCTGGAGGCGGCGCGCGAGATCGCCCGCCAGCTGCGCCTGCGCGACATGGCAGGCCTGGTCGTCATCGACTTCATCGACATGGAGATGAACTCCAACATCCGTAAGGTCGAGAAGGCGATGAAGGAGGCGCTGAAGGACGATCGCGCCCGTATTCAGGTCGGCCGCATTTCGGGCTTTGGCCTGATGGAAATGAGCCGCCAGCGTCTGCGCACCGGCGTGCTGGAAGCATCGACCCGCCAGTGCCCGCATTGCGAAGGCACGGGCCTGGTCCGCACCGCATCGTCGGCGGGCCTGGGCGCGCTGCGCATGCTGGAGGAAGAGGCCGCCCGTGGCCGTGGCAGCGTCATCACGCTGCGCGCCAGCCAGGAAGCCGCCTTCTACGTCCTCAACAACAAGCGTCGCGAACTGGACGAGATCGAACAGCGCTATGGCGTGCGCATCGTCGTCCTGCCCGATGGCGAGATCGAGGGCGCCCGCATGTCGGTCGAGCCCAGCGGTCCGCGTCCCGAACGCGTCGTCACCTATGCCCCGCTCGCGGAGGAAGAGGATGACCTCGACGTGATCGAGGACGAGGAAGAAGAGGAAGAGATCGAGGAAGAAGCCGCCCCCGAACGCCAGGAGCGTGGCGAGCGCGGTGACCGGGGCGAGGAACGCGAAGGCGGACGCCGCCGTCGCCGTCGTCGCCGTCGTCGCGGTGGCCAGCGCGATGATGCGCCGGGCGAAACCGGCGAAGACAATGGCGCCGAAGATGGTGAGGAAGGCGAGGAATCGGCCGAAATCGAGACCGATGCCGAAGCTGTTGCCGCCGAGCCGGCCGCCGAAGGCGAGGATGAAGGTGACAGCCGTCGTCGTGGTCGTCGCGGTCGCCGTGGCGGTCGTCGCCGTCGCGAAGGTGGCGAAGCGGGCGCCGAAGCCGGTGAGACCGCTGGCGAGGACGGCGCTGAGACGGTGATCGAAGCCGAAGCGGCCGCGCCTGTCGAGGAAGCTCCGGTTGCCGAAGCAGCGCCGGAAGAAGCCCCGGCCGAGGAAGCGCCCAAGACGCGCCGTCGCCCCCGTGCCCGCAAGGCGAAGGACGCGGCGGCCGAACCGGCTGCCGTCGAAGCGACCGAAGCCCCGGCCGAGGTTGTTGCCGAAGCGCCCGCCGCCGAGCCGGTTGCCGAGGAAGCGGCCGAAAAGCCCAAGCCCAAGCGCACCCGCAAGAAGAAGGCGGATGTCGAGGCCGAAGCCGCTGCGGCAGCCGAAGCGCCCGCTGTCGAAGCGGTTGCCGAGGAAGTGGCCGAAAAGCCCAAGCCCAAGCGGACCCGCAAGAAGAAGGTCGAACCGGTCGCCGAGGAAGTCGCCGTCGAGGCCGCGCCGGCCGTGACCGAAGTCGCTGCAGCGCCGGCCGAGGCTGCGCCGGCCAGCGAAGCCGTCACTGCCGACCCCGCTGCCGAGGTCGAGAGCGACGAGAATGGCGAGCCGCGCCGTGGCTGGTGGCAGCGCACCTTCGGCCAATAAGGCCAGGGCACAGGCCTGAATGAAACACGCCGCCATCCAGCCCCAGGGGTCGGATGGCGGCGTTTTTCGTGGCTTCACTTGTTTCGTGGCTTCACTTGATGTTCAGGGCGAGAAGGGCATAAATCGGGCCAATGCCTGTTCCCCTTCCCCATCAAGGCTTTGCATGATGACGCGGTGGCTGCGCCTGACGGCGCTCCTGCTGGGGTCGCTGATGCTGATGGCGCGGCCGGCGCTGGCCCAAAGCATCCTGCGCGATGCCGAGACCGAAGCCTTCATGGCGGACATGTCGGGCGATCTGGTCAAGGCGGCCGGCATGCAGCCGCGCAATGTCCAGGTGATGGTGATCAACGATCCGGAGATCAACGCCTTCGTCGCGGGTGGCCAATATGTCTGGGTGCATAGCGGGCTGATTGCGCAGGCCGACAATGTGAACCAGTTGCAGGGCGTGGTCGCGCATGAACTGGGCCATATCGAGGGCGGCCATGTGATCCGCACCGACGGCATCAAGGAAGCGACCAGCATCACCTTGCTGAGCCTGGTGCTGGGCGCGGCGGCGATCGCGGCGGGCGGCGCGGAGGCCGGCATGGGCATCATGGGCCTGGGCCAGCAGGTCGGCATGTCCAAATATCTCGCTTTCTCGCGCGCGCAGGAAAGCTCCGCCGACCTTGCCGGCGCGCGCTATCTGAGCGGCGCGCATCTGAGCGGCAAGGGCAGCCTGGAATTCTTCAAGAAGCTGCAGAATCAGGAATATCGCCTCGCGATCCCGCAGGACAATAGCTATGGCCGCACCCACCCGCTGTCGGGCGAGCGCATCAATGTGCTGCGCGAAGTCTATACGGTCGATCCGGCCTGGGACAATCCGCCCAATCCGCAGCTGGAAGCGCGGTTCGAGCGGATCAAGGCGAAGCTGATCGGCTTCGTATCGGAGCCGCAGCAGACACTGCTCAAATATCCCGAGAGCGACCGGTCGATCCCGGCCCATTATGCGCGCGCCTATGCCTGGCATAAAAGCGCCTATCCCGAGAAGGCGCTGAGCGAAGCGGACGCGCTGCTGACGGCGGCGCCGCATGATCCCTATTTCCTGGAGCTGAAGGGCCAGATCCTGCTGGAGAGCGGGCGGCCGGGCGAGGCGATTCCACCGCTGCGCGAGGCGGTCGCCAAGACGCAGCAGCCGCTGATCGCGGTATTGCTGGGCCATGCGCTGATCGCGACCGAGGATGAGAAAAATTACGCCGAGGCCGAGACCGTGCTGCGCAATGCGATCGCGCGGGACCGCGAAAATCCCTTCGCCTGGTATCAACTGGGCGTCGTCTACGAGCATCGCGGCGACACGCCGCGCGCCGCGCTGGCCAGTGCCGAGCGCTTTTCAATGATCGGGCAGGACAGTATGGCACTGCGAAGTGCGGACGCGGCAATGCAGGGATTGAAGCCCGGAACGGTTGACTATCTGCGGGCGCAGGATATCGCGATGGTCTCGCGGGCTGCCGTCGAGCAGAAGCGGAAGAGAAGATGACAGATCAGACCCGGCCCAGCTTTCGTGCGGCCCTATCCAACAGGAAAATGCAGATGACCCTGGGCGCCCTCGCCTTGATCGCTGGTGCCGCCGGCACCGCCCTTGCCGTGCAGGCGCCCGGCAGCGTCTCCACCGGCGACAAGGCCGCGATCGAAAAGATCGTTCACGACTATATATTGGAGCATCCCGAGATCATCCCGCAGGCGATCGAGAAGCTGCAGGCCAAGCGGATGGAAGGCACGATCGACGCGAATCGCCAGACGATCGAGACGCCCTATGCCGGCGCATGGGAAGGCGCGGCCAATGCCGATGTCACCGTGGTCGAGTTTTTCGACTATGCCTGCGGCTATTGTCGCGCCTCGCTGCCTGACCTTGCCAAGCTGGTTGGCGCCGATGCCAAGGTGAAGATCGTCTATCGCGAATTGCCGATCCTGTCGGAGGAAAGCTCCGACGCGGCCAAGGTGTCGCTGCTGGCGGCCGAACGCAATCGCTACATGGTCTATCACAAGGCGCTCTATGGCGCTGGCAAGGTGACTCGCGAATCGATCATCGGCGCCGCCACCCAGGCCGGAATCACCAAGGCCGATGCCGAAGCGGCGATGGCGTCGAGCAAATATGATGCCGAGTTGCAGTCGAACATCGCCCTCGCCCAGAAGCTGCAGGCGAGCGGCACGCCGACCTTCGTCATCGGCAACCAGGTGCTGAACGGCGCGGTCGGCTATGATTCGCTCAAGGACGCGGTGACGAGCGCCCGCGGGAAGTAAGCCCGAGAGCGGTTCGGGCGGGACAAGCAGGGGTTTGCGGGGAAGCGCGGCGCAGCGCCATTGACTTCCCCGCCCCTTTTCCCTATCGGACGGCCCCTGACTTGCGGTCGCCCCGTGTGGCGGCCCTTTTTTGTCATACCTGATTCTCTAGTTTGTTTGAGGAATGAACGATGAAGCGCACTTTTCAGCCGAGCAATCTGGTTCGGAAGCGCCGTCACGGTTTTCGCGCTCGCATGGCGACCCCCGGTGGCCGCAACATCATGCGCGCCCGTCGTGCCCGCGGCCGCAAGAGCCTGAGCGCCTGAGCGACCTGACGCCGCCGGCCGCGCCTGCCATCATGGGCAAGCGCGCGGATTTCCTGGCGGCGAATCGGGGCCGACGCGCGCCCATGCCGGGATTCGTCCTGCTGGTGCGTGAGCGCGGCGATGGCGATCCGGCGATGCGTATCGGCATCACGGTGACCAAGAAGATAGGCGGCGCTGTCATCCGCAATCGGATGAAGCGCCGTTTTCGCGTCCTGGCACGCGAACTGCTGCCTGTGCATGGTGTGGCTGGTGCCGACCATGTGCTAATCGGCCGTGCCGAAGGCGTGGAGCGCGACTTCGCGCTGCTGCGCGGCGAACTGGAAAAGGCGCTGGGCAAGATATTGACCCGCCCCGAAGGCCAGGGCCGCCCGCCCCGCCGCAAGGGCGATTCCCGACCCGCGCCCCCAGCCGCGAAGACCGGCCAGCCGGCATGATTGCCCGGCTGCTGATCCTGATCGCGCGCGCCTGGCAGCTGGGTCCGTCCCGCATCCTCCCCCCCACCTGTCGCTATGCCCCCTCCTGTTCGGAATATGCGATCCAGGCCGTCGGCAAATATGGTGCGATCAAGGGTAGCTGGCTGGGGTTCAAGCGGCTAATGCGTTGCCACCCATGGGGTGGTTCGGGCTATGACCCGGTCCCCTGAGACATTGACGAGTATAGACGGCGGAGCCGAATAGCGTGGACGACAAGAAGAATATCATTCTGGCGGTGCTGCTGACCGCCGCGATCCTGTTCGGCTGGCCCTATATCTCCGAACATTTCTTCCCGGCGGCCAATCCGCCCGCGACGAAGATCGAGGGCGGCAAGACCACCCCGCTGACCCCGGCGGGCGAGGCCCCGGCGCAGGATGCATCGACCGCGATCCGCGATCGCGCGCTGGTGCTGAAGGAAACGCCGCGCGTCGCCATCCGCACGCCCAAGATCATAGGCTCCATCAACCTGAAGGGGGCGCGCATCGATGATATCGTGCTGCCGACCTACAAGGAGACGATCGCCAAGGATTCGCCGGCGATCCGCCTCTATAGCCCGAGCGGCACCAAGGACGCCTATTTCGCCGGCTTCGGCTGGCAGGGCGAGGGCATCAAGACCCCCGACGCCAACACCGTCTGGACCGCCAGCGGCACCGAACTGACCCCCACCAGCCCGGTCACGCTGAGCTGGAACAATGGCGCGGGCCAGAATTTCGAGATCCGCTATGCGATCGACGAAAATTACATGATTTCCGCCGCGCAGAAGGTGTCGAACAGCGGCACCGGCGCGATCGCGGTCAAATCCTATGGCTATGTCAGCCGTGCCGCCCCCTCGGCCGATCCCGACACCTGGACCATCCATGTCGGCCCGATGGGCGTGTTTAACGGCGCGGCCAATTATGACGTGAACTACAAGGATCTGGAAAAGGGTCCGGCCAGCCAGAGCTTCCAGTCGACCGGCGGCTGGATCGGCTTCACCGACAAATATTGGCTGTCGGCGCTGATCCCCGACCAGAAGGACGCCTTCACCGGTCAGATGCGCAAGGGTGCAGGCACCCAGTTCCAGACCGACATCGCGCTGGCGCCGGTCATGCTGGCTCCCGGCAAGGCGATGACCCAGACCAACCGGCTGTTCGTGGGCGCGAAGGAAGTGAAAACGCTGCAGGCCTATGAGCGTGCCGGCGTGCCGCTGTTCGACCGCGCGATCGACTGGGGCTGGTTCTACTGGTTCGAGCAGCCGATCTTCGCGCTGCTGCACTGGCTGTTCGAGACGCTCGGCAATTTCGGCGTCGCCATCATCTGCCTGACCTTCTGCGTCCGCGCCCTGATGTTCCCGGTCGCCCAGCGCCAGTTCGCCAGCATGGCGGCGATGCGCGCGGTGCAGCCCAAGATGAAGGCGCTGCAGGAGAAATATAAGGACGACAAGCAGCAGCTGCAGCAGAAGATGATGGAGCTGTACAAGCAGGAGAAGGTCAATCCGCTGGCCGGCTGCCTGCCCATCTTCATCCAGATCCCGATCTTCTTCGCGCTCTACAAGGTGCTGCAGCTGACGATCGAAATGCGCCACCAGCCCTTCGTGCTGTGGATCAAGGATCTGTCCGCGCCCGACCCGCTGCATATCCTCAACCTGTTCGGCCTGCTGCCCTTCACCCCGCCCTCCTTCCTGGCGATCGGTGTGCTGGCGCTGCTGCTGGGCATTTCGATGTGGCTGCAGTTCAAGCTGAACCCGGCCCAGATGGACCCGATGCAGCAGCAGGTGTTCGCGATCATGCCGTGGATGATGATGTTCATCATGGCGCCGTTCGCCGCCGGCCTGCTGGTCTACTGGATCACCAACAACTGCCTGTCGATGGCGCAGCAATGGTGGCTGTACAAGCGCCACCCCGTGCTGAACACCGCGACGGCCACCAAGTAAGGAAAAGGAAATCCTCCCCGAAAGGGGGGGATTTTTTCGATATGACAGAAGACGACAACACCGCCCTGATCGAGGAAGCCCGCAAGCTGTTTTCCGGGCCGATCAGCTTCCTCAAATCCGCGCCGACGCTCGACTATCTGCCCGACATGGCGGTGAACGAGGTCGCCTTTGCCGGCCGATCCAATGTCGGCAAATCGTCGCTGCTGAACGCGCTGACCAACCGCAATGGCCTCGCTCGCACGTCGAACACGCCGGGCCGGACGCAGGAACTCAACTTCTTCGACGTCGGCGATCCGCTGCGCTTCCGCCTGGTCGACATGCCGGGCTATGGCTATGCCAAGGCGCCCAAGGATCTGGTCAAGAAGTGGCGGTTCCTGGTGAACGACTATCTGCGCGGACGCGCGGCGCTCAAGCGTGCGCTGGTGCTGATCGACAGCCGCCATGGCATCAAGGATGTCGACACCGACATGCTGGACATGCTCGACGGCGCGGCGGTCAGCTATCGCATCGTCCTGACCAAGAGCGACAAGATCAAGGCGAGCGAACTGGTCGCCGTGACGCAGCGCACCGCCGATGCGATCCGCAAGCGCCCGGCCGCCCATCCAGAGATCATCGCCACGTCGAGCGAAAAGGGCATGGGCATTCCCGAGCTGCGCGCCGCCGTGCTCGAAGCCGTAAGCCAGGGATAAGCCGATGAGCGACGATGACTATGTCTATGACGAGGCGAGCGGCGAATGGATCAGCGCGGCGGATGCCGCCGCCAGGGCCGACGCCGGCGATGCCGTGGAAGTGCGCGATTCGGTCGGCAATCTGCTGGCCGATGGCGACCAGGTGACGCTGATCAAGGATCTGGTGGTCAAGGGCGCCGGCCAGACGCTGAAGCGCGGCACGCTGATCAAGTCGATCCGCCTGACCGGCGACGCGCAGGAAATCGACTGCCGCTATGACGGCATCAAGGGGCTGGTGCTGCGCGCGGAATTCGTGCGCAAGCGCTGAGCGCCTTCAGAACAGGCTATATTGGCCGCTGCCGCGCAGTAGCCATCGCCCCAGCAGCTCATGATGGGTGCGGCCGACATGGCTGCATAGCAGCACGAAATCCTCCACCCGCCAGTGGAAGCCGCTGATCCGCTGGGTGGCCGGGGCACTGTCGCGATAATAGAGCGTCTGGTGCGGGTTGAAGCTCCAGCCCGGACGGGCGCCCACCCCTGCCCGCTTCATCGCCAGCGCCACCTTGCGCTGCAATTCCCGGAGCGGCGGCAGCGCATGCGCCGGCCGCAGCGCGGCCGATCGGCCACCCTCGCTCAACTGATCCAGCGACAGATCGAAAGGATCGGCCAGGATGCCGGTGAAGCTGCGGTGCATCGCCTTCACCAGTGCATAGGGATAATCCGGCCAGTCGTCGGTAATCCCCAGCGTGATATGCTGGTGCGCCGGCAGGATACGATGGGCATCGGGCGCCAGCGTCTCGGCAAAATGGTCGATCTGCCGCGTGATGCGGGTCGGCGGCTTTAGCGCCACGATCAGGCGATAGAGCGACGGCGTGCGGGCAAGCATGGCGAACATCCTCCGAATCGGATTTATGTTCACTATATGTTCTTTTCATCCTCCTGACGAATCCGACGCATCCGAATCCGCTCTGTCAGCGTTGAACCGGGCAGAAGAGGAGAGCGACCATGGCCCAGCAGACCATCGCCACCCTGGCAGACAAGATGCAGCAGATCGATTTCGCGATGCTGTCCACCCATACCGAGGATGGCCAGATCGGCGCCCGGCCGATGAGCAACAACCAGGACGTCGCCTATGGCGGCGACAGCTATTATTTCACGACCGAAGACACGCTGATGGTGAAGGATATCGAGCGCGATCCACGGGTCGGCCTGTCCTTCCATGGCAAGGGCGGCCTGCTCGGGCAGCGCCCCCTGTTCATCGCGGTCGAGGGCCGCGCCGATCTGATCCGCGATCGCAGCGCCTTTGAAGCGCATTGGAATCCGGATCTGGAGCGCTGGTTCGCGCAAGGCGCCGATACGCCCGGCCTGGTGATGATCAAGGTTCATGCCGAACGCGCCCATTATTGGGACGGCGAGGATGAAGGCGAGTTGGAGCTGTAGCCGTTACCGCGCGCGCCATTGTCCGAATCGGGCTGGCACTGGCCTATGCGATTGCGGGCGCGGCGCATCTGATGCGACCGGCCGGTTTCGTGGCAATCACGCCGCATTGGGTGCCGGAGCCGCAGATCGTCGTCGCGCTGACCGGTATCGCCGAACTGGCCGGTGCCGTCGGGCTGATGTTGCCGGCCACGCGCCGCGCCGCCGCGATAGGCCTCGCTCTCTATGCGCTGTGCGTCTGGCCGGCCAATTTCAACCATGCCCTGCATGACATAGCGCTGGGCGGGGTGCATCTGAGCTGGTGGTATCATGGCCCCCGGCTGACGCTGCAGCCGGTGATCATCTGGTGGGCACTCTGGGCCGGGGCGGTAATCGACTGGCCATTCCGCCGACGATAGCGGTCAGGCCTTCGCCAGCAGGTCGGCGATCAGGGCGATCTCGTCGGCACTGTTGTAGATATGGGGCGAGAAGCGGATGGTCGGCTTGCCGTCGGCCTTCGACGGCGCGACCACCACCTTGCCCTGGGTCCACAGATGGTCGCGGATCGCCAGCACATCCTTGCCGGCGAAGGTCGGGGTGATGACCGGGCCGGTCAGCCCCTTGGTGGCCGTGCCGACCAGCTTCGCGCCGGGCAGGCGCAGCACCATGTCGCGCATCTGGTCGCCGATGGCGAAGGCGCGCCGCTCGACTTCCGCCTCGCCGATCGCATCCAGCGCATCGAGCGTCGCGTCGATCGCGATCAGCTTGGGATCGTCGCGCTGGCCAAGAATCTCATATTTTTGCGCGGTATCCAGATTCTTCTCATCGGTCAGCCAATAGCCATGGCTGAGCATGATCGGCTGAAGCTGTGCCTGGCCTTCGCGCCGGACATAGAGGATGCCGCCCTCCAGCGGACCCATCATCCATTTATGGGTGCTGCCCGAATAGGAATCGACGCCGAGCGCCGGCAGGTCGAGCCGCAGCCAGCCGAAGGTCTGGGCGCCATCGCCATGCAGCCAGATGCCCTTGGGCCGGGTCAACTGGGCGATCTGCGCCAGCGGGAAGATCATGCCGGTGACGTTCGACATGTGCGACAGGAAGATGGCGCGGGTGCGCGGCGTGATGGCGGCGGCAAACAGATCGACCACCGTCTGGGCCGAGGTCGCATAGACCGGCACCGGCAAAATCTTGAGCACCAGCCCCTCGCGCGCGGCGCGCAGCTTCCATGTCTCCAGGGTCGAGGGATGGTTGTGGTCGGTCAGGATCACCTCGTCCCCGGCCTTGAGTGCCAGGCCGCGCACGGCGACCGTGTTCGCCTCGCTGCTGTTGCGGACCAGCGCGATTTCCTGCGCACTGACGTTCATCCGCTTGCCCAGGCGCGCGCGCAGGGCATCGGCGGCTGCCGGATATCTGGTGCGATATTGAGGCGAGGGATTGGCCTGGAACGCCTGCGTCTCGCGCTCATGCGCGGCGATCGCGCTGCGGAAGGCCGGGCCGATATTGGCGGCGTTGAAATAATGGATGTCGGGCGCCAGCAGCAACTGGTCGCGCATCGCATTGCCCGTTGTCGCGCCCCGCGCCGCCAGCGGCAGTGCCGCCCCCACGACCGCCGCCGCCTGCAACAAGCCCCTGCGCGAAACGTCCTTGCTCCGGTCGGTCATGCGATGCCTCCTGCCCTGTTCACCCGATGGACGAACGAGCGCGACCGAATCCCCTAATCCCGACAGGCGCCTAACCCAGACTGGCGGTTGTCTTTCGGGGGGAGCGGCCTAGTGTGGCGCCCAATCCCTATCCCGAACCGTTGAGAGAGCGATGACCCGGCATATTCCATGGATCCTGACCGCGCTGGTGGGCGCGGTGTCGCTGGCGGTCGTCGCGGTCTCGCGCGGCGAAACGGTCAATGCGCTGTGGATCGTCGTCGCATCGGTCAGCTGTTTCCTGGTCGCCCATCGTTACTATGCGCTGTTCATCGCGCGCGAGGTGATGCGGCTCGACCCGGCCCGGCCCACCCCGGCGATCCGCCGCGCCGATGGCCTCGACTATGTCGCGACCGACCGCACCGTGCTGTTCGGCCATCATTTCGCGGCGATCGCCGGAGCGGGGCCGCTGGTGGGGCCGGTGCTGGCGGCGCAGATGGGCTATCTGCCCGGCACGCTGTGGATCATTGCCGGCGTCGTGCTGGCCGGCGCGGTGCAGGACTTCATGGTCCTGTTCATCTCCATGCGCCGCGACGGCAAGTCACTGGGCGAACTCATCCGCATGGAAATGGGCCAGGTGGCGGGCACCATCGCCCTGTTCGGCGCCTTCATGATCATGGTCATCATCCTGGCCGTGCTGGCGCTGATCGTGGTCAAGGCGCTGGCGGAAAGCCCCTGGGGCATGTTCACCGTCGCGGCCACCGTGCCACTGGCCATGGCGATGGGCGCCTATACGCGCTGGATTCGGCCCGGTCGCATCGGCGAAGTGTCGATCCTGGGCCTGGTCGGCCTGCTCGCCGCGATCGTCTATGGCCAGGCGATCGCGCAATCGCCGGTCTGGGGGCCGATCTTCACCTTCACGCCCGTGCAACTCTGCTGGATATTGATCGGCTATGGCGCGGTGGCGTCGGTGCTGCCGGTGTGGCTGCTGCTGGCGCCGCGCGATTATCTGTCGACCTTCCTCAAGATCGGGGCGATCGCCGCACTGGCGATCGGCATCGTCATCATGGCCCCGCCGCTGAAGATGCATGCCGTCACCCAGTTCGCCGCCGGCGGCGGGCCGGTCTGGTCGGGCGGCCTCTTCCCCTTCCTGTTCATCACCATCGCCTGTGGCGCGGTGTCCGGCTTCCATGCGCTGATCGCCAGCGGCACCACGCCCAAGCTGATCGCGACCGAGAGCGACGCGCCGCTGATCGGCTATGGCGCGATGCTGATGGAGGCGTTCGTGGCGATCATGGCGCTGGTCGGCGCGTCGATCCTGGATCCGGGCATCTATTTCACGATGAACAGCCCGGCCGCTATGATCGGCACCGACCCCGCCAGCGTGTCCGCCGCCGTCACCGCCATGGGCTTTCCGATCAGTCCGGACCTCATCGTCCAGACGGCAAAGGATGTCGGCGAACATACGATCATCAGCCGGGCCGGCGGCGCACCGACGCTGGCCGTGGCGATGGCGGAAATCTTCAGCCATGTGTTCGGCGGCCCGGCGATGAAGGCCTTCTGGTATCATTTCGCCATATTGTTCGAGGCGCTGTTCATCCTGACCGCCGTCGATGCCGGCACCCGCGCCGGCCGCTTCATGCTGCAGGATCTGATCGCGCTCGCCGTGCCGAGCTTCAAGGACAGCAAGAGCCAGTTGCCCGGCTTCATCGCCACGGGCCTGTGCGTCGCGGCCTGGGGCTTTTTCCTCTATCAGGGCGTCACCGATCCGCTGGGCGGGGTGAACACGCTATGGCCGGTGTTCGGCATCTCCAACCAGATGCTGGCCGCGATCGCGCTGATGCTGGGGACCGCCGTGCTGTTCCGGATGAAGCGCGACCGCTTCGCCTGGGTGACGATGGTGCCCGCCGCCTGGCTGCTGATCTGCACGCTGTCGGCCGGCTTCTTGAAGCTGTTTTCGGCCGATGCGAAGGTCGGCTTCCTGGCCCATGCCGCCAAATATAGCGCGGCGCTGGACAAGGGCGAGGTTCTGGCGCCGGCCAAGTCGATGGCGGAAATGCGCCAGATCCTGTTCAACGATTATGTCGATGCCGGGCTGGTCGCCATCTTCCTGGCGGTGGTGCTGGCATTGCTGGTCTTCACCATCCGCACCTGTATCGCTGCCCGGCGCTTTACCGCACCGACCGCGCGCGAGATTCCCGCGCAACTGGTCACGACGCCATGAACCATGTCCTCCAGACGCTGCGGCGCATGGCGCATCTGATGGTCGGCCAGCCCGATTATGACGCCTATCTGCGCCATATGCGCCACCATCATCCCGGCCATGTGCCGATGGACCGCACCGCCTTTTTCCGGAACCGGCAGGAGGCACGCTATGGCGGCAAGAATGGCGGGAAATGCTGCTGATCAGCAGCGTTTGATCAGCGTTTGGCGTTGAATCCTGCGACCATGCCGGCGGTGATCGACAGGGCGATTTCCGAGGCGCCGATCGCGCCGATGTCCAGCCCCGCCGGCCCGTCGATCCGGGCGAGGTCGTCCGCGCCGAAGCCCTGCGCCGCCAACCGCTCAAGCCGCGCGGCATGGCTGCGCCGGGAGCCCAGCGCCGCGACATAGCCGGTCGGGGCGGCGAGCGCCGCGATCAGCGCGGGATCATCGATCTTGATGTCATGGCTGAGCGTCACGACAGCGGTGGATTCGCCGGGATGGCGCGCGGCGATCGCTGCGTCGGGCCAGCGATCGTCCAGCTCGATGCCGAGGAAACGCTCTGCCGTCAGGAAGCGGCCGCGCGGGTCGATCACCACCGGCGTGACGTCGATCGCCTGCGCCAGCGCAGCGAGCGACTGGGCAATCTGTACCGCGCCGACGATCAGCAACCGGCGGGGCGGATCATAGCGGTTGAGAAACTGCCCCTCGACCGCGCCCTCGCGGGTGATGCCGCTGTCCAGATCGGTCGATAAGGTCAGCGTCCGGCCATGGGCGCTTTCCGCCGCAATCCGGTCGAACAGGTCGGGGGCAAAGCCACCCTCCCCCATCGGCTGCACCAGCACGCTGATCTCACCACCGCACGGCAGGCCAACCTCCCACGCATCGCCATCGGCCACGCCATAATGCGCAACATGGCCGGGCCGGCCGGCAATCACTTCGGCAGCGCGCTGCAACACATCGGTCTCGACACAGCCGCCCGATATGCTGCCCTCCAGCCGGCCATCCTGATGCACGATCATGTGGCTGCCACGCGGGCGCGGCGCCGATCCCCAGGTCGACACGACTGTCGCCAGCGCCATCGGCGCACCGCGCCACTCGATCGCCTTGCGGATCACCGCGCCATTATCGTTCATGATCCAGCCTTCCCCTGTTTTTCCTAGACATAGGAAAGGCACGGCGCCTTTCAAAGACGAACCAGGCTTCTCAGACCAGCCGCCTGCCTGTCCAGACGACCCGGCCGACGATCGCCACCATCGCCGGATCGATATCGGTCCAGTCGGGATAATGGGGATTGTCGCTCAATACGCTGAACCGGCCGCGCAACGGCCCCATCGCAACCCGCTTGACCATCAGCACGCCGTCGAGCCGCAGCACATAGACGCCGTCACGCAGGCGATCGGCGTCATCCTCATGATCGACCATGATGTCATCGCCATCGTTGAGCGTGGGGGCCATCGATTCGCCATCGACCCGGATGATCGACACGCGCTGCGGCCGCACGCCCAGATGCCGTAGCCATTGCGCGTCGAACGCCATCACACCCGCGGTACGCTCATCCTCATCCAGCGAGCCCGCGCCGGCCGAAGCGCCAAGCAACAGGCGCGGCACTGCCACCACCGCCGGCAGGCCGCGCACACGCGGGATCGGTGCGCCGACCGGCACCGGGCTGCCCAGCATCGTTTCCGCCACGCCGAAATAGCGCGCCAGAATACGGCGATCCGCCTCGTCCAGCTTGCGCGGCGTGCCGCGCTTGATGAACTGCTGAATATAGGCGGGATTGCGCCCGATCAGCCGTGACAGATCGGCATAATTTTCCCCGCGTTCGACGATCAGCCGATCGAGGGCAGTCCGGGCGTCCTGCGCTTCATCCATGTTGCATCCATAATGATAGGAATTTTCCTAGACAAGTAGGAAAATGAATATGAGATAGGAAATTGCCTATTGATTCGCAGGGGGCGAATCGGCTCGACAAAGGAGAGGTCCGTCCATGCTGTTGCGCACGATCGAGAAATTCCTGCGAGACTATCAGATAGCGCCGACCCGTTTCGGTCGCGACGCCGTGCGCGATCCGCGCCTGGTCTTCGACCTGCGCATGGGGCGCGATCCGGGCGATCGGGTAAAGAGACGCGTAGAACATTTCATGAACGAATATCGCAGGAGCGTGAGCCAATGACAAGCGCCGACATGCTGCGCACGAGCGCAGATCTGGTCCGTAATCGAGCAGGAGAACGGCGCGAGGCCGATCCACTGGCCCAGTTGCTGGTCCAGTTGATCGCCCGAATCGGCGAGCCGGCGACGGTCGAGCGCGCGGTCAGTCGCCCCTGGGCCAGCGCCCTGTTCGAAGGACGCCGCCATATCATCCTGTTGCGGGTGGCGGGCGGCAGCCTGCGCGCGCGCCGGGAGGCGCTGGCCAGCGAATTGCAGGATGCGGAATGGGCATTGCCGGGCCATTTCGTCGCCGACATGGTGATCGACGACCTGCGCGGCGATGCGGAGGGCGAATGGATCGAGCTGTCCGCCCTCACCATCCGCGACTGGTAGCCTCGCCGTTTAGCGGGGGCGCCCGGTCATGGTGCGCAGCGTGCCGAGTGCGGCACGCAGCGCATCCTCGACATCCTCCGACACCGCCTCGCGCACCGGCACCGCCGAGGCGATCGGCATGTCGGCGATGACGCGCGGCGCGGTCGCCGGTCGGCCACGCTGGACCAGCGCCCGCTCCAGCCGCTCGGTCAGTTCGGTAATCGACAGGCTGTCGATGCTGCGCGCGCTCGGGACGGGCGATGCCTCCGCCCTCAGAACGAAAGGTGCGGGTTCGGGCACAGGATCGAACGCCTGGATCGGTTCTTCGATCATCGGTTCCGGGACGAAGGCAGGGGCCTGCTCGACGACCGGCTCTTCGTCAAAGGCGGCAAATTCCTCCACTGCCTCTTCTTCCCAGGGCTCGAATATAGCGTCTTCCGGCGGCGCGAACGGCGCGCGGCCGAGCGGGATCGGATTGCTCGACGGGGTCGGCATGGCGTCGAACGGACGCGAGAAGGCGGGCGCCGGTGCGATGGCCATATCCTCGACCGGAGCCTCTTCATGCGGGGTCGGCATGGCAAA
The DNA here is from genome assembly GCF_013001025.1 of Sphingobium yanoikuyae. NCBI lineage: Bacteria > Pseudomonadati > Pseudomonadota > Alphaproteobacteria > Sphingomonadales > Sphingobiaceae > Sphingobium > Sphingobium yanoikuyae. The sequence goes on along the minus strand of NZ_CP053021.1, from coordinate 4,971,886 downwards.
AGCGGCCGGCGTCTCCATGCGCACCACCGTCGCCGCCACCGGCTCTACCGGATCGCTGTCGACCACCAGACGACGACGCCCCGATTCCGGGCGCGCGAAGATATCGGCGCCGCCAAAGTCGCGGCTGGCAAAGATCGGAGGACGGGGCGGCGCATCGGGATGCGCGTCGGCACGGCGCTGGCTAGGCGCCGCCTCTTCGGCAGCGGGCACATTGCGTCCGCGGGCAAGCGCGGTCAGCTTTGCAAATGCGAAACCCATTTTTCTTGCTCCTTGGGCGTCTGGATGACGCCTTCCGCTTATTCTCAAGCGCCTGTGCGGCGCATCCGATCCATTTCGCCGCACCGCGGCCACAATTCCTACACTCATCAGCGCGGCAAAACCGGCCAGCAGCAATCTTGCCTTCATGCCCAGCGGCGGACCGGCCGCCGGGATCGTCTCGCTCAGGCCGCTCGACGCGACCAGCATTTCCATCCAGCCGACCGGCAGGGTCAGCACCACCAGGGCGCCGCCGCCTGCCGCGGCCAATGCCATGATGGCCAGTCCCCGCATGGACGATGTGAACGTCGGCATCGCCGCCGTTCCTCAGGCCGCCTTTGCGGTCGAGTCCCGTCCCAAAAGTCGCTGGTAAACAGGCTCATAACGCAAAATGTTTGACGACCAGTTACGCTCCCTCTCGACGAAATCGCGCGCAACGACGCGGCGTTCATCCCAGAAGCCGCGATCCGCGAACATGCCTGCCAGCGCCTGCGCGATCGCGGCCGGGTCGTCCGGCGCGAACAGGGTGCCGGTCACGCCATCCTCGATCAGTTCACGATGGCCGCCGACGCTCGACGCAGCAACGAGTCGGCCCTGCGCCATCGCCTCCAGCGGCTTCAATGGCGTCACCAGATCGGTGAGGCGCATCGCCTTGCGCGGATAGGCGAGGACATCAACCTGGGCATAATAATGTTCGACCTGGTCGTGCGGCACCCGGCCGACAAAGACGATATGGTCGGTAAAAGGCGATGCCAGCGCCTGATCGCGCAGCGCCTGTTCCATCGGCCCGCCGCCGACCAGCAGCAGCTTGGCCCTGGGCCGCGCCCGCACGAGTCGCGGCATGGCGGCAATCAGATCGTCCAGCCCTTCATAATCATAGAAGCTGCCGATGAAGCCGACGACATCCGCCCCTTCGAGCCCCAGCTTCGCGGTCAGGGCCGGATCACGCGGCACCGGCGCGCCGAACTGATCGAGATCGACGCCATTGGGCGAGACGGTGATCTTGGCCGAGTCGATTCCGCGCGCAACCAGATCGGACCGCAGCCCTTCGCAGATGACGGCAACCGCGTCGGCCGCACGGACCGCATGGGTTTCGAGCTGGCGGGTCAGCCAGTAGCGTGGGCTGCCTTCGGTCCCGGTGCCGTTACCGACCGCCGCATCCTCCCAGAAGGCGCGAATCTCGTAGATCAGCGGAATGCCGTGGCGGCGCGCGACTCGCTGCGCGGCCATGGCATTGAGCACCGGCGAATGGGCATGGATGATATCCGGCCGCCACTGGCGCACCAGCGACTCGATCGCATCGGCATGGGCGGATATGTCGCGCCACTCGCGCAGCAGCGCATTACCGCTGGCCGCTTCACCCGGCGTGCGGTGGAAATGCAGGCCATCGACCAACTCCTCCTGCGGCCCCGCCGCGACATGGCGCCGGCCGGTCAGCCCGCGCACATCCCAGCCCTTGGCCAGTTGCGCGCGCAGGATCGCCCGCGTGCGGAACGTATAGCCGCTGTGCATCGGCAGGCTGTGATCGAGAACGTGAAGGATACGAGTCATAGCGGTAACTTTTTGCCGAAAAAGGTTTAACGCCCCGTCAACTCTGTCACGCTAGGGATTTTACGGGGCAAGAGTCCAGAACCGGCAGATCAAAACACGCAATGATCGATATCCTATCCCTGCTGATCAGCCATGGCGTCATCCTGCTGGCCGCCTGGCGGCTGCTGTCGCGCCCGGACCTGGATCGCGACATCGACACCCCGCCGGCATCGCCGGACGGAGACGCCGCCGATGCGTGACCTGTTCTTCATCGCCTTCCTGGGCGCCTTCTTCCTGATGGGATTCAAGCGGCCGTTCCTGCTGGTCATCATCTACGCCTATATCGACATCGTTTCGCCCCAGCGGCTCTGCTATTATCTGCTCAATTCGATCCCGATCTCGCTGATCGCCTTCGTCTGTGCGGTCGGTGCCTGGATAGTGGTCGACGACAAGAAGGATTGCCGTTTTTCCGCGCGGCAGGTGCTGCTGCTCGTCCTGCTGGCCTGGTGCGGTTATACGACCGCCACCGCCGATTTCCCGATCAACGCCGCGACCAAATGGGCCTGGGTGTGGAAGGCGATCGTCTTTGCCGTGTTCCTGCCGCTGGTGCTGCGCACGCGGCTGCGGATCGAGGCGCTGGCGCTGTTCATGGTGCTGTGCGCGAGCACGATCATCATCAATGGCGGCATGAAGACCGCGCTGTCGGGCGGCGGCTATGGCGTGCTCAATCTGATGGTCGACAATAATAGCGGCCTGTATGAGGGTAGCATCATTTCCTGCGTGGCGATCGCGCTGATCCCGATCATCCTGTGGCTCACCCAGCATGGCACCATCTTTCCGCCCGACTGGAAGGTGAAGGCCTTTGCCTATGCCTTGTGCCTGGCCTGCATGCTGATGCCGGTCGGCACGGAGGCGCGCACGGGCCTGGTCTGTCTGGTCATCCTGGCCGGCATGATGCTGATGCGGTCGAAGCGCAAATTCGTTTATGGCCCGCTGCTGGCCTTTGCCGCGCTGGCCGCCATCCCCTTCCTGCCCGCCAGCTTCACCAAGCGGATGCAGACGATCGAAAATCACCAGGGCGACGAGAGCGCGTCCACCCGCGTCGCGGTGTGGATGTGGACGCTCGACTATGTGAAGACCCATCCGGGCGGCGGCGGCTTCGACAATTATCTCCAGAACAGCTTCACCTATTTCGCCCAGAGCGAGGTCGGCGATGGCGACGAGAAACGGATCGAACGCCGCCTGGTTACCGACAAGGGCCGTGCCTATCACAGCGCCTATTTCGAGATGCTGGGCGAACAGGGCTATTTCGGCTTCTTCCTGTGGGCGCTGCTGCACCTCAGTTGCTTCATCCGCACCGAATCGATCCGCCGCATGTATCGCAAGCGCGACGGACCGGACGAAGCCTGGATCGCGCCCTTCGCCGTGGCGCTGCAGCAGGGCCATGTCGTCTACATGATCGGATCGCTGTTCGTGGGCATCGCCTATCAGCCCTTCATCTTCATGATGCTCTCGCTCCAGATCGGCCTCGACACTTATTTGACTCGCAAGCGCAAGGACGCCGGACGCGTGCCGTTCTTCGAACAGCCTGGCGCACAGGCTGGAGTGACGGCATGACCATGGAATTGCGGATTTTGGGCTGGCTTCAGGGACTGATGCTGGGATTGATCCTGGCCGCCCCGCTGCTGTCCCCCGCCTATATGCCATGGGGCGTGCAGATGCTGTTTGCCCTGTCCGCCTTCCAGTTGCGGCAGGCCGACCGACGCTGGGCATTGCGGCCGGGCATGACCGGCTGGTTCAGCCATATCCGCATGGCGCCGTCGCGGATGCTGCCCTGGGCGGCGAGCGCGGTCGTCGCCTTCATCGCGGACGGCCAGGGCGCGGCGGCCCCCGGCGCGATCCTGCTGGCGGCGCTGACCTGTGAATTGCTGCTCTATCCGCTGCTCACCCGCCTGATCGGCGGCTGGCAGTGGCGCCGCGCCGCGCTGGCGATGATCGGGCTGATTGCCGCCTGTGCGATCGTGCCGGCCGGCGCGATGCAGAATATCGCCATGTTCGCGCTGGGCGTCACGGGCTGCCTGTTCTGGCTGCGCGGTCCCGACGGCGACCTGCGGGCAACGCTCGCGGCCTTTGGCGGCGGGCTTTCGGCCATCATCCTCGCCTTTGCCATGCCCGCCACCATGATGCTGGCCTTTCCGCTGGCGGTCATCAGCCTGATCGTCGGCTGCGCGCAGGCGACGACGGTGCGCCGTCCGTTGCTGCCCTGGACCGGCCATTATGGCGCGGGCAGCGGCTGGTTGCAGCGGCTGCGATCGCGCCCGTCCTGACAGCGCCGGGCAGGCTGCACGCGGAACGAAGCCGATCATCACGGGTTGGACCGGGAGAAAGAAGGTCGCCCGGTTCCCATGTCGTCCCCCGCCATCATCCACAGCCATGACGGCATGCCCGGCATCAGCCGGCGCGCGCTGAAGCAGGAATGGGCCTATCGCGCGGCGGACGGCAGCCGCATCACCGACCGCGACGAGATCGATCGGCTGAACGCGATCGCCATGCCGCCCGCCTATCGCGACTGCTGGTTCTGCCCTTCGCCCCACGGCCATATCCAGGCGACCGGCTATGACGAGCGGGGGCGCAAGCAATATCGCTATCACCCCGATTTCCGGGCTGCGCGCGAGGCGGAAAAATATGCCGGCTGCCCCGCCTTCGGCCGCGCCCTGCCGCAGCTGCGGGCGCAGATGGAGGAGGATCTGTCGCGGCGCGGCCTGCGCAAGGCGCGGACGATCGCGGCGGTGGTGCGGCTGCTGGACCTCGCCAAGCTGCGCGTCGGCAACGAACATTATGCCACCACCAACAAGAGCTTCGGCGCGACCACGCTGCGGCGGCGGCATGTCGACCTGAATGGCCGCAGCCTGACCCTGCGCTACCGCGCCAAGTCCGGCAAGGAACAGCAATTGAGCATCACCGACAGCCGCCTGCTGCGATTCGTGCGGGCGGTGCAGGATCTGCCGGGCCAGCATCTGTTCCAATATCTGGACGAGGATGGCGAGGCGCATCCGATCAGTTCGAGCGACGTCAACGCCTATATCGCGCAAGCCCTGGGCGGTGACTTCACCGCCAAGCATTTCCGCACCTGGGGCGCGTCGACCATCGCCTTCGAGGCGCTGGCGGCGGGCCATGTCTCGCTCAAGGAGATGATCGAACCGGTCGCGGCGGCGCTGGGCAACACGCCGGCGATCAGCCGCAAATCCTATATCCACCCCGCCCTGATCGACCTGTGCAAGGACGGACAGGATGAATGGCGGCAGGGGCTTCGCCTGCCGCGCCGGACGCGCTATCTGTCGCGTCACGAACGCGGGCTGATCGCGTTCCTCGACGATCTGGCCAACGCGCCCCCGCTGGCAGCAGCAGCCTGATCGAGCCCACGGACCATCAATCAAGGATCAGCATGGCCAACAAGAACGACCCCGGCATCGACATCAATGTGCGCGCGCCCAACCTCACCGAAATGTGGCATTCGACCATCGCCTGGTTCCAGCTTCATTATATCCAGATCCTGATCGCCATCGGCGCGGCCACGATCATCTATCTGGCGCTCGCCACGTTGCGCCGGATCGGCACCAAGCATCGCGGCCGGCGTGGCGACCCGCTGGGCCTTGGCAATGTGCTGAGCCGGGCGGCGGCGCGCACGACGCAATATTTCATGGTCATGGTCGCGGCCCGGCTGGTCGTGGTGTTCGCCGACGCGCCCGCGTCGCTGGACAAGACCGTCACCTTCTTCTTCACCATCGCCGTGGTCGTGCAGGCCGCGATCTGGGCACGGGAGATCATCCTGGGCCTGATCGAGCGCAAGACGCTGGCCGACGATGGCCAGGGCGAGACACTGGCCAATGCGATGGGCCTGATCCGCATCCTGGTGACATTTGCCCTGTTCGCGATCGCCGCGATCGTCGTTCTCGACAATCTGGGCGTCAACGTGACCGGCCTGGTCGCGGGTCTGGGGATCGGCGGCATCGCGATCGGCCTTGCCGCACAGGGCATTTTTTCCGATCTGTTCGCGGCGCTGTCGATCATCTTCGACAAGCCGTTCCGGCAGGGCGAGACGATCACCTATGACACGACCACCGCGACGGTCGAGAAGATCGGCCTGAAATCCACCCGGCTGCGCGCCGTCACCGGCGAGAAGAAGGTGATTTCCAACGCCAATCTGCTGCAGAAGGAAATCACCAGCTATCAGACGCTGGATCATCGCCGGATCAAGTTCCCGATCGGTGTGATCTATCAGACCGCGCCCGATCTGGCGGCGGAGATTCCTTCCATCCTCAAGACCATCATCGAGGAACTGGGCGGCAATTTCGTGCGCTCCGGCTTCATCGGCTTTGGCGCATCCAGCCTGGATTTCGAGGTCGAGTTCGACGTCTATCTGCCCGGCTGGGACGAAATCTACCTGGTGCGGCACAAGATCGGCCTGGCCGTGCTGCGCGAGTTCAACGCGCGCGGCATCGAGTTCGCTTATCCGACCCAGACGACCTTCACCGCCGCGCCCGACGGCCGGATGATCATGCCCTATGCCGAGGTGCAGCCGGTCCGCCGCGTCGACGAGTAGAGCAGGACGGCTCGCTTCACCGCACGACCGATTCGGCTGGTCCCCTTTCCGCTTGCCGGCGGGGACCAGCCGCGCCCTTACCCATCCATCACCAATGACTGATATGGATTTGCCATGAAAATGAACCGGATGGCGGCCCTTTGCCTGCTGATCGCTGCCCCCCTTATGGCGCCTGCCGCCCATGCCGAGGGACTGGGCGCTGAAGTCAATTATGGCCGCGCCGACGGCCATTGGGGCACCGAGATCGGCGCCGGCTATGCGCTCGACATGGCGGGTTTCAGCCTGACGCCGGGCGGCGGCGTCTATCTGCGCGATGGCGACACCAAGCTCTATGGCCGGGTCGAGGCGGCCTATACGATTCCCATGTCGGTCTCGATCGGTGCCGGCGTGCGCTTCAGCGGCGACAATACCCGCCCCTATGCGACGCTGGCGATGCCGCTGATCCCCAAGCTGCGTGCCAAGGCCAATGTCGGCCCGAAATATTATAGCGTCGGCCTGACGCTGGGTTACTGAGCCAAGACAATCTGCCGTGATCGGCGGACCCGGCAGGGTCACGCCGACGCGACAGCCCCGAAGTTCACAGTGTCGTCGGGCAAATCGGGCCGTTTGCGCCGGATATGCGCCACCCACGCCCCTGTCACGCGACAGCGGCGCGACACCTGGGTCACAGCTGCCTGCCGATCGGGTCACGACCAGGCGACGGTGACGCGCCATCGAGGCGACATTTGGGTCACCCCGCCCATGGGCAACGGGCGATGACGCGGATTGCATCGCCGAGGATAGACCAGAGAATGGCCGAGTCGGAAAGCGGTGGCCGGTTGGCGCCACTTGCTTCAGGCGGCCTGCCCCCTCCACCATCCTTCGGATGGTCCCCCTCCCCGCTTGCGGGGAGGAATATCAGCCCTGGCCCCAGAGGGTGCCAGGGTGGAGCAGGCCGTCGCGCAGCGGCAGGGCGCCGCCGCGATCCTTCGCCAGCAGCAGCGCGCCGTCGAGATCGATCCAGTCGGCGCCCTGTGCCACCAAGGCGGCAGGCGCGATGCCGAGCGAGGTGCCGAGCATGCAGCCGACCATGATGCGAAAGCCGCGGGCTCGCGCCGCCTGTGCCAGAGCCAGCGCTTCGGTCAGGCCACCGGCCTTGTCGAGCTTGATATTCACCGCGTCGAAATCGCCCAGCCGGTCGAGATCGGCGCGGGTGTGGCAGCTTTCGTCGGCGCAGAGCGGCAACGGCGCGCGCAGGCCGGCCAGCCTGTCCTCCCGCCCGTGCAGGATCGGCTGCTCCACCATTTCCACGCCCAGTTCGGCGAGCGCCGCTGCCTCCGCCACGATGTCGCGGTCATGCCAGCTTTCATTGGCGTCGACGATCAGCCGGACGCCCGGTGCGCCGGCGCGCACGGCGGCGATGCGGGCATGATCGCCCTCCCCCGTCAGCTTGCATTTGAGCAGGCCAAAGCCGCGTGCGACGGCGGCGCGGGCATCGGCCTCCATCCGCTCCGGTTCGCCCAGGCTGATGGTGAAGGCGGTGGGCAGCGGCGTCGGTGCAGCAAGGCCGGCCAGTTGCCAGACCGGGACGCCGGCCCGTTTCGCCTCCAGATCCCACAGCGCGCAGTCGAGCGCGTTGCGCGCGGCGCCGCGCGGCATCGCCTGCAACAGCGCTTCGCGATCGAGCGGCCCGGCATAGGCGTTGATCGCCGCCACGCAGCCCTGTGCCGTCTCCCCCTCATAATAGATGGCCGTGCCCTCGCCCCGCCCGACATGATCGCCGTCGCCCACGGTGCAGACGACGACATCCACCTCCGTCTTGGCGCCGCGGCTGATGATGAAGGCGCCCGCCACCGGCCAGCGTTCGACCGTCGCGGAAATTATACGGGTCATCGGCGTTTCCTGCGTCATGATTTGACCAATTGGATGGGCGTCATATGCGTGAAACAGGACTGCTGGCATAGTCCCCGCCTTTGCGACAGGAGCGTATTTCCCCGTGACTTCCCGTGAATTGACCGGCTTCCTCTCGCTGAATGAATCCGAACCCGTGACCGATGACCTATCCCGCCGCGTCTCAGACATGGCATGGCGCCTGGCCTTTGGCGCGATCGGCTGGCCCTGGCTGCTCGCCAGCCTGTCGGGCGGGCGCAAGGCGGACAAGCGCGCGCTGCTGGACGAGCTCAAACTGCCCCATGATGCGCTGCCCCATCTGGGAAGCTGGAAGGCGGATGTCGGTTTCCTGCGCCATATCGTGCGCGAGATTGCGCGGCTGCGGCCGGCGCATGTCGTCGAACTGGGCGCGGGCGCATCCTCGCTGATCGCCGCGCGGGCGCTGCAATTGCATGGCGGCGGACAGCTGCACAGTTTCGACCAGCATGGCGGCTTTGTCGATGCGACCCGGCAATGGCTGGCCGACCATGCGCTGGACGTGGATATCCGCCATGCGCCGCTGACCCACGAAAGCGCCGACTGGCCGGGCCGCTGGTATGCGATCGACCGGCTGCCCGAGCAGATCGACCTGATCATCATCGATGGCCCGCCCTGGAGCGTGCATCCGCTGGTGCGGGGCGCCGCCGACAGCCTGTTCGCGCGCCTCTCGCCCCATGGCGTGGTGCTGCTGGACGATGCCGCGCGGCCGGGCGAACGGCTGGTCGCGCGCCGCTGGCGCAAGCGCTGGCCGCATATCGATTTCCGCCTGATGCATGACGGCACCAAGGGGACGCTGGTCGGCCGGCGCCGCGACATGTCGCAGCCGGTGGCCAATGACAATGAGGCCGGGCGCGGCTGGCGCCATGTCGGCCGGGCGGCGGCGATCGCGGCGCTGCTGGCGACGGGATGGATCGGCCGGGGGGCGCTGGGCGAATTTCCCCAGGCGGCACAGGCCAGCACTTTCCTGGACGAGGCGGCCGCATCGCGCCGCGCCGGCCTGCTGCGCCAGCAGATGGCGTCGCAGGTCGAGAGCGCCAAGCTGGACGATGCCGAAATCCGGCGGTCGACCGGCATCGTGCTGCCGCGCCTGCCGGCCAATTGGCAGGTGCGGGACGTGCAACTGTTCCCGACCGCCGACAGCCCGGCGATCGCGATCGCGCTGACCACCGAAAAGGGCGAGCAATTGTCGCTGTTCGCCGACCGGGCGGAAACGCCGGCGGAAGGGCAGCCGCTGATCGCGGAGCGGCGCGACGGCACGGTCGCCTATTGGGAGGCCGGCGACATGGCCTATGCATTGACCGGCAAGGCGGATACGCCGCGCCTGATGGCGCTGGCCGAACGGATCGCACCGGCGGCCTGAGCGGCGGGATCACGCCCGCCCATTGAGGCGGGCGCGCCGCGCTGCTAACGCCCCGACATGGAGGATGCCACCGCACCCGCGCCGCGCCGCGCCGATCGCCCTGCCCTGTCGAGTCTGGCCATGCTGTGGCGCTTTGCGACGCGCTATCCGGCGCGGATCGCCGGGGCGCTGACCGCGCTGAGCGTCTCTTCCGCAGCGACGCTGGCGATCCCGAGCGGCTTTCGCCTGGTGATCGACAAGGGCTTTACCGGCGGCGGCGATATCAGCCGCTGGTTCGAATATCTGTTCCTGCTGGTGGTGATCCTGGCGCTGGCAAGCGCGCTGCGCTTCTATTTCGTATCCTGGCTGGGCGAACGGGTGGTCGCCGACATTCGCAGCGCGACCCAGGCCAATCTGCTGCGCCAGGCGCCGGCCTTCTTCGAGGAGAACAGGCCGTCGGAGATCGCGTCGCGCATGACGGCGGACACCGCGATCATCGATCAGGTGGTCGGATCGACCGTGTCGGTCGCGCTGCGCAACCTGGTCACCGGCATTGGCGGCCTTATCTATCTGTTCATATTGGCGCCCAAGCTGGCCGGGCTGCTAATCCTGGGCATACCGGTGATCGTCCTGACATTGGTGACGCTGGGCCGGCGGGTGCGCAAATTGTCGCGCGCCAGCCAGGATCGGCTGGCGGAAGTCGGCAGCGTCACCACCGAAGTGCTGGGCGCGATGAAGATCGTCCAGGGTTTTGGCCAGGAAGGGCGCGAGGCGGCCCGGTTCGACGCGACCGTCGCGAGCGGCTTTGCCACCGCCCGGCAGCGGATATTGCTGCGCGCGGTGATGACCGCCATCGCCTTTGCCCTGGTGTTCGGATCGATCACCGGCGTGTTGTGGCTGGGCGCGATCGATGTCGCGGCCGGGCGCCTGTCGGGCGGCAGCATCGCTGCCTTCGTGCTGACCGGCGGGCTGGTGGCCGGCGCGTTCGGATCCTTGTCGGAAAGCTGGGGCGACCTGTTGCGTGGCGCAGGGGCGGCGAGCCGGCTGGACGAGTTGATGGCGGCCGAGCCGGCAATCGCCGCGCCGACGGCGCCGGTCGCGATCCCGACGCTGGCGCAGGGCGCGCGGCTGCGCTTCGACAATGTCCATTTCCATTATCCCACCCGGCCCGACCAGGCGGCGCTGAACGGCGTCACGATCGACATTGCGCCGGGCGAGACGGTGGCCGTCGTCGGGCCTTCGGGTGCCGGCAAGTCGACGCTGATCCAGCTCGCGCTGCGCTTCTATGATCCCGATCAGGGCGAAGTGCGGCTGAACGATGTGCCGCTGCCGGCCGCCGATCCGGCCGCGCTGCGCGCCGCGATGGCGATGGTGCCGCAGGACAGCGTGATCTTCGCCGCCTCCGCCCGCGACAATCTGCGCTATGGCAAATGGGATGCGAGCGACGAGGAGATCTGGGCGGCGGCGCGGGCGGCCAATGCCGAAGCCTTTCTGCGCGCCCTGCCCCAGGGGCTGGACAGCCATCTGGGCGAAGGCGGCGCACGGCTGTCGGGCGGACAGCGCCAGCGCGTGTCGATCGCCCGCGCGCTGCTGCGCGATGCGCCGATCCTGCTGCTGGACGAGGCGACGTCGGCGCTCGACGCGGAATCCGAGCAGCTGGTCAAGGATGCGCTCGACCGGCTGATGCAGGGGCGCACGACGATCGTCATCGCCCATCGGCTGGCGACCGTGCGGGCCGCCGACCGGATCATCGTGCTGGATCGGGGACGGATCGTGGAACAGGGCGATCATGCGACGCTGGTGGCGCTGGGCGGTCTTTATGCGCGACTGGCCAGCCTGCAGTTCCAGGACCAGCTGGACGGCTGAACCGCCGTCCCGCCGGACGCACGGTCAGCGACCGGCGAGGCAGCGCTGGACGATATAATCGAAGATGGCGGGATGGAGCGGGCGCTCGAAGGTGCAGCCCGATTCATGCGCGCGCACCCATTGAACGCGGGCGCGACGGCCCTCGAAGCCCGGTAGCATGATCCACAGCTCGCTGCCGACGGTGAGCTTCATGAAACTGTGCAGGCGAAAGCCGGTAAGCGACATGTCGGCGATATTGCTGGTGAACCAGGTTTCGCCCGGACGCCGCACCTTGACGCTGATCACAATGTCGCGCCGTTCGGCAAGCCGGCCCCTGCGTTCCAATTCAGTCAGTCGTTCAGCACCCATGGTCCACATCCACCCATTCCCCTTCAGCATCGCGCAGGAAGGTAAGGGAAATGTTAAGCGGGAGACGCGCCGGCACAAAAAAGGGGCTGCCGAAGCAGCCCCTGGTCTGTGGTCCGATTGATCGTCCGATGGGTCGGAGACGGGAAGTCTGAGACCGACAAGCCCCGGACGATCAGGGATCAGAACGAGCTATACTGCTCGTTGCCGACGAAACCCAGCTTGGTCACGCCCGCACGCTTGATCTCCGCCAGCACCTCGTCAACGACGACGTAGCGGGTCTGCGCGTTGGGCTGGAACTGCAGTTCCGGCTCGACGGGCAGACGCAGCGACTGCTGCAGATACTGACGCAGGGTCAGCAGGTCGATCGGCGCACCGTTCCAGCTGATCACGCCGCCGGCATCGATCGCGACCTTGTTCTTGACAGGGTCGACCACATTGTCGCTCGGAGGCGCGCTCTGCGGCAGATCGATCTTAACCGCGTGGGTCTGGATCGGAATGGTGATGATGAACATGATGAGGAGAACGAGCATGACGTCGATCAACGGCGTCGTGTTCATTTCCACCATCGGCTCACCATCATCGGAGCCCATGCTCATGGCCATAACGAATTCTCCTTATGCGGCCGATCAGAGGCGGGTCGTCGTCGAACCGGGTTCCGGTTCGGAGATGAAGCCCACCTTCGGGAAACCGGCGCGCTGCATCGTGTAGATGGTGCCGCCGATGCAACGATAGGGGGTATTGATGTCGCCGCGGATATGCACTTCAGGCAGATCCTCGGGCGTCAGATTTTCAACACCACCAGCCTTCTTGATGTCCGCTTCCAGCTTGGCGACGGCGCGATCGAGCAGTTCGTCGGAGCTGACCTTGGTCAGGTTCCAGTAAACCGCACAGCTGCCGTCGGGCGCCGAGGTGACCGACAAGGAAACATTTTCGGGTTTCGTCGTGGTCGGCTCGAACGCCACCTTGGGAAGTTGCAGATCGACCGTCTGGACGACGACCGGGACCGCGATGAGAAAGATGATGAGCAACACCAGCATGACGTCGACGAGCGGCGTCGTGTTGATGTCGGACATCGGCTTGTCGTCACCGCCGTCGGAGCCAACACTCATTGCCATTGATACAATCCTAACCTTGGTGTCGTAGGTGCCCCGTTAACCGGGGCCCCTGTCCGGCAGGGGCCGGGTGGTCGCAGCCGCCACCCGGCGCCCGAACCGGCGTCTTAAGGCGATTAGGCCTTGGTCGGCGCAGCAGCCGGCTTGGCAGCAGCAGCGGCCGGAGCGGCAGCAACGGTCGGCTTCACGGCGCCGTCCGAAACCAGGTAGGCCAGCAGGTCGACGGTGAAGCCGTTCAGCTGTTCCGAGATCGCCTTGTTGCGGCGCTGCAGGAAGTTGTAGGCCAGAACGGCGGGAACGGCCACGGCCAGACCCAGCGCGGTCATGATCAGAGCTTCACCGACCGGGCCGGCAACGGCGTCGATCGAGGCCTGACCGGCAGCACCGATCTTGATCAGAGCGCGGTAGATGCCGATAACGGTACCGAACAGACCGATGAACGGCGAGGTCGAACCGACGGTGGCGAGGAACGCCAGGCCGCCACCGAGCGACGAGTTGATCGCGGCTTCCGAGCGAGCCAGCGAGCCGTGCAGCCAGTCATGTGCTTCGACCGGATCCTTCAGCTTGCCATGCTCTTCCTGAGCCTTGATGCCGTCATCGACGATCTGCTTGTAGGCCGAGTTCTTTTCGAGCTTGGCCGAAGCTTCCTTCAGCGAACCAGCGCGCCAGAAGGTCGCACGGATCTTCTTGCCCTGGCTGATCACCTTCTGCTGTTCGATCAGCTTGGTGAACAGGATGTAGAAAGTGCCGACCGACATGGCGCAGAGGATGATGAAGACGGTCCAGGCAATGGTGCCGCCCTGCTCCAGGGCTTCCATCAGGCCGTACGGGTTTTCCGGCTTGGGCGCCGCGGCTGCGAGATACATCAACATGTTCAAGACTTCCCTCTCAAAAGGATCGTGAAAGGGGAGAGCGGCGCCGGGCGCCTGCCCTCCCGTTTAAATTACTGCGGGATCCGCCACTGAATGCGGTTCGCGTAGGTCGACGGGATCTTGTTACCCTGGTCATCTTCCGCGGGGCTAAAGCGCGCGCGGCGGGAAACCAGCTTACAAGTTGCGTCGTCCAGTTCAGGCGAGCCACTCGACTGCGTAACGGTGCAGCTCGTGACACGGCCATCGGCACCCACTTCAAGACGGAAACCAGTGGTCCCCTGCTTTTCTTCACGCAGAGCGCGCGAAGGATAGTCTTCCGTGGTTGCCCAGGAACCCGGATTGCCACGCGGCGACACGCCCTTTGCAGCCTGCTTTGCAGCGGGCGGCGGCGGCGGGGCCGGCGGCGGTGCGGGCACCGGAACCTCATTGAACACCGGCGGCGGCGTCCGAACCGTCTGGATCGGCGGCGCGGGGGCCGGGGTCTGGACGATCGGCGGCGGCGCGACGACCGGCGGAGGCTCAATCGGCTTGTCCGGCGGCGGCGGCGGCGGCTCCTCGTCAGGTGGCGGGGGCTCCTCCTTCACGTCGATCACGTTCAGCTGTTCCGCCGCCTTTTTGACATATTTCATGCCAAGACCGGTGACGAAGGCATAGCCGAGAACAGCGTGAATCAGGGCGACGATGACGATCGATATCGTACGACTCGATCCTTGCGAGTGGTCAGCATAGGCCATTCGGCAACGACACTCCTTAACTCATCTTACCAGTGGGTTGTACAAATCAGCCAAAAACGGCCCGAGCTGCCCGGGGCTATCCCCGACCACCTTTGGCCCTTATCCGTCCATTTGCTACCGTGCGAACTCCTATCGCGGCGCATCGTGGCACGCAAACGCTTTATCGAACTACCGGCTTGCGTTTACCATCACACACCGGAATGACTTGCCTGTGACATCCCTGCCACGGGCTGACAGCATAGGACGAAGATGCAGAAGAAATCCACCATGGCCATGAAGACACTCGCCTCGCTGTGCCTCATTTCCGCCTCATATACCGCCGTTTTTCCGGCATTTTCTCAGACAAATTCGATGACAGCGCAATCATCGACGGTTGCCGCCGGATTGACCTACGCCGACATTGCGGACCTGTCCGATGCCGCGCCGATGGTTGCCAACGTGCGCATTAGCAACATCGTCCCGTTGAAGCCCGAACAGGCTCCGGACGCCCCCGCGGGCTATCGCAGGGTCTATGTCGAGGCCGAAGTGACCGCACTGATTCGCGGCGAAGGGGGCATAAGCCCGACCGTTGGCTACCTCTATGACGCCCGCCTCGATTCGAAGGGCAAGATGCCCAAGCTGAAGAAGGCGCAAGTGCTGCTGTTCGCTCGTCCGGGCGGGCGGCCGGGCCAGATTCAGCTGATTGCGCGCGATGCGCAGATCGCCGCCACCCCCGCCGAGGTCGAACGGGTAAAGACCGTTCTATCGGCGCTGGTTGCGCCGGACGCACCGCCGCGAATCATCGGCCTGGGCGACGCTTTCCATGTTGCCGGCACGATCGCCGGCGAAGGCGAGACCCAGATTTTCCTGCGCACCGAAAATGGCGATCCGGTGTCGCTGTCGATCATCCGCCGCCCCGGACAACAGCCCAGCTGGGCCGTGGCGCTGGGCGAAATCGTCGACGAAGCCGCCCGCGCCCCTGCCCCCGGCAGCCTGCTCTGGTATCGGCTGAGTTGCAGCCTGCCGGCCACTTTGCCGGCCCGGTCGGTCCGCACCTTGGCGGTGCAGGACGCCGAAGCGGCGCGTGCGGATTATCAGTTCGTCCTCAATGCACTCGGCCGCTGCGCACGCAATCGAAAGCTGAACTGACCCCCTGCGCACTTATCTTTCAATCGGGCGCCGCTATGCTTTTCCTTGGACAGCGGCGCTCGGGCCGCTATCAGCGCGGCTCTTACAGTGCGAAGGACCAGGAAACGCCATGACCAATCTCCACCGCCATGCCCCGCTGCGCGTCGCGCTCGTTGGCCTCGGAACGGTGGGTGGCGGCGTCATTCGCCTGCTCAACACCAATGGCGCCCTGATTGCCCGCCGCGCCGGCTGTCCGGTGCAGGTGGTCGCCATCTCCGCGCGCGACCGCAACAAGGATCGCGGCGTCGACCTGTCGCCGTATGAATGGGTCGACGACATGACGACGCTGGCGACCCGCGACGATATCGACGTGGTGGTCGAACTGATCGGCGGCGCCGACGGCCCTGCCCTCACCCTCGCCCGCCAGTGCCTGGCCGCCGGCAAGCCGTTCGTCACCGCCAACAAGGCGATGCTGGCCCATCATGGCCTGGACCTTGCCAGCCGCGCCGAGAAGGCCGGCGTGGCGCTCAAATATGAAGCGGCGGTCGCCGGCGGCATCCCGGTCATCAAGGGCATGCGCGAAGGCGCGGCCGCCAACGAGATCAGCCGCGTCTATGGCATCCTCAACGGCACCTGCAATTACATCCTGACCACCATGGAGAAGGAAGGCCGGGGCTTTGACGAGGTGCTGAAGGAAGCCCAGGAGCTGGGCTATGCTGAGGCCGATCCAAGCTTCGACATTGACGGCGTCGATGCCGCGCACAAGCTGACCATCCTCGCCAGCCTGGCCTTTGGCACCGAACTGGACTTCGACCATGTCGCGACCACCGGCATCCGCCATGTGATCGCCGCCGACATCGCCGAGGCAGCGGCGCTGGGCTTCCGCATCCGCCTGGTCGGCATGGCGGAGAATGGGCCGGAAGGCCTGTTCCAGCGCGTTCATCCGATGCTGGTGCCGCTCGACCATCCACTGGCCCATGTCGACGGCTCGCTCAATGCCGTGGTGGCCGAGGGCAATTTCGTCGGTCGCCTCTTCTTCCAGGGACGTGGCGCGGGTGACGGCCCGACCGCTTCGGCCGTGGTTGCCGACCTGATCGACGTGGCGCGCGACGAATATGGCGATGCGCTGGCAATGCCGGTCGCCGCCCTGACCCCGCAACAGCCGGCCGACGCCGGCCAGCGGATCGGCCGCGCCTATCTGCGCTTCAAGGTGCAGGATCGCCCCGGCGTGCTGGCCGAGATCGCGGCTGCGACCCGCGATGCCGGCGTTTCGATCGAGAGCATGATCCAGCGCGGCGCCAACCAGGCCGATGGCGTGCTGGTGGCGATCGTCACCCATGCCGGCGAGGAACGCTGCGTGCGCGAGACGCTGGAGCGGCTGGCCGGCTCCGACAGCCTGCTCGACACGCCGATGGTCATGCATATTCTGGATTGATCGCGCCGGGACCGGTGGGATCAGTGCTGGCCGGCGCCCTTGACCGAATCCGGCAGGGGCGGCGGTGGTGCCATGTCGGCGTCGGGGTCGAGCAAATGGGTGATGGCCTTGCCGGCCAGCATGGCGGCGCCCAGGATCGGCACGCCGCCACCGACGCAGCCCGTCCCCTGCCCGCCGACGACACCGCAGGCGCCTTGCCTGGGTGCGGCAGCGGAAGCGCGCGGCGTATCGCCGGCAAGCGGGCGCCCTTCGACCGGCTCGCGCGGCAGCGGCAGCCTTTCCTTCGCATTGCGCTCCGCCCGACTGCCACACACGACGATGCCGCCGCCGCTGCGATCGCAGGGCCGGACGACAGCGGTGCGCGCCTGATATTGCTCCATCGCGGTACGCTGGGCGAGCGGCGCTTCATCCACCCGCACGATATCCTGCGCGGCCGCCAGCGGCAGGCTGATCAGCAAAAGAGGGAAAGACAAGACCCACCGCATGACGACATCTGAACAGTCGAACATGGCGGGATGATGGCAGCCGCTGGACGCTGCGGAATGCCATATAAGGCAAAGGCGCGTCCATCCGTGGCATCACGACTATGAAAAGCTTTGCGAGCCGGGCAAGTTGGGTCGACAAGCAGAGGCGGACATCCTATCGCCCTGCTCTATCAGTTACAGCAGAGGAGTGGCTATGGTGCAGGCTAGTTCGATTCTCGATCGCGTCTTGGTACTCGAAATGGTGCGCGTCACCGAAGCGGCTGCAATCGCCGCATCCAAGCTGGTCGGTCGGGGCGACGAGAAGGCCGCCGACGCCGCTGCGGTCGAGGCGATGCGCCTGGCCTTCAACGACCTCTATATGGACGGCACCGTCGTGATCGGCGAGGGCGAGCGCGACGAGGCGCCGATGCTCTATATCGGCGAGAAGGTCGGCAACGCGATCGGCAAGGGCCCCAAGATCGACATCGCGCTCGATCCGCTGGAAGGCACCACCATCACCGCCAAGGCCGGCCCGAATGCGCTGGCCGTGCTCGCCATTTCGGAAGAAGGCGGCCTGCTCAACGCGCCCGACGTCTATATGGACAAGATCGCCGTCGGTCCGGGCTATCCCGACAATGTCATCGACCTCAACAAGTCGGTGAAGGAGAATGTCGAGGCGGTGGCCAAGGCCAAGGGCGTCGATCCGCATGAAATCATCGTCTGCGTGCTGGATCGCCCGCGCCACGAGAAGCTGATCGCCGAACTGCGCGCGATCGGTTGCGGCATCATGCTGATCCCGGACGGCGACGTTGCCGGCGTGATCGCGACCACCAATCCCGAAACCACGATCGACATCTATATGGGTTCGGGCGGTGCGCCCGAGGGCGTGCTGGCCTGTGCCGCGCTGCGCTGCGTGGGTGGCCAGTTCAAGGGCCGCCTGCTGTTCCGCAACGATGACGAGAAGCAGCGCGCCTACAAGTGGGGCATCACCGACCTGGACAAGGTCTATGACCTCAAGGAACTGGCCAAGGGCGACTGCATCTTTGCCGCGACCGGCGTGACCGACGGATCGCTGCTGGCGGGCGTGAAGCATCTGCCGGGCGACAAGCTGACCACCGAGAGCGTGGTGATGCGCGCCAGCACCGGGACCGTGCGCTGGGTCAAGGGCGAGCATCGCGTCGAGCGCAAGGACGCCTGATCGGGGCGGACAGGACGGAAAGACGAAGGGGGCCGAAAGGCCCCCTTTTTCGTGGTCATCGATGCGGGATGATCGACCCCCGATAATCGCCGGCGATCAGTGGCTGGCGCGGTGGTTGAGATCGTGGCCGAGGGCGAGAATCGCGACGCCAAGCAGCGTATAGGCGCTTTCCTGCCAGCCATGATCCATGGTCAGCGCGCCGGCCATGATGCCAAGGCCCAGCGAACCGATCGCGGCGGGCATCATGAAACGATGGACGAGCGCGCCATGGCCGAGCGCGATCGCGCCCATCAGGATGGCAAGCGCCAGCCCTGCTTCATGGAAGATCGGACTGTCGAAAATGCCGCCGGCCGATGCCAGCAGGCCCAGCACCACTGCGGTCAGGAAACAATGCGCGACGCACAGCCCCGAAAGCGCCATCGCGAGGCGATCAAGGCGTCCGGATTCCAAGGCGTGACGGAAGCTGAGCAGCATGGTGCGTGCTACATAGTCGAGACCGGCATAAGTTACAACATAACATCACCGATTTTTCCGGCAGGAAATACGGTCTCGTTCCGCCGGACCGTCAGGCGGCGAAGCGCAGACAGTTGCGGCCGCTGCCCTTGGCGGCATAGAGCGCCTTGTCCGCCGCGTCCATCAGGGTCGCGGCGCTGGCCGAGCCGTCCAGTTCGACAAGGCCCGCGCTGAAGGTGATGGCGATATCCTCGCCATTGCCGAGCGGGAAAGGCCGCACCCCGACGCGGGTACGCAGATGCTCGCAGATGCGTTCCGCCCGTTCCAGATCGACATCGGCCAGCAGCACGGCAAATTCCTCGCCCCCCAGGCGCCCGATGCTGCCGGTGCCACGCAGCGCCTGGCGCAGCCGCTCGACAAAGCCCACCAGCACCCGGTCGCCAGCGGCATGGCCATGGCGGTCATTGACCGACTTGAAATGGTCGATGTCGATCAGCAGCAGGCAGGCCTGCCCGCCGGCCGCGACGCGGGCGATCTGGTCGTCCAACTTTTCCTGCAATGCGCGGCGGCTGTCGGCGCCGGTCAGGGCATCCTGCGCCGCCGCCTGGTGCAGCGCCCGCTGGCGCGCCTTGTGGCGGGAAATGTCGCGCACCGTGCTGATGACTCCGATCGCCCGCCCCTGCTCGTCCAGCACGGCGCGGACCAGCATCTCATACCAGTCGAAATCATTGTCCGGCCGGTTGGGGCGAAATTCGACCGCATGCGCCTCCCCCGGATGGGCGAGCGCGCGGCGATGGGTGACGATCGCGAAGGGCCGATATTCCGGATCGATCAGGTCGACGGCGGGCTGGCCCAGCAGTTTGTCTGCATCAATGCCGATCTGGTCGATGGCTGAAGGCGAGACATATTGGATGGTGCCGTCGATGCTGAGATTGACCACGCCGTCGCCGCTATGTTCGGCGAAGGCGCGATAGCGCGCCTCGCTGTCGCGCAGCATGCGGATCAGCCGGCGACGGCTGTTGAGTTCGGCGGCCACGGGGACCGACAACAGGAAGCTGAGCGCCAGATAGAATTGGAAGAACTGGATGCGTTCGGGAATGCTGACCGCGACCAGCCGGAGCGGTCCATGGCCGGTCATGGTCGCCGTGCCGCCGATCAGGGCGAGGATGACGATCGCCGCCGCCGACCCCGCATAGCCGGTGCGGAAGGCGATCAGTACCAGCGGCAGCAACGAGGCGAACAGCATGGGATAATCGACGCGATAGAAGATCCACCAGGCGCACAGAGCAAAGGCGGACAGCAGGCCGAACGCCTCCAGCCGCTCGACCGGCCGGGCCTGGCGCGCCCAGCGGCTTACCTCGCCCTGCAGCAGGATCAGCAGCAGCGGCGTGCAGATGAGGCCGCCCAGCACATGGCCGCTATACCATTGCAGCCAGATATGGGGAAAATCACCACCCAGCAAAATGGAGACCACCAGCCCGGCACCGATACCGGCAAGCACATTGGCAACGCCCGCCAGCGCGAAGATGAAGATGCACAATTCGCGCATCGATGCGGCGATCTGTCGCCCGACGCCCAGCCGGCGGCAGATATAGGCGACCACCAGCGCCTCCCCGACATTGAGGATCGCCATCGGCACCGCCGCCAATGCGCCGATGCCGAACAGCGCCGTCGCGATCGTGCTGGCAACCATACAGGAGAGGATGAGACGCGGCCAGGCGCGCATGCGCGCGGTCATCATTTCCGCCATCAGCAGGGCATTGGCGCCCCAGATGAACGCCAAACCGCCTTCGAATCGCGAGGTCAGCAGAGCAAGCGACGCGACCGCAAAGTAAAGCAGGCCGGTAAATACCGACATTTTCAGGGAAATATGGCGAAGGGCGGGCCGCGTCATGTTCCCATCCGGGTTAAGCGGACAATGTTAATATATATTCCTATGCCGCCGACCATTTGACAGCGAATAGATAAATACAGGCCCCGGTTATCATCACCAGGGCCTGTTTTTACAATATTGCAAGTCTATTCAACTGGATGCGTCAGCCAACAGCGCATCGGTCGGGGCCGAAATCGATGGATTGCGATCCTTGATCGTGGCCCGCGCCTGGCGCACGCCGGCGCCATAGTCAGGATGGACCTGGTCAAAGAGCCTGCACTGGCGCTCCTCGATCTCGTCCGGGATATCGCCCATGGCGGCGGCGATATTGGCGAAGAGCCGCGCCTTCTGCGCATCGTCGAACAGGTTGAACAGCGCGCGCGGCTGGCCGAAATCATCATTGCCTTCGCGATGATTATAGCGGTCGGCATCGCCCGAAATCTTCAGCGGCGGCTCCAGGAAGCGCTGATCCTCGATCGGCCCGCCAAAGCTGTTGGGCTCATAATAGGCGGCCGGGTTGGGGTTGTTCGGGAAGAAGCGCATCGCCCCATCCTTGTGATAATGATGCACCGGGCATTTGGGCGCGTTGACCGGTAGCGCTTCATAATGGGTGCCGATCCGATGCCGGTGCGCGTCGGCATAGGAGAAGATGCGCGCCTGCAGCATCTTGTCGGGCGAGAAGCCGATGCCCGGCACGATGTTGGACGGCGAGAAGGCGGCCTGCTCGATCTCCGCGAAATAATTGTCGGCGTTGCGGTTCAGTTCCAGCACGCCGACGTCGATCGGCGGATAATCGGCATGCGGCCAGACCTTGGTGAGGTCGAACGGATTATAGGGCGTCTTGTCCGCATCCAGTTCCGGCATGATCTGGACCTGCATCTTCCATTTGGGGAAGTCGCCCTTCTCGATCGCCTCGAACAGATCCTCCTGCGTGGATTCGCGGGTGCGGCCGACGACATCCGCCGCCTCCTCGTTGGTCCAGTGGCGATGGCCCTGCATCGTCTTGAAATGGAACTTCACCCAGAAACGCTCGCCGGCGTCGTTGATGAAGCTGAAAGTGTGGCTGCCATAGCCGTTGATGTGGCGCACATCGGTCGGCAGGCCGCGATCCGACATCAGGATCGTCACCTGGTGCAGCGATTCGGGGCTCAAGGACCAGAAGTCCCACATCGCCGTGGGCGAGCGCAGATTGGTGCGCGGATGGCGCTTCTGCGTGTGGATGAAATCGGGGAATTTCAGTGGATCGCGCACGAAGAAGACCGGTGTGTTGTTGCCGACCAGATCCCAATTGCCTTCGGGCGTGTAGAATTTCATCGCGAAGCCGCGCACGTCGCGCTCGGCATCGGCGGCGCCCAATTCGCCGGCCACGGTCGAGAAGCGCAGGATCATCGGCGTCTGCGCACCCGGCTGGAGCGCCTTCGCCTTGGTATATTGGGAAATATCGCCGGTGATGGTCAGCGTACCATAGGCACCCCAGCCCTTGGCATGGACGACACGTTCGGGAATACGTTCGCGATTCTGGTGTGCCAGCTTTTCGAGCAGCTGATAATCCTGGAGCAGCAGCGGACCGCGCGGGCCTGCGCTCAGGCTGTTCTGGTTATCGGCAATCGGCGCACCCGCGCTTGTCGTCATCACTGGCTTATCGACCATATCGTCCTCCTCAGCTTTGGATGAGAACAGGCTAAGGCCCCGCGAAGTTTCAGAAAAACTGATTAAATCGGATTGGGTGATCGATTTTTACAGTCAATCTGAAGATCGCCCGAGTCAGGAGGTCAGCGCCCGATCGCGCAGGCGGTGCCATGCCGACAGTCGCGCATCACGCGGCTGCGGCAGCATTGCCGGATCAAATCGAGTCGTCTTCCCTGCCATCGTCGCGGCCTCGTCCAGGGAGCGGAACAATCCAGCCCCCAGCCCTGCCAGCATGGCCGCACCCAGCGCCGTGGTTTCCACATCCGCCGGACGATCCACACTGACATCGAGCATATCAGCGATATCCTGGGCGATCCAGTCATTGGCGCTCATGCCACCGTCGATCCGCAACTGGCGCCAGGGCGCGCCGTCGGCGGCGAAGGCGGTGGCGAGGTCGGACAATTGGTGCGAGAGGGATTCGAGCGCGGCTCGGACGATATGCGCGCGGGTCGATCCCTGGGTGAGGCCAGCGATGACGCCGTTCACATCGGGCCGCCAGTGCGGCGCGCCCAGCCCCGCCAGCGCCGGCAGCATCAGCACGCCGCCGCTGTCCGGCACGGAGCGGGCCAGCGCCTCCGTCTCCGCCGCTGATCCGATCAGGCCGAGCTGATCGCGCAGCCATTTGATGAGATTGCCGGCAATGAAGATCGATCCTTCCAGCGCATAGATGCGCTGGTCGCCGATCCGGTAGAGCAGAGTGCCGAGCAGGCGATGGCGCGAGGCCGGCATCTGCGCGCCCATATTGGCGAGGATGAAGGCGCCGGTGCCCAGGGTCGCCTTGGCATCGCCAGGCGTCAAGCAGGCCTGGCCGATGCTGGCCGCCTGCTGATCGCCAGCCAGTCCGCGGATCGGGATAGCGCCGCCGAACAGCTCTGCCAGCGTGTCGCCAAAGGCGCCGGCATTGTCGACGATTTCGGGCAGTGCAGCGCGAGGCACGCCGAACAGGTCGCAAAGCGCCGGATCCCAGTCGGTGCCGTCGAGCGCGACCAGCTGGGTGCGGCTGGCATTGCTGGCGTCGCTGACATGCAGGCCGCCGGTCAGTTTCCATACCAGCCAGCTTTCGATCGTGCCAAGCGCGAGCGCATCCCCCGCCTCTGCCACGGCCGGGACATTATCGATCAGCCAGCGCATCTTGCTGGCGGAAAAATAGGGATCGACGACAAGGCCGGTACGCTGTTGCAGCATCGCTTCATGGCCGGCCTCACGCAGCGCCGCGCATTGCGCCGCCGTGCGCCGATCCTGCCAGACGATGGCGGGCGCCAGCGGTTCGCCGGTGCGCCGGTCCCAGGCGACCACAGTCTCGCGCTGGTTGGTGATGCCGATGGCCGCGATCCGGTCGGCGCCACCCGCCCGATCCACCATCTGACGGGTGCAATCGCGCGTGCGGGTCCAGATTTCGGCGGCGTCATGCTCGACCCAGCCGGGCTGTGGATAATATTGGGTCAGTTCCGCCTGCGCCATCGCGATGCGGCGGCCGTCAGGGGCATAGAGCATCGCGCGGGTCGAGGTGGTCCCTTCGTCCAGCACCAGCAGATAGCTGTCGGTCATGCCCTCTCCTCAAGCCAGGCATCGAGCGCGGCCAGTTGCGCGGCGTCGAAGCGCAGGCCCAGCTTGGTCCGGCGCCAGAGAATATCCTCGCTGCTCTGTGCCCATTCCCGCGCGAGCAGGTAGCACAGCTCCGCTTCAGTCAGGCCATGGCCGAAATCCTGGCCCAGGTCTGCCCAGTCGCGCGCCGCGCCCAGCCAGTCGCGGGCGCGCGTGCCATAGGCGCAGCCGATCCGTTCGGCCGTGTCGAGATCGAGGAAGGGATAGTCGCCGGCCAAAGCGGCGACGAGATCGGCCAGGCCGGTCATCGGGAAATCGCCGCCGGGCAGCGGCGCGTCCGCCGTCCAGTCATCGCCCGCGAGCGAGGGCAATAGCGGCTTCAGCAGGGCGATCGCCTCCGCCGCGAGATGACGATAGGTGGTGATCTTGCCACCATAGATGCTGAGCAGCGGCGGCGCGTCCTCCTCCCGATCGAGGTCGAGATGATAGCCGCGCGTTGCCGATTCCGGCCGGGCCGATCCATCGTCGATCAGCGGCCGGACGCCGGCAAAGGACCAGACGACATCGGCGGGGCTGATCGAGCGGGCAAAATAGCGGTTCGCGCCCTCGCACAGATAGGCGATTTCCTCGGCACTGGCCGCGATCGGATCGACGCCGTCCTGATGGTCGCGGTCGGTGGTACCGATCAACGTGTAGAGATGCTGATAGGGGATGGCGAAGAAGATGCGGCCGTCGGGCAGCTGGAAGAAATAGGCCATGCCATGATCGAACAGGCGCGGCACGACGATGTGCGATCCGCGCACCAGCCGGATGAGCCGGTCGGCGCGGCGATCGGCCCGGTCCAGCAGGTCGAGCACGGCGGGACCGGTGGCATTGACCACGACCCGCGCATGAAAGGTCTGCGCCTGCCCCGCCGCATCGCGGGCATGGATGCGCCAATGATCGCCAGCCTGTTCCAGCTGCAGCACCTGCGTACGGGGGCGGATATCGGCGCCATGATCGGCGGCGTCGCGGGCGTTGAGGATGACCAGCCGCGCGTCGTCGACCCAGCCGTCCGAATAGACATAGGCGGGGCCGAATCCCGCCCGCAACGGCGCACCGGCGACATGATGATGCAGGTCGATCGCCTCCGTCGCCGGCAGGGCGCGGCGGCCACCGATATGATCGTAGAGGAAGAGGCCGAGGCGCAGCAGCCAGCGCGGGCGCAGCCCCTGGACCCAGGGCAGGACGAAGCGCATCGGCTGGATGATGTGCGGCGCGATGCGCCATAGCCTTTCCCGTTCGGCCAGGGATTCGCGGACCAGGCCGAAAGCGCGATGTTCCAGATAGCGCAGCCCGCCATGGATGAGCTTGGTCGAGGCCGAGGAGGTGCCCTGTGCCAGGTCGCCCCGTTCGAGCAGCAACACGCTTGCCCCCCGCCCCGCCGCATCGCGCGCAATGCCGCACCCGTTCACCCCGCCGCCGATCACGGCAAGGTCGTGGATGAAAGGGGCCGTCTCCTGCGTCACGCCGCCGTTCTAGCGGCAAAATGCTGCCCCCGATATTAACGAAGGCAAGATCGTGAAAATTCATCCGGCCAGCGCCACGCGCGATAACCCATGGTGCCGGCCGGATGTCTGCGAGCCCCCACGCTCGTCAGAAGGGCGTGCCGTCAGGCGAGGCTGTCGACCACCAGGCCGCTGTTGCTGCTGCTCGTGGCGCTGCTGGTCGATCCGTAGAGCGACTGGCTGAGGCTGGAGCGGAGATTTTCGAGGAAGGCGATGATCGAATCCAGTTGATCGGTTGCGCTGGTCGCGCTCGTTTCGCTGGTCGTGCTGCTATCATCATCGCTGCTGTCCTCGGTCGGGCGCGGCGGCGGCGGGCCGCGCATGCCCTGCGGCCCCTGCATCCCGTCCATCGCGGCCAGGCCGTCGATGCTCATACTGTCTTCGCCATCGGACGACGCCCCCGCGCCGCCCGGTCCCTGGGCAAAGAGGCTCTGCAACTGCGCGGCCTGATCCTCGGTCAGGGTGCCGGCCGATACCTGATCATCGATCAGGGAATCGATCCGATCCTTCATGGAAGACGGATCAAGCCGTGAACTGCCCGAACTGGCGGAGCTGCTGAGCGCGGAATCGATGGAATCGAGCGCGGTTTCGAGCGCGTCGCCATCCGTTTCCGAGATGGAGCCGGCCTCCACCGCGGCGTCGATGCGATTGGTCATCGACATGCGCGGCGATGGCGGCATGGTCATGCTGTTGTAACTGCTGATAGTCGTCATGCTGGAAGTCCCCACTTCGTTTAGCGGGACCATTCATGCCGAATAAGTCTGAAAAACATTGTATTTCAATCATGTAATTGATTGAAATAGAGGCGCTACACTGACCAAGAAAAGGTTAAGCGCGCGCCCTTACCCGATGATATCAGGCCTTTTCCAGCGTGCATTGCAGCGGATGCTGGTTCTGCCGGGCGAAGTCCATCACCTGGTTCACCTTGGTCTCGGCCACTTCATAGCTGAAGATGCCGCACACGCCGACGCCGCGCTGATGGACGTGCAGCATCACTCGCGTCGCTTCCTCCATGTCCATGCGGAAGAAATGCTGAAGGACATGCACGACGAACTCCATCGGCGTGTAATCGTCGTTCAGCATCAGCACCTTGTAGAGCGACGGCTTCTTGGTGCGGGTGCGGGTACGCGTGGCGACGCCGATGTTCGGGTCATTGTCGCCCGTATCGTCCTGATCCGGACCGGCCCTGAAGGGCGCGCCTGCCGATGCGTTGAAGAGATGGTTCATGATGCAGAAGAATATGGCGATTTGTCCTGCCAAGGCAAGGGGGCCGACCGCATGCCATCGCTGCGTAACCACGTTTCCCCGGCGAGAAAAAAGGCGATGCTCCGACCGGAGCACCGCCCTTGTTCGTCATCCCGGCCGGATATCGGCCCGGGAATTCGGCTGTAAAATCAGCCCGCCTCAGGCGGCGAGCGACTTCACCTTGTCGGTGACCAGGGTCACGCGCGCGGTCAGCGGCTGGCTGATGTCGCCGGCCAGCTTCATGAAGGCTTCGCTGCTCTTGGCCGCTTCCTTGGTGAACTCGTCGAAGCTGCTCGACAGGAACTGGCTCTGCAGCTGGAAGAATTCGGTCGGGGTCTTGGCGGTCGAGAAGCTCTTGATCGAGGCAGTCGCCTTCTCGAAGCTCTTGCGGCTGTAGTCGACGGCTTCCTGGCCCAGCGTCTCGAAGCCCTTGGCCGCGATCTTGCCCGATTCCACCAGCGCTTCGACATTGCCCTTGGCGATGTCGCTCAGTTCTTCCATCGCCTTGGTCGACTTTTCGACACCGGCCTTCGCCTTCTCGTTCAGGTCGGCATAGGCCGTTTCCATCTTGGCCTTGGTATCTTCGGCGAACTTCTTACCGGTTTCGAGGATATCGTTCATGATCAATGTTCCTTCCGTGGCAGGCAGCGTCTTCGCTTTGGTCTTCGGGGCGGACACAGGCTCCGGAGCCACTACCGCCTCAACATCTTCAACAATCGGTTCGGGTGCGGCATCCACCGCCGTCGTTGCCGCGACCACCGCCACCGGATCGGCAACGGGTGCCGGTTCCGCAGCAGGGGCTTTAGCAGCAGCAGCGACCAGCGCCGGCTTCTTTGCTACCGGCTTGGGCGCGGACGCCTTTGCCGGAGCAGCCTTGGCGACGGGTTTGCGCGGGGCAGGCTTTTTGGGCGCGGGCTTCTCACCCAGGGCGGACTCAGCGGCCTTGAGTGCCTCACTGGCAGACAAGGTTGCGGAACCGCTTTTCGCGACCGGCTTGGCACGCGCAGACTTAGGGGTAACGGCCATCGACCATCCTCCGTTTGTTGCACTGCACAATAAGCCTTATCCCAAAGGATTACAAGGCCCATTGTGCAGTGCAACAAATCAGACATATTCATGTTTCGACACTGATCGGCGGCCAATGGGGAATGGCTGAAATCCGCGCCTCTACCGGGCTTTTACGTAACGTCCGGGCGCATCTTCTATTGCCCGAAGCTTGCCGCCGCCCGGCTTGCGCGCGCCGCGGACAGCCACTTCGCGCGAATCGATGCCGCGCAGCCATTCGGCCCAGTCCGGCCACCAGCTGCCCTTGGTCTCGCGCGCAGCCGCAACAAAATCATCCAGCGTCGGCTGCGGCGCGTCGGCGGTCCAATATTGATATTTCTGCGCGACCGGCGGGTTGATGACGCCGGCGATATGGCCCGAGCCTGCCAGCAGGAAGCGTACCGGCCCGGCGAGATGCTCGGTCAGTTTCCACACGCTTTCGAGTGGGGCGATATGATCCTCCTTGCCGGCCTGGACATAGGCGGGCGTGTGGATCTGCGTCAGGTCGATCGGCGTGCCCGCGACACTGATCGCGCCGGGCACCACCAGCATATTGTCGCGATAGAGCTGGGTCAGATAGTCGCGATGCCAGCGCGCCGGCAGATTGGTCGTGTCGCCATTCCAGTAGAGCAGGTCGAAGGGCGGATAGTCCATGCCGAGCAGATAGTTGTTGACGACATAGTTCCAGATGAGGTCGCGCCCGCGCAGCAGGTTGAAGGTCGCCGCCATGTAGCGCCCGTCGAGAAAGCCGCTGGAGGAGAGACGGTCGACCAGCTTCATCTGCTCGTCATCGACGAACAGGGTAAGATCGCCGGCCGCACTGAAATCCACTTGGGCGGTAAAGAAGGTCGCGCTCGCCACCTTGTCGGCCTCGCCCCGCGCCGCCAGCAGAGCCAGCGTGGCGGCCAGCGTCGTGCCGGCCACGCAATAACCGATGGTGTGGACGCTGGGCACGTTCAGCAAGTCGCGCACCGTATCGATCGCGTCGACCTGGCCATTCAGGATATAATCGTCCCAGACCATGTCCTTCATCGAGGCGTCGGCCGATTTCCACGAGACGAGGAAGACGCTGATCCCCTGGTCCACCGCCCATTTGACGAAGCTCTTCTCCGGCGAGAGATCGAGAATGTAGAAGCGGTTGATCCAGGGCGGGAAGATGATGAGCGGCGTCGCCAGCACCCTGGGCGTCGAGGGCGCATAATGGATCAGCTGATAGAGCGGGGTTTCGTGAACCACCTTGCCCGGCGTCGCGGCGATGTTGCGGCCCAGTTCGAACTGGGTGCCGTCGGTATGGGTAAGCTGGCCCTTTTCCATGTCGGCCAGCATATGCTGGAGGCCCTTCACCAGATTCTCGCCACCGCTCTGGATCGTCTTTTCCACGACCGTCGGATTCATCAGCGGAAAGTTGGACGGCGCCATCGCATCGAGCATGCCGGTGGTGGCAAAACGCAGCTTGGCCTTCGCCTTGGGATCGACACCATCGACCGCATCGGCCAGGTTCATCAGATAGTCGGAGATCAGCAGATAGCTTTGCCGGATCAGGTCGTAGAAGGGATGGGTCGTCCAGGCAGGGTCCGCAAAGCGCCGGTCCTTGCGCGCGGCCGGGCTGTCGGCCGGCGGCGGATCGGGCTGATCGCGCAGCAGGCCGCCGGAATCGAGAAAGCGCTGCCATAGTGCCAGCCCTTCATCGGCAAAGCTGGTCTGGATGCGGGCGACGGTCTCGGGATCGAAGGGCAGCACCCGGCCGGTCGCGCCCGCCGCCTGCTCCAGCATCAATTGCTGCGTGCGGCCCAGCACCTGGGTCCATTTCTGCATCTCCGCCAGGGTCGGGAGATGGGGCTCCAGGACATCCTGCGTTTCCATGGCCACCTTCCTCCTCCTGGCATTGCCGATATCAGCCGCTTTCACTGGCGCGCCGCAGCCTGGCGGGTTATAGCCAGATTGTGACACGCCGAATGCGTGCCACGCACTATTCCTTACCGAGAGCTTTCAGGAAAGCCCCTAT
Organism: Sphingobium yanoikuyae; assembly: GCF_013001025.1. Classification (NCBI taxonomy): domain Bacteria; kingdom Pseudomonadati; phylum Pseudomonadota; class Alphaproteobacteria; order Sphingomonadales; family Sphingobiaceae; genus Sphingobium; species Sphingobium yanoikuyae. The sequence continues at coordinate 4,941,714 of NZ_CP053021.1, read as the reverse complement.
AATGTCCGAAGAATTCTACCGCATGAAGCGCCTGCCGCCCTATGTCATCGCTGAAGTGAACGCGATGCGAGCCGCAGCCCGCGCCGCGGGAGAGGACATTATCGACCTGGGCATGGGCAATCCCGACCTGCCGCCGCCCGATCATGTCATCGCCAAGCTGGTCGAAGTCGCGAGCAAGCCGGACGCCCATGGCTATTCCCAGTCCAAGGGGATTCCGGGCCTCCGCAAGGCCCAGGCCAATTATTATGGCCGCCGCTTTGGCGTCGATGTCGACCCGGAAACCGAAGTCGTCGTGACCATGGGGTCGAAGGAGGGGCTTGCCAGCCTCGCCACCGCGATCACCGCGCCGGGCGACGTGGTGCTGGCGCCCAACCCCAGCTACCCGATCCACATGTTCGGCTTCATCATCGCCGGAGCCACGATCCGGTCGGTGCCGACGACGCCGGACGAGAATTATTTCCGCGCGCTCGACCGCGCCATGGCCTTCACCGTGCCGCGCCCGTCGATCCTGGTGGTCAATTATCCGTCCAACCCGACGGCAGAGACGGTGGACCTCGCCTTCTACGAGCGGCTCGTCGCCTGGGCGAAGGAGAACAAGGTCTGGGTGCTGAGCGACCTGGCTTATTCCGAGCTTTATTATGACGGCAATCCGACGCCCTCCATCCTGCAGGTGCCGGGCGCCAAGGATGTCGCGATCGAGTTCACGTCCCTGTCCAAGACCTATTCGATGGCTGGCTGGCGCATCGGCTTTGCGGTCGGCAACAAGCAGCTGATCGCGGCGATGAGCCGGGTGAAATCCTATCTCGACTATGGCGCCTTCACGCCGATCCAGGCGGCCGCCTGCGCCGCGCTCAACGGCCCGCAGGACATCGTCGCCAAGAATCGCGAACTCTATCACAAGCGCCGCGACGTGATGGTCGAGAGCTTTTCGCGCGCTGGCTGGGACATTCCCGCGCCGCGCGCGTCGATGTTCGCCTGGGCGCCACTGCCGCCCGCGCTCAAGGACATGGGGAGCCTCGAATTTTCCAAGCAGCTGCTGACCCATGCCAAGGTCGCGGTCGCGCCGGGCGTGGGCTATGGCGAGGATGGCGAAGGCTATGTCCGCATCGCCATGGTCGAGAATGAGCAGCGGCTCCGCCAGGCAGCCCGCAACATCAAGCAGTATCTCAAGTCGATGGGCGTCAACACGCCCTCGTCGAAGGGCGCGGCCTGACCTCCACGCGCGTTGCGCGCCCGAACCATGATCATGATCGCCGTCGGACATTGGTGTGTCCGGCGGCGTTTGCTTTAGCGCCCCCTTGCCCCTTGGCCCGCGATCAAGGATAGAAGCGAGGGATGAGAGGACCAAGTCGATGATCCCCCTTCCGCAGGTCAGCCAGGTCGCCCAGACGATCCAGCTGGCGCTTGCCCCCGTCTTCCTGCTCGCCGGTATCGGCGCGTTCCTGAATGTCTGCGTCAGCCGGCTGGCCCGCATCATCGATCGCGCCCGCGCGGTCGAGGAATGGGTGTTGAGCACGCGCGGCAAGGAGCATGACCGCATGGTGAGCGAGATCCGCGTGCTCGACCGGCGCATGAGCGTGGTCAATGGCGCGATCTTCCTGTCGGTGGCGTCGGCCTGCGCGGTCTGTCTGGTCGTCATCCTGCTTTTCGCGGGCAATCTGTTCAATGCCCATCTGGGCACGCCGGTGGCGATCCTGTTCAGCCTGGCGATGGTGCTGCAGGCCGCCGCCTTCGGCACCTTCATCCAGGAAATCCGCCTGGCGTCACGCACCATCCATATCCGCAACGAGGTGCTCTACCACAAGGTGGAGGAGGAAGAGGCGGCATGACGCGCTTCACCGTCAACGACCGGCCGGTGCAATATCGGATGGACCCGGAGACGCCCCTGTTGTGGGCGCTGCGCGACGCGTCGAACCTGACGGGGACGAAATATGGCTGCGGCAGGGGCGATTGCGGTGCCTGCACCGTGGATATCGATGGGGAGGCGGTGCGGTCCTGCCAGGTGACGATCGGCAAGACCGAGGGCCGGTTCGTGACGACGATCGAGGCGCTGTCGCCCGATCGCGGCCATCCGCTGCAACAGGCGTTCGCGGCCGAGAATGTCTCGCAATGCGGTTACTGCATGTCCGGCATCATCATGGCGGCGTCGGTATTGCTGCGACGGACCAATGATCCGACCGATGCTGAGATAGACGCCGCGATCACCAATATCTGCCGCTGCGGCGTCTATCCCCGCCTGCGCGGCGCGATCAAGCGCGCCGGCCGGATCATGCGCGGTGAGGACCAGGCCGGCGACAATCCGATCCAGGCCGCCCCTCCGCCCGGCATCACGCCGGACGAGGCGGTGCGAGCCGTACCCGCGCTGCGCAAACCCTAGATATCGGCCTTAACCGAAGCGATAGCCGGAAACCGTCCAGCCCAACACTGTGCTGCGATGGGCACAGATGGCGGCGTCCTCGCCGCCTGCCCCCAGCGCCACCATCAGCGGCAGCAGATGCTCCTCGCGCGGATGGGCGAAGCGGGCATGGGGCATATGATCCCAGGCGGCGACGCGCGCCGCCCGCCGAGCCGGATCGGGATCGGTCACCGCATCGCGCAGCGCATCGTCCCACTCAAGCGAAGGCGCCGTCGCCATCGCGCCGCGCACGCGCAGATTGTGGAAGCTCATGCCCGATCCGACAATCAGCACGCCTTCGTCGCGCAGCGGCGCCAGTGCGCGACCGGCGGCGATATGAGCGGCGGGATCAAGATCACGGCGCAGCGACAATTGGGCGACCGGAATATCGGCATCGGGCAGCGCGACCTTCATCGGGATGAAGACACCATGGTCCCAGCCTCGTTCGGATTCGCGCGCTGTGGGAAAGCCGGCCTGTTCCAGCAATTCGGCCGCGCGATCGGCAAGCGCGGGTGCGCCCGGCGCGTCCCAGCGGAGCTGATAGGTATGCGGCGGGAAGCCGAAATAGTCGAACAGCAAGGGCGGCCGGGCGCCGTCATGGACAGTGAATCCGGGCGTTTCCCAATGACCCGACACCAGCAGGATCGCGCGCGGCCGTTCCGGCAGGTCGGCGATCAGGCCGGCGAGATAATCCTGCATCGGCTGCCACATGGCGTCGCTGTGCGGGTGCTGGGGATCGGCGGGGTCCATGAAGAAGCAGGGACCACCGCCATGGGGGATGAACAAGGCAGGCTGTTTCATGCCCGCCTAGATCGGATGTCGGCGCCGCCAGCGCAACGCGCCAGGCGGAAACCGACTGTTTCCCGTCAGCCCCTGGCCAGCATCGGAGCGATCGCTTGGGCCAGGGTCGCGCCAGAATAGGGTTTCTTGAGCAGGATGACGTCGCTGAAGCGATCCGGCAGGTCGAGCCCGTCGCCATAGCCGGTGGCGAACAGGAAGGGCACGCCGCGTTCCGCCAGCATGTCCGCGATCGGCAGGCTGGTTTCATTGCCCAGATTGAAGTCGAGCACGGCCAGGTCGACCGGATGGAGCGTGATCGCCTCATGCGCGCGGCCGATGCTGGCGGCGGTCACCACCTGCGCGCCGAGGTCGCGCAGCGCATCCTCGCCATCCATGGCGATGATCATATTATCCTCGACCAGCAAAATCTGCCGCCCCTTGAGCAGATGCGGCGAGGGAGCGGGCGCCGGCTTGGCGCGATCGGTGCCGGCCACGTCGGGCAGGATCGAGGCAACATGGGCGGACGGAATGCAGAAGCGCGCCTCCAGCCCCGCCAGCCGATAATTGACCTCCGCCCGTCCATCCAGATCATAGGGAATGGAACGCTCGATCACGGTCGAGCCGAAGCCCCGGCGCGAGGGCGCGACGACGGCCGGGCCGCCGCTTTCCAGCCAGTGGAGCAGCAGGCTGCCCTCGGCATCGACATGCCAGTCGATCGCCACCGATCCATTGTCCGACAGCGCACCATATTTGGCGGCATTGGTCAGCAGTTCGTGGATGACAAGCGCCAGCACGGTGAAGGCGGCGGGGGTCAGCAGCACATTGGGACCGGTCAGCTTCACCCGGTCACGCCGGTCGCCGAGATAGGCGCCAGCCTCCACCTCGATCAGGTCATAGAGACGCGCGGGCGCCCAGCGATCGGCAGTGATCTGGTCATGGGCACGGGCCAGTGCATGGACGCGGCTTTCCAGCGTGCCGATGAACTGGTCGACCGACATGGCACTGTCGCGGGTCTGGGAGATGAGGCCACGGATCAGCGCGAGGATGTTGCGGACGCGGTGGTTGAGTTCCGCGATCAGCAATTCCTGCTTCTCATGCGCGCGCTGCCGTTCCTCGTCGGCGGAATCGGACAGGCGCAGGATGACTTCCAGCAGCGCCGTGCGCAGCGCTTCGGCGACACGCAGTTCGGCCGGCATGAAGGCGACGGCCGTGCCCTTCACCAGTTCCGACCATTCCTCGAAACTCTTGCGCGGGGTCAGGCGCGGGCCGTTGGGGCCATATTCGATATGCTTGTCCTGCTTGCCGGCCCAGCGGACCGAACGCAGCTGTTCGGCACGGAACAGCACGACATAGTCGCGCGGCCGGCGCGAGATCGGAATGGCGAGCAGTCCGGCGGCGCGATCGGCATGGGCCAGGGCTTCCGGCATGATGCGGGCGATGCTGTCGGTGGTATAGACCTGGCTGGCGGCGGTGCGGTTGAGCATCGAGACGATCGCGGCGAAGGACGGCTCGTCCGGGGTCAGGCCTGACAGCGTCATCTGCCCGTCAATATAGATGCCCACGCCATCGGCGGGAATCGTATCGAAGATGATGTCGCCCAGCCAGCGGGCGTTGGTCATCAGGTCATGATCCTGCGCGACGGCGGAGAGCAGCCGGTCGGCGACCTGACGCGCCTTGCCCTCATAGCTGGCAGTCTCTGCCCGCTCGCGGCCTTCCAGCATCATCGAGAAGATCTGGCCGAACAGTTCGGCGGCACTGCGCTGCGCGAAGCTGGGCAGGCGCGGCGCATAATGATGGCAGGCGAACAGGCCCCACAGCTTGCCATCGACGATGATCGAGATGGAGAGCGAGGCCCCCACCCCCATGTTGCGCAGATATTCGATATGGATCGGCGACACAGCGCGGGTGACGCACAGCGACATGTCGAGCGCGGCGCCGGCGGGATCGAGCGCCGGGATGACCGGCACCGGCGGCGCATTGATGTCGGCGATCACCCGGAAGATGTTGCGCATGTAGAGCGCGCGCGCCTGCGCCGGGATGTCGGAGGCCGGATAATGCAGGCCGAAGAAACTGTCGATGCCGGGCCGCAGCGCCTCCGCCACCACCTCGCCATCGCCATTGTCGGCAAAGCGATAGACCATCACCCGATCGAAGTCGGTGAGTGCCCGCACCTGGCGCGCGCCATCGCGCAGGAAGGCGGTCATGCTGTCCGCCTGCGCCAGCCGCGCGACCATCGAGCGGACCATGGAACTGGCCTCCATCTCGTCGGGCACGGCCGGCTCCGCCTCGATCACCACCAGTTGGCCGGAAAAATGGACGGCCACGTCGAAAGGTGCGCCGCCCTCCACCAGCGGCAGCGAGAAGACCCGCTCCACCGAATCAGGGCCGCGCAGCAGGGTGATGCGATTGCGCAGCGTGTGGATCGCATCGGCGGTGAAGAGCGCGCTGATCGGCTGGCCCAGCATCTGGTCCGGCGCCAGGCCGATATGGTCGGCGCTGTTGGTCGAGACGCGCGATACCAGCCAGTCGGCCGTCAGGGCGACAAGAAAGCCGAACGGCTGGACCGTGCCAAGCACATGGATCGGCTCGCGATCGCAATTATTGATGTCGACGGTGAAGCCCTGCACGTCCGGGCTGGTCACATCAGTCACAAGCGACCTCCCGTTCGGCGCGCGCGCCGGCTTCGAACAGGGTGAAGGCCGTCCGGGCGCCGGCGATCGCATCGTCCAGCCAGGCTGCATCGCCCTCAGCCGCGGCGTCGTCCAGTTGCTGCTGGAACGCAACCCAGCCGCCCGTGGCATGAACGGCCGAAAGATAGGCGCGGGGCAGATCCTGGGCGACCTGGCGCGCAAGCATCGCGCCGCCCAGACGCGATCCTTCGAGCGCATAGAGCAGGCCCCAGCGGAAGCCGTCGCCGCCCGTGGACGGCATCGACAGCGGCGCAGGCATGGCCTCCCCCAAGGCCGCCAAATCCTGCGCCATCAGTGCAAGGCGCGGCGAATCGGGCTGGGCGACCGGCTCAAGCGCGGCGATCGCGCGGGCATGGGCACGCAGGAACGCCCGGTAATCGGGCGCGGAAGCGAGCGAAAAATGGGAAAACAGGTCATCGACCCGTTGATGGCTCTCCATCGTCGCGGCGCGCAGGGCCTGTCTTATGCGGCCGGCATCGGCGGTTCTTATCACCCGTTGGTCCTAATGGTTGTTTGTCGGCACTGCACTGATCTGGATCAGCTTTGCGCCGAACAGCCCATTTACCGGGCTTTTCCGATGCAAGATGGTGGGATGGATGGAATGATCGAGATTGTCCATTGTTCCGGGACAGAATCTTTCAAATCGCTGACAGAAGAGTTCAGCATCGCGACATCGCCATCCGCGTAGAGATGCGGCATGAAGGGAACAGATGGTTCCCGCACGAGGAATCGGAACGATGCTGAGGAAATGGATGCTGGCCGGCCTGATGGGTGCGACGCTGCTGGGCGGCGTGGCACCGGCTTATGCCCAGCGTGGCGACAATGGCGGTGGTCCGCGCGGTGAGCGTGGCGCAGGCAATCCCGGAAACCGGGGCGGCGACATGCGCGGCGCGCAGGGCAGCACGCGCTGGCAAGGCAACAATGATCGCGGAGGTGATCGCAGCGGACGCCGGCAAATGGCAGCCCCCGCGCAGCGCTGGCAGGGTGGCCCCGAACGGGTCAGCCGGCCGGACCAGCGGCCCGATCAGCGCGCTGATCGCCCCAATGGCAATTGGCAGCGCCCCGGCAATCCGAACCCCGGCATGCAGCCGACCGATCGTCGCGACCGCCCGGATGGGCGCGGTGATGGACGCCGGCCCGACGCCCGCCCGGATTCCCGACCCGATTGGAACCGGCAGGTCTGGGACCGCGATCGCAACGGTCGTGATTGGAACGACCGCAATCGTGACGGTCGCCCCGATGATCGGCGCTGGAGCGACAATGATCGGCGCGGCGATCGCCCCGGCTATCCCGGCAACTGGAACAATGGTGGCCGTCGCTATGACGATCGCACCCGTTGGGCCGACCAGCGCCGCTGGGACAATGGCTGGCGCCAGGACCGGCGCTATGACTGGTATGGCTATCGCAGCCGCTATGGCGACCGTTACCGCATGGGCCGCTATTATGCGCCGTCGGGCTGGAATTATGGCTATCGCAGCTTCTCGATCGGCGTGTTCCTGTCGGGTCCGCTCTATGGCAGCAATTACTGGCTGAACGATCCCTATTATTACCGCCTGCCGCCCGCCTACGGCACGATGCGCTGGATCCGCTATTATGACGACGCGCTGCTGGTCGATATCCGCGATGGCTATGTCGTCGATGTGATCCGCAACTTCTTCTGGTGACAGCCTCCTGAACTGGCCTTCAGGACACTGGGCCCGGTGCGACACCGCACCGGGCCCTTTTTCATTGCGCGGCGCCGGCCGGAAATGGCAGGGAGGCGGCATGAACGAGATAGTGGATGATGGCGGCATCGCGTCGCCGGCCCGCGCCGCGATCGGCGATCGGGTGCGCGAGAAGCTGAACCGCAACCCGCTGGTCAGCCGTATCGACAGCCCCCATCTGGAAATCTATGGGCGGCAGGATTTCCTTGGCGCCGAAGAATGCGCGGTGATGCGCGCGATCATCGACGCCGGCGCCCAGCCATCGACTTTGTTCACCGGGCGGGAAAATGCCGATTATCGCACCAGCCACAGCTGCAACCTCGACCGGGAAGACCCGCTGGTCCATGCGATCAGCGCCCGCATCTGTGCGATGACCGGGCTGGAGCCTGACCATGGCGAGACGTTGCAGGGGCAGCGTTACACCCAGGGCCAGGAATATAAGGTCCATTGCGACTATTTCCCGGTCAATGCCAGCTATTGGCCCGAGATGCGCAAGACCGGTGGCCAGCGTAACTGGACGGCGATGATCTATCTATCGCCGGTCGAGGGCGGGGGCGAGACCCATTTTCCGCGCTGCGAATTCATGGTGCCGCCGATCGAGGGGATGATCCTGATCTGGAACAACCTGAAGCCCGACGGCGCGCCCAACCCCTATAGCCTGCACGCCGCCCGGCCAGTGGCTCAGGGCACCAAATATGTCGTCACCAAATGGTTTCGCGAACGCCCCTGGGTTCGCTGACCCAGAAGGTCGCGCGCCATTACACTTTGCGACATAAATGACTGGTTCCTGACAGTGCCGTTCCCGGACGGTTCAGCGAATCCACTCCATATTCAACATGTTGGTAAGGGAACCTGCCCCGCTTGAAGCGGTTGGAAGCGTCCCCGAGCCTCCAGATTGATGGGAGTAGAAATATGCGCAAGATCATCATCCTTGGCCTTCTTGCGGCCACCGTCGTCCCCAGCGTCGCTTCTGCCCAATCCTATGGCGAAGCCCGCCGCAGCGAGCAGCGGCTGCGCGAAGACCAGCGCGACCTGCGCGCGGCCCAGCGCTATGGCGATCGCCGCGATGTCCGCGAAGCCCGTCGCGATGTTCGCGACTCCCGCCAGGAAGCGCGCGAAGACTGGCAGGATTATCGCCGCAGCCACCGCGACGTCTATCGCGCCGGCAACTGGAATGCACCCTTCCGCTATTCGCGCTGGAATGCCGGCGCCCAGCTTCGCCCGGCCTATTATAGCTCGCGCTATTATATCGCCGATCCCTATCGCTATCGCCTGCCCCGTCCGGCCGTCAATCAGCGTTGGGTCCGCCACTATAATGACGTGATGCTGGTGAATGTGCGCACCGGCCGGGTCATGACCGTCCATCGCGGCTTCTTCTGGTAAGCCGGACGACGAAACAGAAAAGGCCCCGGACAGCGATGTCCGGGGCCTTTCTTTACCCCCTTGGCCGCGCCCCCCGTTTCCGGGCGGGCGCGGCCGATGCCGTGCCAGGCACGCCATCAGTCCGAAAGGGGGGTGGACCGTTCGCGAAACGCCCTGCGCGCGCGATGGTTCCCCCGCTTCTTTCCGATCAGGCGGCCAGCGCCTGCGCAATCAGCTTGCGGCTGTTGTCGATGCCATAGAGCGCGATGAAGCTGCCCATGCGGGGTCCCTGATCGGCGCCCAGCAGCGTCTGGTATAGCGCCTTGAACCAGTCGCGCAGTTCGGCGAAGCCGAAAGCCTCATCCTTGCCAATGGCATAGACGATATTCTGGATATCCTCCGCGCTGGCATCGGCCGGCAAGGCGGCCAGTTCTTCGTCCAGCTTGCGCAGTGCGGCGGCTTCGTTCGCATGCGGCGCGCGGCGCTGGAGCGTCGGCGCGACGAAATCGCGATGATAGGCAAGCGCATGGCCGATCAGCGCGTCCAGTTCGGGATAGGTTTCCGCGCTGGCGCCGGGCACATAATTCTGCAGATAGCTCCACACCTGCTCCCGGCTGGCATCGCCCATCACGCCGACGAGATTGAGCAGCAGGCCGAAAGTCACCGGCAGCTCACCCTGCGGCAGCTTGCCATCATGGATATGATGGACCGGATTGCCCAGCTGCTGCTCGATCGCCTGCTTGGGATAATTACCGCGAAACTGCCAATATTCGTCAACCGCGCGCGGGATCACGCCCATGTGCAGTTGCTTGGCCTTCTTGGGCTCGCGATAGGCGTAGAAGGCCAGGCTTTCCTGCGGGCCATAGGTCAGCCATTGTTCGAGGCTGAGGCCATTGCCCTTGGACTTGGAGATTTTCTCGCCCTTTTCGTCGAGGAACATCTCGTAGTTGAAGCCCTCGGGTGGGCGGCCGCCGAGCGCGCGACAGATCTTCGACGACTGGGTGACCGAGTCGATCAGATCCTTGCCCGCCATTTCATAGTCGACGCCCAGCGCATACCAGCGCATCGCCCAATCGACCTTCCATTGCAGCTTCGCGCCGCCGCCCAGGATCGACTGTTCGATCGTCTCGCCCCCAGGAACGGAAGTGTCCACGAAACGGACGATACCGGCTTCGGCATCGACCACCTCGACCGGCACTTGCAGCACGATGCCGCTCTTCGGGCTGATCGGCAGCACCGGCGAATAGGTGGCCTGCCGTTCCTTGCGCAGGGTCGGCAGCATGATGTCCATGATCGCCTGATAGCGGCGCAGCACCTGGCGCAGCGCTTCGTCGAAGGCGCCGGCCTGATAGCGTTCGGTCGCCGAGACGAATTCATACTCAAAGCCGAAGCTGTCGAGAAAGTCGCGCAGCATCGCATTATTGTGATGCGCGAAGCTTTCATATTTCTCGAACGGATCGGGCACCTGCGTCAGCGGCTTGCCCAGATAGTCGGCCAGCATCGCCTGGTTCGGCACATTGTCCGGCACCTTGCGGAAACCGTCCAGATCGTCGCTGAACGCCACCAGCCGGGTCGGGATATCCGACAGCGCGTGGAAGGCGTTGCGGACCATGGTGGTGCGCAGCACTTCGTTGAAGGTGCCGATATGCGGCAGGCCCGACGGGCCATAACCGGTCTCGAACAGGATATGGCCTTTCTCCGGCGCGCCATTGGGGTAACGCTTGAGAAGCTTGCGCGCCTCCTCATAGGGCCAGGCCTTGGACGCGTTCGCGGCGGTGCGGAGAATGTCGGATATGGTCATGATGCCAAAGCCCCTACCGCCGCGAAGGGCGAAAGGGAACGGCTTTTGGAGGCAAAAACGCGTTAAACCGGGCTTCATATTTAGATTTTGTTCACCCTGTTCCTCCATGGTCTGGTCATATGGAGGCTCCCATGCAGACACCCCGCAGCCGCGAACGGATTCCCGTCGACATCGCGATCACCATCACGACCGTGCTCGACAGCCTGGAAGGGACGATCGTCGATCTGAGCGCGGGCGGCGCGCAGGTCGTCGGCTGTTCGCTGCCGACCGGAAGCCAGTGTCAGCTGGATATTGATGGCTATAGCGTGTTCGGCACGGTGCGCTGGTCGGAAGAGGACCGGATGGGCATCCGTTTCCCCTATATCCTGACCGAAGGGCCGCTGTTCGAACAGCTGGAAATGGCACGCCTGGCCCGCCGCGCGCCGGTGGCGTTCCAGCCCCGACCGGCTGCGCCCGCCTTCGTCTATTCCGGTCCCATGGGTTTTGGCCGCCGAACCAGTTGATCGGCGCATTTCGGTTTCCCTTTTGTTCGCCTTGCCCTAAGCCGGGCGGGTGATCGATCCTGCTGCCCTGCCCGCCCTCCATGCCAGCCATGGCGGCATCTGGCTGCGCGAAGGCAGCCGCACCATGGGCGTCGCCAAGGGGCAGGCCATTGCCCGCACCGCCGAGACGCCGACGCTGCTGCTCAATGCACCGCTAACCGGCCAGCGGCTGGGCTATCCCGATCTCAACGGCCTCGACCTGCTGGAACTCTGGGCCTTCGTCCATCCCGCCCGCTTCCTGGTGCCCACGCCCAAGGGGCTGGCCGAGGCACTGGACCTGCCGCAACCGGGACAGGAAGGCGATATCCCGGCCCTGCTGCAGATGGCGGCGCGCGCCCTGCTCGACCGGCTCGATTCCCCGGAATGGAAAGAAAGAGAAGGCGGCTGGACCGCAGCGCAGGCGCTGCACCGGCTGCGCTGGCCCTGGTCGCCGCTGGTCGCGCCGCGCATCAGCCGCCCGGCGGAGGCCGAACGCTGGCTCTTTTCCAAGCTGCCCGAATGGGAGGAAGCCGCACCCCGCCCTGCCCCGCGCACCGTGGCGATGGAGGAGGATGAAGTGCTGGCGCGGCTCGACAGCCTGACCGGACCGGGCGCCGAACCCCGTCCCGGCCAGCGCGCCTATGCCGCCGCCGCAATGGAGGCCTTTCGCCCGCGCACGCATCGCGACCAGCCCAACATGGTGCTGGCGGAAGCCGGCACCGGCATCGGCAAGACGCTGGGCTATCTCGCCCCCGCCTCGCTCTGGGCCGCACAGGCACAGGGCACGGTGTGGATATCCACCTATACCAAGGCGCTGCAACGCCAGCTCGACCGGGAATCGTTGCGCCTCTTCCCCGATCCGGCGACCGCCGCGCGACGCGTGGTGGTGCGCAAGGGGCGGGAAAATTATCTCTGCCTGCTCAATCTGGAAGATGCATTGCAGGGCGGTTTTGCCGGCCGTGCTGCCATATTGGCGCAACTGGTCGCGCGCTGGGCCGCCTTTTCCAAGGATGGCGACATGGTGGGCGGCGACCTGCCCGGCTGGCTGCCCATCCTGTTCCGGCGCAACGGCTCCACCGCGCTGACCGACCGGCGCGGCGAGTGCATCTATGCCGGCTGCCCCCATTATCGGAAATGCTTCATCGAACGGTCGGCGCGGGCATCGGCCGAGGCGGACATCGTCATCGCCAATCATGCGCTGGTGATGATCAACGCCGCGCGCGGCCGCGAGACCGGCCAGCGCCCGCAGCGCATCGTCTTCGACGAGGGCCATCACCTGTTCGACGCCGCCGATTCGACCTTCTCGGTTGCGCTGTCGGGGCAGGAGGCGATCGAACTGCGCCGCTGGGTGATGGGACCGGAAGGCGGATCGCGCGGCCGCCGCCGGGGCCTGGCCGCGCGCCTGTCCGACCTTGCCAGCTATGACGAGGAAGGGGGCGAGGCGATCCGCACCGCGGTGGAAGCTGCACGCGCTTTACCGGCCGACGACTGGCTGAAGCGGATCGTGGCGGGCGAGCCTTTCGGTCCGCTGGAGGAATTGCTCGCCACGGTGCGCGGCACCGTTTTCGCGCGCGCCGCCGACAGCGGCGAGGCGGATGCCGGCTATGGGCTGGAAACCGAACTGGCCGAACCCGATGGACCGCTGGTTGAGGCGGCACAGGAAGCGGCGATCGCGCTCGATGCGCTGCTGAAGCCGCTTGTCCGCCTGTCCAAGCGGCTGGAAGCGGTGCTGGAGGATGCCCCCGATTGGCTCGACGGCGCGGCGCGGGCGCGGATCGAAGGGGCGATCGGATCGCTCGGCTGGCGCCGCGACCTGATCAGCGCCTGGCTGGCGCTGCTGGCGCGGATCGGCGGCCCGGCCGACCCCGATTTCGTCGACTGGATGACCGTCGACCGGGTGGAAGGGCGCGAATATGATATCGGTCTGCACCGCCACTGGCTCGACCCGACCCGGCCGCTGGCCGAGGCAGTGCTGCAACCCGCGCAGGGGGTGATCGTCACTTCCGCCACGCTGAAGGGCGGCGGCGACTGGTCCAATGCCGAGGCGCGCAGCGGCGTCACCCATTTGCCGCACAGCGCCGAGCGGTTCGAGGCGGCCAGCCCGTTCGACTATCCCGGTCGGGCCGAAGTGCTGATCGTCACCGACATCAAGCGCGGCGACATCGCCGCCATGTCGGGCGCCTATGCCCGGCTGATCGAGGCATCGGGTGGCGGCACGCTGGGCCTGTTCACCGCGATCCGGCGGTTGCGGGCCGTACATGCGCGCATCGCCGACCGGCTCGCCCGCGCCGGCCTGCCGCTCTATGCGCAACATGTCGATCCGATGGATACCGGCACATTGGTCGATATCTTCCGCGACGATCCGCGTGCATCGCTGCTGGGCACCGATGCGCTGCGCGATGGCGTCGATGTGCCCGGCCATTCGCTGCGGCTGGTGGTGATGGAGGGCGTGCCCTGGTCCAAGCCGACCGTGCTGCATGCCGCCCGGCGCCTGGCGGGGGGTGGCAGCGCCTATGACGACCGGCTGATCCGGGCGCGGCTGGCGCAGGCGTTCGGCCGGCTGATCCGCCGCGCCGAGGACAAGGGCAGTTTCGTGATCCTGTCCGCCGCCATGCCGAGCCGACTGCTGAGCGCCTTCCCGCCCGGCACGCCGATCCGCCGGCTGACGCTGGACGAGGCGATCATCGCCGTCAGCGCAAAGATGCAGGGGCGGGACATGCAGGACGCTGGTCTTGGCGACCGAACAACGTTAGGGCATCAGGGAAGCGAACCCGGCATGCGGTGACCCGACAGGGCGCAGCGCCTTTGTTTTCTGCGTTTTTGCGAGTCGGCAGGAAATATTCCGCCGCGACAAGGCGCGAGGAGCTGGAGCGAGAATGAAGCGGTTGACCCTGTTGCGCCATGCCAAGTCCGATTGGGACGATCCGGTCGCGCGGGATTTCGACCGGCCGCTCAACCGCCGGGGGGAAAAGGCCGCGCTGCTGATGGGCCAGTTCGCCGCGCGGAAGGATATGCGGTTCGACCTGCTGGTCGCATCCCCCGCTGCCCGCGTCGTGCAGACGCTCGACACCTTCTTCACCGGTTATGGCGAAACGCTGGACGCGCGCTGGGACCGGCGCATCTATCTGGCCTCTGCCCCGACCCTGATCGACGTGCTGCGCGATTTGCCGGACGAGGCGGACAGCGTGCTGATGGCAGGGCATAATCCCGGTTTCGAGGAACTGATCCTGAGCCTGGTCCCCGATGATGGCGCCAATCCGCAGCGCGAGGATGTGGAGATCAAATTTCCGACCGCCAGCATTGCGGTGATGGATCTCGCCATCGACCAGTGGGACGCGACGACGGACAAGTGCGGCACATTGCTGAGCTTCACCCGCCCCCGCGACCTGGACCCGGCCCTGGGTCCGGGATCGCGCTGAGCTTGACCACGCCGATTCACTGGCGGCCGGCTGTCGCCTCCGATGCCGCCGCATTGTCGATATTGGGCGGCGCCACCTTCCTGGCCAGCTTTGCCCATGACCATCCCGGCGAGGCGCTGGTCGCCCATATCCGCAAGGCGCATGGCGAGGACTATTATCGTGCAGCCCTCGCCGATCCGGCCCAGACGATCCTGATCGGCGAGACGCCGCTAGGCGCGCCGGTCGGCTATGCGCTGATCACCCCGCCCGACCTGCCGGTGCCGACCGACGATCGGGCGGATGTCGAACTCAAGCGCATCTATCTGCTGAATGGGTGGCAGGGTGGCGGCAATGGCGATGCGCTGATGGCGCTGGTGCTGGCGGAGGCCCGGCGACGCGGCGCGCGCCGGCTGCTCCTGGCCGTCTATCCACAGAATGATCGGGCGCGGCGCTTCTATGCCCGGCATGACTTTGTCGAGATCGGCGAACTGACCTTCATGGTCGGGGACGTGCCGTTCCGCGACCTTGTCTATGCCCGGACGCTCTGATCGCGATCAGCGACCCAAGGCGCGCGCCAGATCGGCCCGGATGGCTTCGAGCCGGGCGATCAGGTCCGGTTCCGGCGTCGCGGCGGGCAGCGGATCCACCGCTATATCGTCCGTGCCATCGGCCAGCGCCTTCTGCGCGCCCTTGACCGTGAAGCCCTCGACATTGAGCAACTGGTTGATGCGCCGTGCCAGCGCCACATCGGCAGGACGATAGTAGCGCCGGTTGCCCGATCGCTGGAGCGGACGCAATTGCGGAAAGCGGGTTTCCCAATAGCGCAAAATATGTTGGGCAAGACCCAGCTCTGTTGCCAGTTCGCTGATGGTCAGAAATGCGCCCTCGGCCTTTTCCATGGGCGCAATGTTGCACCCATAGTCCCGTAAAGGTCAACTACGGTAAATATACGCCAATATTACAAAAGCTGACCGAATTGCCTCAGGTCGAGGCAACGCGGTCCCGCATCGTCTGGCTCGCGCGGAATGTGAGCACCCGGCGCGGCTCAATCGGCACCTCGATCCCGGTCTTCGGGTTGCGCCCCATGCGCTCATTCTTGTCGCGCAGGACGAAGGTACCGAAACTCGAAATTTTCACATTTTCGCCGCGCTCCAGCGCAGTCGACATATGTTCCAGGATCGATTCGACCAGTGCCGCCGCTTCCGCGCGGGACAAGCCAATGTGACGATTGACGCTCTCCGCCAGATCAGCGCGGGTCAGTGTGCCAGTGCCGGTCATCGCAAATCCCCAATGTGCCCCCCTGCATCATCTGCCAGGGCAAATGATTGCGACACAAATGTGATGCATGTTGGGTGATTCGGCAAGCAGGTCAGATACGTAGGGGCGATCGTTTCGCCGCCGTATCAGACCCGCAGGACGCAGGCGCCCCAAGTGAAGCCGCCGCCCATCGCTTCCAGCACGATCAGATCGCCGGCCTTGATCCGGCCATCGCGGGTCGCGGCGTCCAGTGCCAGCGGCACCGAGGCGGCCGAGGTGTTGGCATGCTGGTCGACGGTGACGACGACCTTGTCCGGGGACAGCTTGAGCTTGCGCGCGGTCGCGTCGAGAATCCGGGCATTGGCCTGGTGCGGCACCAGCCAGTCGATGTCGGCGGGCGTCATCTCCGCCATCGCCATCACTTCCTTGAGCACGGTGGCGAGATTCACCACCGCATGGCGGAACACTTCCTGCCCCTTCATGCGGACCTTGCCCACGGTCTGGGTGGTCGAAGGACCGCCATCGACGTAGAGAAGCTGGTTGTGGCGGCCATCGGCATGAAGTTTGGCGGCGAGGATGCCACGCTGGCCTTCCGCGCTTTCCTCCGCGCCGAGCACGACGGCGCCGGCACCATCGCCGAACAGCACGCAGGTCGCGCGGTCTTCCCAATCGAGAATACGGCTGAAGGTTTCCGCGCCGATCACCAGCGCGCGCTGCGCCGCGCCCGAGCGGATCATCGAATCGGCGACCGTCATCGCATAGAGGAAGCCCGAGCAGACGGCGGCGACGTCGAAGGCGACGCAGTCATCAATGCCGAGGGCGGCCTGCACCAGCGTGGCGCTGGCGGGGAAGGTCTGGTCCGGGGTCGCGGTCGCCAGGATGATGAGGTCGATATCCTGCGCGGCAAGGCCGGCGGCCTCCAGCGCGCGCTTCGCGGCGTTGGTCGCCAGCGTGGTCGTGGTCTCACCCTCGCCGGCGATATAGCGGGTGCGGATGCCGGTCCGCTCGACGATCCATTCGTCGCTGGTGTCGACGGTCTGCGCCAGTTCCGCATTGGTGACGACGCGTGCGGGCAGGGCCGAGCCCGTGCCCAGGAGAACGGATCGACGCATCACTTGACGGGCAGCTCCAATTTGGACGCGACGGCGGACAGATCCTGCACCCCGGCCATATCGGCGGCGATGCGTCGCGTGATATCCTCTTCCAGTAGGCGGGCGGCGACATGCACCGCATTGGCCACGCCCTTGGCATCGGCGCTGCCATGGCTTTTCACCACGACCCCGTTGAGGCCAAGGAAGACGGCGCCATTATGATTGTTGGGATCGAGATGATGCTTGAGCAGGTGCATCGCCGGCTTCGAGATCAGGAAGCCGATCTTGGACCGCAGCGAGCTGGAGAAGGCGCGGCGCAGCAGGTCGGCGACGAAGCGGGCAGTACCCTCGGCCGTCTTGAGCGCGACATTGCCCGAAAAGCCGTCGCACACGATCACGTCGGTTTCGCCGCGGCCGATCTTGTCGCCTTCGGTAAAGCCGTCGAACGAGAATGGCAGGGTATCGGCTGCGCGCAGCACGGCGGCGGCGTCACGGATCTCGTCCGTGCCCTTGAGCTCTTCGGTGCCGATGTTGAGCAGGCGCACGCGCGGCCGCTCCAGATCGAGGGCGATGCGGGCATAGGCCGCACCCATCACCGCGAACTGGACGAGGTTGCGCGCATCGCACTCGGTATTGGCACCAAGGTCGAGCATGACGACATCATTATCGCCAAGGGTGGGCAGCATCGCTGCCAGCGCAGGCCGATCAACGCCGGGCATGGTACGCAGCGCCAGCTTCGCCATCGCCATGAGCGCACCGGTATTGCCGGCGGAAACCGCCGCACCGGCATCACCCGACTTCACGGCGTTGATCGCCATGCTCATCGAGCTGCTCTTCTTGCGAATCGCGACGCTGGGCTTGTCCGTGCCCTCGACGATCGTGTCGGAATGCACGACTTCCGACGCCGCCCGCAAATTGGGGTGGTTGTCGAGAGCCGCCTTGATCCGGGTCTCGTCGCCGAAAAGGGTGAAGCGGAGTCCTTCGTGCCGGCGACGGGCAAGCGCAACGCCTGCCATCATCACCCGCACGCCTTCATCCCCGCCCATCGCGTCAATTGCGATTCGCGGTTGGCTGGACACTGAGATCACCCCTTTGCGGAGATCGAAAAAGTCTTACGCCCCGACGGCGATGACTTCGCGGCCGTTATAATGGCCGCACGCGTCGCACAGATTGTGGGGACGCTTCAGTTCACCGCAGTTCGAGCATTCCTGGAATGCTTCGACGCGCAGCGAATCGTGGCTGCGACGCATGCCACGCTTGGACGGGGAAGTTTTCCTTTTGGGGACAGCCATGTCGGCACCTGTTTCCGTAATTAAATCTGGTTATGCGACTGGCCGGTTTCCAAATGAGACGCCGACGGCACGGGTGCCGCAGACCATGCGGCCCGGGTGATCGCGAAGCCCTGCGCCTATAGCCGTTTTTGCAGATGGTGCAAGTCCTTCCTTGCCCGCCGGCCCGCCGCGCCTATGGTGGCGGCCCGTCGAATAGGGGGATGCCCATGTTGTTGCCGATCACGCTTACACTGGCTGCGGCCTGTGCGCTCATCAATTTCTGGCTGGCGGTGCGCTGCGCGCGAATCCGCGTGGGCGCGAAGCTTTTGCACGGCGACTCGGGGAACATGTTGCTGGCGCGGCGGATGCGGGCGCACGCCAATTTCATCGAATATACGCCGATCGTGCTGCTTCTCTTCGGCCTGATCGAAATGGCGATCGGCGCGCCGCTGTGGCTGTGGATCGGGGCGATGATCTATGCGCTGGCGCGAATCGCCCATGGCTTTGGCATGGACGCCGACAAGCCGACGGTGTGGCGCGCGGGCGGCGCGCTGCTCACCTGGATCGTGATGCTCGGCCTGGCGGTCGCGGCGCTCTATGTCGCCTATGGCGCGACTCGCGCCGTGCCTGCCCCGCCGGCGATGGCACGCGTTTAACCGAGAACGGAGTCGGCCACATAGGGATTGGTCCGCCGTTCATAGGCGAAATTGCTCATCTCGCCATGGCCGGGGACGAAGGCGGTCTGGCCGCCGAGCGGCCAGAGCTTGCCGGTGATCGCGTCGATCAAGTCCTGATGGTTTCCGCGCGGGAAGTCGGTGCGGCCGATCGAGCCCTTGAACAGCACGTCGCCCACGATCGCGAGCTGGCTCGGCGCATGGTGGAAGACGACATGGCCCGGCGTGTGGCCGGGGCAATGATAGACGTCGAAGGTCAGATTGCCGACCGTCACCTGGTCGCCATCGACCAGCCAGCGATCCGGCTCGAAACTCTCACCCGGAATGCCCCAGCGTTCGCCATCCTGCGGCAGCCGGTCGATCCAGAAGCGATCCTCCTCATGCGGCCCCTCGATCGGGACGTCGAGGTCGCGGGCCAGTACGCCGGCCTGGCCGCAATGGTCGATATGGCCATGGGTGACGAGAATCTTCTCGATCGTGACGCCATGCTGCGCCGCCGCCTGCTTCAGCACCGGCAGGTCGCCGCCCGGATCGACAAAGGCGCCGCGCATCGTTTCCGTACACCAGAAGAGGGTGCAGTTCTGCTGCAGCGGGGTGACGGGGATCAGGGCGGCTTTGAGCGGCGGCGTGGTCATGCTGCCGATGTGGCGGAGCGACGGGGCGAGCGCAAGGGCGTCCGCACGCCTGCGCCTTCGGCGCCCTACCCCAACCCTTCGGCCGCGAAGGGTTCGGCGAGGCTGATGCTGTCGAGCACCTTGGCGGTTTCGTCGCGCACGCGCAGCATCACCCGGTGCAGGCGACATTCGCTTTCGGGCAGGCAGTTGGTGCAGCTTTCATGGGCGAAGCGGCTGGCACAAGGGGTGAGCGCGAGCGAGCCGCGAGTCAGGCGGACGATGTCGCCATAGCTGATGTCGACCGGCGCCAAGGCCAGCCAATAGCCGCCGTCGCGCCCCCGTTGGGTCGCCACCAGCCCTTCGCGCGACAATTCGGACAGGATCACCGTCAGGAATTTCGCCGGGATATTCTGGCGCGTCGCAATCTCGTTGAGGGGCACGGGCCCCTGGCGATAGCGGTCGGCAAGATGCTGGAGCGCGCGGATGGCGTAACGGGTCTTCTGGGACAGCATGGTCTGTTCGTTATTCGCCTGCGGCCCGGCTTTGGCAAGTCGAGCCGCAGGGTAGAGAAGGGAAAATCCGCTTTAATTTATGCGATGTTGCCGATCAGGGCTGCGCGTTGCTCAGAGCGTCGCGCGCCTGCCTGGGGAAATCGCTGAAAATGCCGTCGACGCCCGTCGATGCGATCGCCTGGACATAGCCGGCAAAATCGCCCCGGCCCTGCGGATCGTCCGGTCGCTTATACTGGTCGGGCAGGAAGCTGTTTTCCATCCGTAGCGTCCAGATATGGACCTGAAGCCCGGCATCATGGGCACGGCCAACCAGCGCGGTCGCCCCATCGGGTGCCAGCACCATGGCGGCGGACGGGCCGAGGCCTGTGGCATAGCCGGCAATCGCCTCCAGCCCGGAGACGCTCATCATGTCGGCATAGGTCGTGCCAGGTTCGTCAGCGGGGCCGCCTTCGGCATCGACGAGCTGGATGAGGCGCAGCCGGGTCGCTTCATGCAGGGCCTTCAGATTGCCGACCTCGAACGACTGGATGAAGACCGGATCGTCGGCATTGGTGTAGCCATATTTGCCGAGCAGATCGAGCAGCGCCTGCTGGTGCGGCAGGCCGATGCCGGCGAAATAGCTGGGATGCTTGGTTTCGGGATAGAGGCCGATGCGACGATGCTGCTCCGCTTCCTTAGCGCGGACCAGCTTCAATATCTCCTCGAAGGTCGGGATGAGATAGAGATCGTTGAAGCGGACATTGGCCGGGCGCAGATCGGGCAGACGTTCCCGCGCCCGCAAAGTGCGCAGTTCGCCGAGGGTGAAATCCTCGGTGAACCAGCCGGTCATTTCGATGCCGTCGATCGTCTTCGTGGTCTTGCGATCGGCAAATTCGGGATGGTCGGCGACGTCGGTAGTGCCGCCAATCTCGTTCTCATGCCGGGCGACCAGCACGCCATCCCTGGTCAGGACCAGATCGGGCTCGATATAGTCGGCGCCCTGGTCGATCGCCCGCTCATAGCTGGCGAGCGTATGTTCGGGCCGCTCGCCGCTGGCACCGCGATGCGCGATGATCAGCGGGTCGGCGGCCCGGACGGCGGAAAGGGGGAGCAGGCCCATCATCAGCAATGCCCCGATGCCCAGCAGCCCCCGTCCGATCACGCCATCACGCCTTTCAGCGCGTTTTCATAGGTCGTCGCCTTGAAACCGACGACCGTACCCTTGCCGGTGTCGAGGATCGGGCGCTTGATCATCGAGGGGTTGGTGATCATCAACAGGATCGCCTTGTCCGCGTCGATATGCGCCTTGTCCCCCGCGTCGAGCGCCTTGAAGGTGGTGCCGGAGCGGTTGAGGATGGTTTCCCAACCATGTTCCATCACCCATTCCTCCAGCTTTTCCTTGTCGACGCCGGCGACCTTATAGTCGTGGAAATTATAGGCGACGCGCTCATTGTCCAGCCAGTTACGGGCCTTCTTGATCGTGTCGCAATTCTTGATGCCGTACATGGTAATCATGATGGTTGGTCCCAGATTTTCTTTACAAGGGCGTTACCCTTTGAAGGCGGTGACTTCGATTTCGATCTTCATCTCCGGCTTGATGAGGCCAGCGACGACGCAGCTGGCGGCCGGGCGGATCTCGCCAAAGATGGGCGCGGTGGCCTTGCCCAGATCGTCCCAATAGGCAGGGTCGGTGATATAATAGGTGACGCGCACGACATCGGCAAAGGAGAAGCCGGCGTCTTCGAGCGCCTTGCCGATCACCTTGAGCGCGTTGACGCCCTGATCGACCACGCTGTCGGGCATGATCTTGGTTTCGGGATCGGTGCCGGTGGTGCCGGCGACGAAGCACCAGTCGCCCTGGACGACGGCGCGCGAATAGCCGACCTGCGCCTCGAAGGGCGAGCCGGAGGAAATGAGCTGGCGGGACATGGAGGGATTCCTGTTGCGATGCGAAAAGGATCGGGGCGAAAAGGATCGCGACGGCCTTTGCCCCCTTGGTTCCGCGCTGTCCAGTGCGTTTCCGGGCGCGCTTGCACGGAACGGGAAAATGGGGTGATCGTTGGAGGGGGACATGCCCCTGCAAGGAGACGCGCCATGACGATGTCCGACAATCGCCCCTTCCCCGACGAGAGTGAGGAGAATAGCGAACAGGCCGATGCCGGCACCCAGGCGAACGACGTCGCCGACGATGCGCTGGGCCGGACCAGCGACCTGAGCGAAGAGAGCGAGCATGGCGGGCGGCCCAACCCGGCACAGATCATCCCCGACGATGTCCCCGACCTGGTCGACAAGATGAACGAGATGGACCGGTCCGGCTGGATCGACGAGGGCGCGTTCGACGGCGAGCCGCGGATGGACGACGAGAATGATGGCGAGGAGGACGAAATCCTCAACGAGGATGACGACTAGCCGCTAGGCGGGGTGCGCCTGTGCCGGCGCGAGGCCGAAATTGATCATGCCGCGCGCCATATGGCCGAGCGCTTCCGCCATGGCGTCGGCGATGTCGGTGTCGAGATCCTCCTGCAGGGCGATGGCGCAGGCGGCCGCCGTCGCCCATTGATCGGCCAGTTGCGGCGTGATCGGGAAAGCGCGGTGCAGCGACATGATGCAGGTGCCGCGCTGAAACCAGTCGCGCGGGCCGCCCAGCCAGCCGCACAGGAAACGGGTGAGGCCGTGGCGCACCACGGAGAGGTCGGCGGCATGAATGGCGCGCAACTCGACATAGGCCGGGTCGCTTTCCAGCAGATCATAGAAGCGGTTCGCGATGGCGCGGACGACCGGTTCGCCGCCGATGCGGACATAGGGGCTGGACGGCGCGGCGGCGTTCATGCGGTAATCTCCATGGGCTGAGGCCGACGCACCCTGCGCATCCCCTGCGCTTGCCACATTGATCCCGATCAAACGCCGGTTCGCCCCGAAATGGCGACAAGCCGGATCAGATTTAACCCTCTGTTTTTCCTGAACCTGCTAGGGGCGCGCCATGTCCAGACGCCCCGACCGATTCACCCCCGACCGCATCGACACACTCTGGCGCCGGGAGGCGGCGCGTGCCGGACAGGCGCGCCTTCGTCGCCCCGCGCCCCAGCGCAGCGGCTTTAGCGGCAAGACACTGGGATTGGTGCTGGCGCTGGGGATGATGATCGGCTGGCAGGCGCCCGACTGGTGGGCGCGGCTGGCGCCCGAGATCGCGATGCCGACGGCGTCGACCGGCACCGCGCCGTCGAGCGCCAGCGCCGACCAGCTGTCGGCCGATTTCGGCTATTGCCATAGCGGCGGCGGGGCCAATTGCGTCGTCGATGGCGACACTTTCTGGTTCCGCGGCGAGAAATATCGGATCGCCGACATCGACACGCCCGAAACCCATGGACCGCGCTGCCCGGAGGAAGGCGCGCTGGGCGCGCGGGCGACCAGCCGGTTGCAGCAATTGATGAACGCCGGCCCCTTCTCGCTGGAGATCGAAGGGCGGGCGACCGACAAATATGGCCGAGCCCTGCGGATCGTGACGCGCGACGGCCAGTCGATCGGCCAGCAACTGGTGGACGAAGGGCTGGCCCGGACCTGGGACGGACGTCGCCACCCCTGGTGCTGAAAAAAGGGGGCGCCTTCGCCCCCTTTCCCGATCAGCGGCAGCTGAGGTTGCCGCGGTCGATCTCGCGGCCGAGCAGCGCGCCGGCGCCGCCGCCGATCAATATGCCGGCCGTGTTGGAATAGCCGCGATCGAGCTGGCCGCCGATCAGCGCGCCGATCGCGCCGCCGATGATGAGGCCCGTGGTGCCGTCCGAACGGCGGCAATAATAGCGGTCGTCATAGCCGCGATAGATGCGCATGCTGCGGTCGACCCGGATCGGCGCATAGCCGCCGCGATAATAGCGGTCGGGGCGATAGCGGCCGCCATAGCGCGGATCGGGCCGGTTCCAGTCATAAGCATAGACCGGCGGTCCGGGCCGGCGATAATTGCCACGGGGCGGCGGCGGGCGATGGTTGCCGGGACGGCCATATTGGGGCGGACGACCATTGCCGGGACGGCCCGGCTGGGGCGGGCGGCCTGCCCCCGGCCGCCCATGCTGGGGCGGACGGTGGGCACCAGGGCGCGACGGCGGTCGCTGGGCATGATTGCCGCCATGGCTGGGCGGCCGATGCGCGTTGGAACCGCCGGGACGGCCATGCTGGCTGCCGCCGGGGCGATGATCGTTCGGCCGATGCTGGGCAGCAGCTGGCAGGGTGGAAATGGCCATCGCCCCAAGGGCGAGCGTGGCGATCATGGCCTTCAGGGCATTGGGCATCGCATCGGTCCTCCACTTTCCGCATCGACGGGATGCGGGTCAGAACAGTTTGCCGGGAACAATGTTGCATGATCGAAACAGAATGACGAGACCAAGCGCAGCACCCCTCCCCCGAAATAGGAAATGCTGCGCTTAACTTCGCATATTTCCCGCACATTCCGACATTTAATTTCCAACACTTGTCATTTTGGAACAAGTGAGCGTCAAAGGCAGGCCCGACGCCGGACGGCAATATAGGCCGGCGGGAAGGAATAGGACAGCGCGCCCGCGACGCCCGCCCCGTGCCTTTCAGAGCGCGTTGGCGATGATGGCGCGCTGGCTGTTGTCGAGGCCGTCCAGCGCTGCGGTCGCGGCCTGATCCACGCCGGCCTGATCACCGCCATCGCTGCCCACGAACTGGATCGCGCTCAGCAGCACCAATATCGCCCAGAGCAGCGCCATCCAGCGGCTGGTGAAGAGGGAGCGGAGTCGGACGCCGAACATGGCGGCCGGTCTGGCATGGCGGCGGTTAAGGAAGCGTCACGCCCGCCGCGCCGATCAGCCCGGCGCCGGCGGGAAGGCCGGGGTGCGGGACGGCAAGC
The DNA here is from genome assembly GCF_013001025.1 of Sphingobium yanoikuyae. NCBI lineage: Bacteria > Pseudomonadati > Pseudomonadota > Alphaproteobacteria > Sphingomonadales > Sphingobiaceae > Sphingobium > Sphingobium yanoikuyae. The sequence goes on along the minus strand of NZ_CP053021.1, from coordinate 4,916,802 downwards.
CGGATGGCGGGCTGGTCAGCAGCAGCCGGTCGAGCTGCGCATAGCCCAGGCAGCGATGGCAATAGGCAAAGTCGAAGGCCGTGTTGAGGATCCAGGCCTGGGTCGCGACATCCCAGGCCGCCCAGGCTTCGCGCGTAACCTGATCGCTGCCGCAGACATTGCAGACGAAGACGTAGAATGGCGGAGATGAGGGATCGTCGGGGCTGGTCATGACCGGACCATAGCCCAGGGCATCGCCATTCCGGCGCGAGACTGGTCCGTTATGGACGCGATGCGGGAGGCTCCAGAGGCGCACAAAAAACGTATGGCCCGCCCCGTTTGCAAGTAGGATTTTACGGTGTTCTGATCAGTCTGCGTCAACGTATGCGGTCTCACGGGAGCATCCCGTGGCCAAGATGGACATCCGCACGTCTGGAGCCACAATAAGGGAACCGGCAACAGGTGCCATTTTTTTGCCCGGGCTTTCCAGACGCCGATCGACTGTCAGGCCATCTTCACGATCCTTCCTGCAAACATCGTTGGGCTACGCGCGCAGAAGCACGCAGCCGATCCGTTATGCCGCTGCTGGATAGCCGCGTTCGAAGCTCACTTCTTTGCGAAGGGCTGCCCAAGCGATCCGCGCCAGTTTATTAGCCAATGCGACGACGATTGCGTTGCGATGAACTCCTCGCTCGATCATTCCTGTCAACCAACGTCCCAGCGGGGTTTCGCTGCGCGCCAGTGACGGTAATGCTGCCCGGGCGCCATGGATGAGCAAAGTGCGCAAATAGGTGTTGCCACGCTTGGAGATGCCGAGCAGCCGGGGCTTGCCGCCGGTAGTATGTTGCCTGGGTACCAAGCCGAGCCAAGCACCCAAGTCTCGCGCTTTGGCAAAGCTGCTGGCATCGCCCACGGCTGCAATCAAAGCGGTTGCGTTCAACGTGCCGATGCCGGGGATGGACGTGAGCCGCCGGGCAGCTGCATCATTGCGAGCCAGTTCGACAAACTCGCCGTTCAGTGCCTCGACCTTGGTATCAAGTTCGTGCCATTCGGCGCGCAGTTCACCCACCAGTTGCTTCAAGCGTGGTGATAGGGCCGTATCTTCGGCGGCCAGCATGGCATCAATGCCCAACTCCAGCTTGCGCCGGCCGGCCGGAAAAATGGTCCCCCGCTCCAGGAGGATCGCCCGCAGTTGGTTGATAAGGTTTGTGCGCTCGGCTACCAGGCGGGACCTGACGCGGTGGAGGGTCTGGATGTCCAACTGCTCCTGAGTCTTGAGTTCGACGAAGCGCATAGTCGGGCGCGAGGCGGCCTCGGCAATCCCCTCCGCATCACGATCATCATTCTTCTGCGCTTTGACATACGGGCGTACGTACTCCGGCGACATCAATCTGATTTCGTGCCCCTGCGCGGCGAAAAGGCGACCAAGGTTGTGGGCACCACAGCACGCCTCCATTGCAATCACGCAAGCCGGAAGCTTGGTCACGTAATCGATAAGTGTCTGTCGGCGCATCGACTTACGCACGATGACAGCGCCTGCTGCATCAACGCCTACGACACTGCAGGCATTCTTGCCCAAATCAACGCCAAGGATAACAATAGACATCGGTCCGCTCCTTTCCTTTTCAAGCACCGGCATCATACCTGATGCCGGGGAAAAGGGGCGGGCCATCCCATAAGGGGAGGCGCTCCCCGCGCCTCCCCTCCCCTCGAACAGGTCGAAAGCCCTTTGCAAGCTGCCGTGATGCTGGCTGATCAGCAGCCTTAAACGCGTCAGCGCCGCGCGGGCTTGATCAAGGCGCGACGCGCATGGCGCGTCGCGCTGTGATCTTATTCCGCCGCGATGCCGGCGGCCTTGAACATGTCCGGATCGCTTTCGTCGACATTGGCCGCTTCGGCGCCCTTGAGCTTCTTGCGGCGGTCGAACGCGTCCCAGACGTCGTTCCACTGGCCGCGGGTCGCGCCCTTCGAATATTCGGTCGCGCGGGTTTCGAAGAAATTGGCATGCTCCACGCCGTTGAGCAGCGGGGTCAGCCAGGGCAGCGGATGCTCGTCGATCATGTAGATGGGCTTGAGGCCCAACTGGCCCAGGCGCCAGTCGGCGATGTAGCGGACATATTTCTTGATGTCCTTGGGCGTCATGCCGGGAACCGGGCCCATTTCGAAGACGAGGTCGACGAACGCGTCCTCGATCCGGACGGTCTTCTGGCACATGTCCATGATGTCGTCCTTGACCGACGCGGTCAGGCAGTCGCGTTCCTTCACGAAGCTGTGGAACAGCTTGATGATGCCCTCGCAATGCAGGGTTTCGTCGCGGACCGACCAGGTGACGATCTGGCCCATGCCCTTCATCTTGTTGAAGCGCGGGAAGTTCATCAGCATCGCGAAGGAGGCGAAGAGCTGGAGGCCTTCGGTGAAGCCGCCGAACATCGCCAGCGTCTTGGCGATATCCTCGTCCGTGTCGACGCCGAACTGGGCGAGATAATCATGCTTGTCCTTCATCTCCTTATATTGGAGGAAGGCGGAATATTCGCTTTCGGGCATGCCGATCGTGTCGAGCAGGTGCGAGTAGGCGGCGATATGGACCGTTTCCATGTTGCTGAACGCGGTCAGCATCATCTTGATCTCGGTCGGCTTGAACACGCGGCCATACTTCTCGTGGTAGCAATCCTGCACTTCCACGTCGGCCTGGGTGAAGAAGCGGAAAATCTGGGTCAGCAGGTTGCGCTCATGATCGCTGAGCTTCTGCGCCCAGTCACGGCAATCCTCGCCCAGAGGCACTTCCTCGGGCAGCCAGTGGAGCTGCTGCTGGCGCTTCCAAAATTCATAGGCCCAGGGATATTCGAAGGGCTTGTAGACCTTGGAGGCTTGAAGAAGGGGCATCGGGTTTACTCCGAGAAGAATATGTAAATATTGAATATCAAAATCAGCGAGAAGCTGACGATACCAGCTATTCTAAGCTGGCTTGCATGACGTGGCTGGCCAATCTTGCGAACGAAATCATCGGTTGTTGCGGTTACCGGCGCAGGTGCAGCCGGATGACGCAATTCATATGACAGAATAACGATCTGACTGAGCGACAGAGTGATCCAGAACAACGCACGCCACTGCGGCGTATCCACCCAATAGCTGTAGATTCCGACGCCAATCCCGATCGAGATTAGCGCAAGAAGAGCGATCCTCAGCCCCAAAGGCTTGGTCGCCGTCATGCGATCGTCTCCGTCCCGTCCTTCCGGGCGATGCAACGGCTTTGAACCGCCGCACGTGCCCAGGTCAGACCGGCGTCACTGGCAGGCGAGGCACTCGTCATAGTCGGTGGTCTCGCCGATCTCGAACTTGGGGGCGTCGATCGTGTTGTCCGCTTCCACGCCACCGGCAAAGCCAGCGCGCTGCACCGACTTGGAGCGCAGATAATAGAGCGACTTGATGCCCAGTTCCCAGGCGCGGAAGTGGAGCATCAGCAGATCCCACTTCTCGACATCGGCCGGGATGAACAGGTTCAGCGACTGGGCCTGATCGATATAGGGGGTGCGATCGGCCGCCAGTTCGAGCAGCCAGCGCTGGTCGATCTCGAAGCTGGTCTTGTACACATCCTTTTCTTCCTGGGTCAGGAAGTCGAGATGCTGGACCGAGCCGCCGCGTTCCAGGATCGAGTTCCATACGGCGCTCGAATCCTTGGCCTTTTCGACCAGCAGCTTTTCCAGATAGGGATTCTTCACCGCGAAGCTGCCCGAGAGCGTCTTGTGGGTGTAGATGTTCGCCGGGATCGGCTCGATACAGGCCGAGGTGCCGCCGCAGATGATCGAGATCGACGCGGTCGGCGCGATCGCCATCTTGCAGGAGAAGCGCTCCATAACGCCCTGGTCGGCGGCGTCGGGGCACGGCCCGCGCTCCTGCGCCAGCATCATCGACGCCTCGTTCACCTTGGCATTGATATGCTTGAAGATGCGCAGGTTCCACGACTTGGCCATGGCGCCTTCGAACGGAATGCCGCGTGCCTGCAGGAAGCTGTGGAAGCCCATGACGCCCAGGCCGACCGAGCGTTCGCGGCTGGCGCTATATTTGGCACGCGCCATTTCCGGCGGGGCGCGGTCGATATAGTCCTGCAGCACATTGTCGAGGAAGCGCATGATGTCTTCCGCGAAGGTCGGGTGATCCTTCCACTGATCCCAGGTTTCCAGGTTCATCGAGGAGAGGCAGCAGACCGCCGTGCGATCCTGGCCGAGATGGTCGCGACCCGTCGGCAGGGTGATTTCCGAGCAGAGGTTCGACGTCGAGACCTTGAGTCCCAGGTCGCGGTGATGCTTGGGCATCATCCGGTTCACCGTGTCGGAGAAGACGATATAGGGCTCGCCGGTGGCGAGGCGGACCTCGACCAGCTTCTGGAACAGCGCGCGGGCATTGACGGTGCCGCGCACCGACTGGTCCTTGGGGCTACGCAGGTTGAAATCACTGCCGTCGCGCACCGCTTCCATGAACTCGTCGGTCAGCAGCACGCCATGGTGCAGGTTGAGCGCCTTGCGGTTGAAGTCGCCGCTCGTCTTGCGGATTTCCAGGAACTCCTCGATCTCCGGGTGGGAGACGTCGAGATAGCAGGCGGCCGAGCCGCGACGCAGCGAGCCCTGGCTGATCGCCAAGGTCAGCGAATCCATCACGCGGACGAAGGGGATGATGCCGCTGGTCTTGCCATTGAGGCCAACCGGCTCACCGATGCCGCGCACGCTGCCCCAATAGGTGCCGATGCCGCCGCCGCGCGAGGCGAGCCAGACATTCTCGTTCCAGGTGTTGACGATGCCTTCCAGGCTGTCATCGACCGAGTTCAGATAGCAGCTGATCGGCAGGCCGCGGCCGGTGCCGCCGTTCGACAGCACGGGCGTCGCCGGCATGAACCAGAGCTTGGAGATATAGTCATAGACGCGCTGCGCATGATCGGCATCGTCCGAATAGGCGGCGGCGACGCGGGCGAACAGATCCTGATAGCTCTCGCCGGGCAGCAGATAGCGATCGTTCAGCGTATCCTTGCCGAATTCGGTCAGCAGCGCATCGCGCGACGAATCCGTCACGACATGAAAGCGACGCTCATGAATCTTGGACGACGCGGACTCGGTCGCCTTGCCCTTGGCAGCCTTGGGCTCGGCCTTGTCCACCAGATCCTCGATACGCTCGTCCATTACCGTCGCCACGTCGCCGTTTCCACCTTGTTCACTATCTCGAAAGTCCATGCGAGCCCCCGATTGTTCCTGTTCCGTTCGATTCGGTCCAGCAATGCCGGGGCGCACCCAGGCATCATAGCATGAACCCGATCGGGCCGGGACAGAAATGGGGTCAACCGATCCGATCGCAAGGACAAAAGCCCCGTATCGCCGGAAGCAGGTCCGACAATGCAATCACAATCTATTGGGTGACCCCCTTGGTCCCGATACCACAGATAGTGCCACAGCCCCGCCGACACGCAAGAGGGTAAATGACAGTTCGGGGACTCGGTTCATCGACGCCTGGATTCGCTTCGTCGCTGACGCGCCACCCCATAGCGCAGCGACGCGCGGACTTCCAAGGGCCTTGGAAAAGACAAGGGGGGCCCATGAAATTAAAAAATAAATTTGTCTTGCCACGCAAATGCGCGCGTCGCGCAATCGGCGACAAAATCATGACATGGGGGCAGAGGCGCGGACGCGACCACAATCTGTTGAATCGCTGCCTTTATCGTCCCCCTGCATATCACCGCGCGATACGCTATGATGATGGGAAGGCGGGCGAATCCATCCGCAGCGATCGGGAGGCAGGCATGATCCTCTATTACCATCCCCTCTCCTCCTATTGCTGGAAGGTGCTGATCGCCTTTCATGAAAATGGCACGCCCTTCACCCCGCGCATCCTGGAGGATGCGGCGGCGCTAGCCGAATGGCAGGTGCTCTGGCCGCTCGGCAAATTCCCCGTGCTGCACGACCCGGTGCGCGGCGCGACGATCGCGGAGGCAAGCATCATCGTCGAATATCTGGGCCGGCACGAACCCGGCACCTTCCGCCCGATCCCGGTCGATGGCGACGCGGCGATCGAGGTGCGGCTGATGGACCGGCTATTCGACAATTATGTGATGGGGCCGATGCAGGCGCTGGTCGCCGACCGGTTGCGGCCCGAGGAGGCGCGCGATCCCCATGGCGTGACGGCCAATGTGGCGGCGCTGCGCAGCATCTATGCATTGCTGGAGGATCGGCTGGCGGGGCGGAGCTGGGCGGCGGGCGATCATCTGTCGCTGGCCGACTGCGCGGCGGCGCCCTCGCTTTATTATGCCGACAGGATCGTGCCGCTGCGCGCCGGCCACCCGGTGCTGGGCGCCTATCTCGACCGGCTGGAGGCGCGGCCCAGCTTTGCCCGTGTGCTGCGCGACATGCAGCCCTGGTGGCAGAATTTTCCCTTTGCCGACGGGCCGCTTGCGTCCTGAACCGCAACCCTCTTCTGGACTCATCGTCTCAAAGGCCTATAGCCCCGCCTTGCAGGGACCTGCCGTGCAGAGGCGGGCCGCAAGAATAGGGACCAGGGTAGATGACCGTCATCAAGACCGCCGACCTCATCGAGAGCGTCGCCGACGCACTCCAGTTCATTTCCTACTATCACCCGATGGATTATATCCGGGCACTGGGTAAGGCCTATGAGGCCGAAGCCAATCCGGCGGCGAAGGACGCCATCGCCCAGATTCTGACCAACAGCCGCATGTGCGCCGAAGGCCACCGCCCGATCTGCCAGGACACCGGCATCGTCAATGTGTTCGTGAAGTGGGGCATGGAGTGCCGGCTGGACGACAATAGCCGCTCCATGCAGGAGGTGATCGACGAGGGTGTGCGCAAGGCGTACCTCAACCCCGAAAACCGCCTGCGCGCCTCGATCTTGAAGGATCCGGCTTTCTCGCGCCAGAATACCAAGGACAACACGCCCTGCGTGCTGAACGTGGAAATGGTGCCGGGCAACAAGGTGATCATCGACGTCGCGGCCAAGGGCGGCGGCAGCGAGAACAAGACCAAGTTCAAGATGATGAACCCCAGCGATTCGATCGTCGACTGGGTGCTGGAAATGGTGCCGCAGATGGGCGCGGGTTGGTGCCCGCCGGGCATGCTGGGCATCGGCATCGGCGGCACCGCGGAAAAGGCCGTGGCGCTGGCCAAGGAAAGCCTGATGGACCCGATCGACATGGGCGAGCTCAAGGCGCGCGGCCCGCAGAACAAGATCGAGGAACTGCGCATCGAGCTGTTCGACAAGGTCAATGCGCTGGGCATCGGCGCGCAGGGCCTGGGCGGCCTTGCCACCGTGCTGGACATCAAGATCCACGACTATCCCTGCCATGCGGCGGGCAAGCCGGTGGCGATGATCCCGAACTGCGCCGCGACCCGCCACGCGCATTTCACCCTCGACGGGTCCGGCCCGGCCTATCTGGAAGCGCCCAAGCTGTCCGAATGGCCGCAGGTCGACTGGAAGCCGAGCAAGGAAGCGATCCGCGTCGATCTCGACACGCTGACGCCGGAACAGGTGCAGGGCTGGAAGCATGGCGACCGCCTGCTGCTGAACGGCAAGATGCTGACCGGCCGCGACGCCGCGCACAAGCGGATCGCCGACATGCTGGAGAAGGGCGAGACCCTGCCGGTCGATTTCAAGGGCCGCGTGATCTATTATGTCGGCCCGGTCGATCCGGTGCGCGACGAAGTGGTCGGCCCGGCTGGCCCGACCACCGCGACCCGCATGGACAAGTTCATGGACATGATGCTGGAACAGGGGCTGGCCGCCTGCGTCGGCAAGGCCGAGCGCGGCCCGGCCGCCACCGACAGCATCGCCAAGCACAAGAGCGCCTATCTGATGGCGGTCGGCGGCGCAGCCTATCTGGTCGCGCGCGCGATCAAGGAAGCCAAGGTCGTGGGCTTCGAGGATCTGGGCATGGAAGCGATCTACGAGTTCACGGTGGAGGACATGCCCGCCACCGTCGCCGTCGATAGCGAAGGCCAGAATGTCCACCGCCTCGCCCCGCTGGTGTGGCAGGAGAAGATCAGACAAGAAAAGCTGCTCGAAGGGGCGTAAGCTTGCCTAATCCTCCCCAAGCTTGGCTTGGGGAGGGGGACCGGCGAAGCCGGTGGAGGGGAAATAGACAATGCCCCCGAAACGCGAAACCGTAGAGAAGGCGCGCAACCTACGCCGCGCCCTCTCCCCACCCGAAGTGGCGTTGTGGCAATGGCTGCGCCGCAGGCCCGATGGCCTCAAATTCCGGCGGCAACATCCGGCCGGTCCCTATATACTGGATTTCTATTGTCCCTTGGCGCGGCTGGCGATCGACGTGGATGGCAGCGGCCATGATATCGCCGAACAGGTTGCGCATGATGCGCAGCGCAATGGCTGGTTGCAGGCGCAAGGGTATCGCGTGCTGCGGGTTCGGGCCGTAGATATCTTCAGGGATTTTGATGCGGTGGGGCGGCTTATTCTCGACCATTGCGCATTTCCCCTCCACCACTCGCTACGCGAGCGGTCCCCCTCCCCATCTGACGATGGGGAGGATCAAGTAAGTGGCTGATCTCGATTAAACGCCCGGAACCCCGCCCCTTCCCCCGCATTATGTCCGGCACCCCAAGCCGGAGTTCACCCATGGCCTTCACGCAGCTCGAACCGCTTTTGCCCGTCACCATCGAAGGCAAGGGCAAGGGTTATGCCTTTGCCGTCATCGACTATGGGCAGGAGCATAATCTGATCTGGGTGACGGGTCTGTCCGACAGCGGCGAGATATGGTGTGCGCCCAATCCCTTGGTACGGCTGGAATCAAGCTGGACCATGGGACGTGTGATGCCACGTAGCCCGGATTGGACGGAAGCCATGCCCACCACCAAGCCAAGCTGATATGAAAAGGGCGCGCCACCTAATGGATGACGCGCCTTTTTCGTAGCCCCCTCCCCATGCTGAACATGGGGAGGAATAACCTTCGGTTTTACAGCTTGCCGCTCAAGGACACGCCGATGATGCGGGGTTCGTTGAACACCGGCGCCATATAGTTTTCGATCACGCCCTTCATATTCTTCTCGCCCGTGATGTTGCGGGCGAAGGCGGCGATCTCGTACTTGCCGTCCGGCGCGGTGTAGCCGATCTTCAGGCCGCCTTCGAAGTCACCCTTCGAGTAGAACTCCTTCGTCTTGTAGAGGACGAAGTTGGTGTAGCCCTGGATGTTCCAGTCGGTCGCCGCGAAGATCTTGCCACCATTGCCCAGCGGCACGTCATAACGAGCCGCGATGTTGGCAGTGTATTTCGGCGCGTTGGGCAGCGGGTTGCCGTCGATCTGGGCAAAGACGCCGCGCGCGTTGGTGACGGTCGGGTCTTCCACGGTGCAGACGACCACGCTGTTCAGCGTGCAGACCTGGGCATAGACATTCTTGTCGTTGATCTCGCTGTGCAGCAGGCTGAGGCCGGCCGACAAAGTGAGATTGTCGAACGGACGCGCTTCCAGATCGGCTTCCAGGCCATAGGCCTTGGCGGCGTCGGCGTTGAACAACACGCCATTGCCGTTCACGTCATTGCCGTTGAGCTGGATGTCCTTCACCTTCCAGGCGAAGCCCGACAGGTTGAAGCGCAGGCGGTTGCCCAGCAGGTTGGTCTTGATGCCGCCTTCGTACGACATGATCGTTTCCGAATCCGCCGTGGTGAAGTCGCTGTTGAACACCGCCGAGCGGCCCTGGATGGTCGGGCCACGGAAGCCGCGCGCGACGCGGGCGTAGAGGCTGACCTCGGGGCTGACTTCATACAGGGCGCTGACGTCCCAGCTCGGTTCCTTGCCGGTCAGCTTCACATAGCGACGGCCGGCATAGGTCGAGACGCCCGCCGCATTGGCGGTGGCGCGGACCAGACGGGTTTCCTTCGTGTCCTTGGTGTAGCGGCCGCCAGCGGTGATGGTCAGGCCCGGTACCACTTCGTAGCTCGCTTGGCCGAACAGGCCCCAGCTTTCATTCTTGTTGCGCAGACGCACCCAGTTGTTGGGATTGTTGGCGGTGCCGGTCAGGAAATAGGCGCGCTGGTAGAAGTCGGTGGTGTCGCGGCTGTCGAAATACATGCCGCCGACCTGCCACTTGAAGGCACTGTCGCCGTTGCTGGCGAGGCGGACTTCCTGGGTCAGCTGGTCAAGATCACGGACATTGCCCTGGCTCTGGCCGAAGCCGTTGGCCACGCCGTTCACCGGATAATCCGCACCCGCGCCGCCATCGGTGTCACCACGGCTGTAGCCCGACGTGGTTTCATAGGCGGTGATCGAGGTCAGGGTGACGGGGCCCATGTCGATCGCGATATTTTCCGACGCGCCATAGGTCTTGTAGGCCTGCGGGTTGTTCATCGCTTCGTCGAGGGCGATCTTCGAGCGGGGTTCGCCCGACACGCTGTTGCTGCCCTTGGTGAGGCCGGCGCGGTGGAAGATGGTCGAGGTGCCGTCATAGTCGCGCGCATGAACGCTGGTCAGCATCGAGACATTTTCGGTCGGTGTCATCAGCAGCTGAAGGCGCACGTCCTTCTCATTATAGCCGCCCATCGCGTCCTTCTTCGGCGACACAGTGCCGTCGGCGCTGGGGCCGGTGTAGGTGTTGTCGACCCAGTCGTCGCGATGCTGGTAGAGGGCCGAGACGCGGAAGGCGAGCTTGTCCGCGACGATCGGGCCGCCGATGCCGCCGTCGAAGGTGACGGTGTTATAGCTGCCATAGCTGGCCTGGGCGCGACCTTCCCAATCCATCGACGGACGGATGGTGTCGAACTTGATGATGCCCGCCGTGGTGTTGCGGCCGAACAGCGAACCCTGCGGGCCGCGCAGCACTTCCACCTGGTTGACGTCGAACACCGGGTTCGACTTCAGCACGACATGCTCCAGCACGACATCGTCCTGGATGATCGACACCGGCTGCGACGCGCCGAGGTAGAAGTCGATATTGCCAAGGCCGCGGATGTAGAAGCGCGGGAAGATGCGGCCGGTGGTGGTTTCGGCGTAAAGGCCGGGCACGCGGGCGGCGAGTTCGAGAATGTCGCCGCCGCCGGCGGTCAGGTTGCGCAGCGCATCGCCCTGCACGACGCCGACCGAGACGGGCACCTTCTGCAGATTTTCCGAGCGGCGCTCGGCGGTCACGACGATCTCGTCGAGCTGGCCGGCGTCAGCGCCCGCTTCCTGCGCATGGGCGACGCCACCAAGGGCGAGCGCACCGAAGGCCGAGGTCAGCAGCAGCGCCGACCGTGCGAAAGTGAATTTCGACAAGGTTATTCCCCGATAATATTGCTTTTGCGTCCGGGACAGCGGCGCCCCTGCGCCTGCCGTCCGGGATGCCATCGCCGCTAGGCGCGATTTGTGGCGGGACGGTGACGCTCGCCCTGCCCATCATGGGAACATGTCGGAATGTTGCCGAGCGTTGTAACAATGCAACACAATGCGATCCGCGCGCCAAGGTGACTGGCAAGCGTCATACACGCTTGTTATCGTCCCCGCCCATGACAGGGGAAATCGAAGCAGCGGGTGACGCGATCACCGGGGGCATGCTGGCACGGGCGGTCGAGCCGGGCCATGGGGAAGCCCATGAGGCCGGCCATGGCGCCTGCCTGAATTGCGGCACGGCGGTGACGGGCAATTATTGCCCCGAATGCGGCCAGGCCGCGCATCTGCACCGCAGCTTTGCCGCGATCGGCCATGACCTGGCCCATGGCGTGCTGCATTTCGAAGGCAAGATCTTCACCACCCTGCCCGAGCTGGCGCTGCGCCCCGGACAGCTGACGCGCCGCTATATCCATGGCGAGCGGGCCAAGTTCGTATCGCCCTTTGCCCTGTTCCTGTTCAGCGCCTTCCTGATGTACGCGATCTTCTCGCTAACCAGCCATCATGGGCCGGAAGGCGCCCGCAACCAGGTGAAGATGAACAGCGAGGCAATCGCCGAGCTGAAGAAGGAAGAGGAAAAGGCCGATGCCCGCATCGCCAAGGTGCAGGCGCAACTGGCCGAGCCGGGGATCAGCGCGAGCCGGCGCGAGACATTGCAGGAAAAGCTGAAGGACGCGCAGGACGAACGGAAGGGCCTGTCGCTGGCGAGCGGCCTGACCAACTCGCTGACCGGCGAAGGCGTCAACAAGAACGTCGCCGATACGGTCGGCAAGGCGATCAGCGCGGCGGCCAAGGATCCCGAATTTGCCTATTACAAGCTCAAGGCCAATGCCTATAAATTCTCCTGGCTGCTGATCGTCATATCGCTGCCCTTCCTGTGGCTGCTGTTCCCGTTCAGCCGCCGGTTTAAGATTTATGACCATGCGATCTATGTGACCTATTCGATCGCCTTCATGTCGCTGCTCTTCTCGCTGTCGATGATTCTGACGGCGGTCGGCGTCACCCATGGGCTGGTGACGGTCGTGCTGCTGTTGTTCGCGGCCTGGCACATGTATCGCCAGTTCAAGGATGCCTATCAGCTTTCGCGCAGCGGCACCTTGCTGCGGCTGCCGCTGCTGTACGGCTTTGCCTGTGCATCGCTGTCGCTGTTCTTCGCCTTCCTGATGATGATGGGGTGACGGGTCGCGTCCCTATTGTATAGGGCGCGCATGATTACGTCCCCGATCTGGTTGCCCGCCACCCTGATGGCCGGGGCCACGCAGGCCTGGCGCACCGCGGTGCAGCGGCGCGTGGGCAAGACGCTGTCGATCAATGCGGCGGGCCTGGTCCGCTATCTTTACGGCATTCCCTTCGCGCTGATCCTGCTTGGCGGCTATCAGCTGCTCTTCCCCGCGCCCTTCCCTGCGCTGGGCCGGCTGTTCCTGCCCTTCTGCCTGGCCGGCGGGCTGGCCCAGATCATCGCCACCAATTTGCTGATCATGGCGTTCGGACACCGCAATTTCGTCGTCGGCACCGCTTATTCCAAGACCGAGGCGGTGCAGGGGGCGATCCTGTCCTTCCTGCTGATGGGCGAGCGGCTGAGCGCGCTGACCTGCGCCGGAATCGGCTGCGGCGTCGCCGGCGTCATGCTGCTGTCGACCGGCGGCAAGCGGATGGGGCCGATCGATTTCCTGCGCGCGCTGGGCCAGCCGGCGGCGATCACCGGCATTGCATCGGGATTCTTCTTCGCACTGACCGCCATCGGCATCCGCCGCGCGACGCAGCAGGTGGGCGGGGGCGATCCGATCCATGCCGCGCTGATCGTGCTGAGCGTCACGGTGCTGCTGCAGACGCTGCTCCAGGGCGGCTATCTGGCGCTGCGCGAGCCGGGCGAGATGCGCAAGGTGTTCACCAGCTGGCGCGTGTCGGGCCAGGTCGGCTTCCTGTCGGCGATGGGATCGGCCTGCTGGTTCACCGGCTTTGCCACCGCGCCGGTCGCGCTGGTGCGGATCGTCGGGCAGATCGAGGTCGCCTTCACCATGGCGTTCGGCCATTTCTACCTGGGCGAACGCATGGCGCGCAGCGAGGCGATGGGGCTGATGCTGGTCGCATGCGGTGTGGTTCTCGCTCTACTCGGTGCGCTTTAGGCATTTTTGGAAAATGCGCGAAAGAGCGCATTTCAAGAGCCGCACCAGCCCACACCCCCACCCGGCCGCCCATCAGGATATCATGTCTGGGAGGCCGGGTGGGGGTGTGGGCCGGTGCGGAGGCCTCATTCTGGCGAAGCTGACATCCGTGTCAGTATGATAACCGATATTTTACCATCCATGGCTAGCCAGTTGCCGTGGGCACAGAAACGCAATCGGGAACCGTCGCACGAGCGGTAATGAAGGTCGCCAAATTATCCGGCGACCTGGGTATCCGTACGCTCGACCTTCAGGCAGACATCAGCGAACTCGCGGACCGGGTGACGCAGCAGGCGCGCACGATCGAGGCGATCAGCGGCGCCGCGTCGCAATTGTCGCGCGATGGCGAAAGCGTGTCGCTGGTCGGCCAGGACGCGCGCGAGAAGGCGGTCGCCGCCCGCGCCATCATCGATGATTCGGGTCGACAGCTGTCGACCGCGAACGGCAATTTCGTCGACCTGATCGAACAGGTGAGCCGCATCCATGCGCGCCTCGACGGCTTTGGCGAGGCGCTCAAGACCGTCGCCCATGTCACCAGTGTGATCAGCGGCATCGCCAGCCAGACCAATCTGCTCGCGCTCAACGCGACGATCGAGGCGGCACGGGCCGGCGACGCGGGGCGCGGCTTTGCCGTGGTCGCGGCCGAAGTGAAGAAGCTGGCGCAGGAAACGGCGAGCGCGACCCAGACGATCGAGCGGTCGATCGGCGCGCTGACCAGCGAGGCCGGCGGCATGCTGGACAGCATCACCCATGGCGCGCAGACCGCGCGCACGGCGCTGTCCGACACCAAGAATATCGAGGCGCTGGTCGACCGGCTGGGGTCGCTGATGCAGGGCCTGTCGAGCAACAGCGAGGCGGTGGCCGAGCGGATCGCCTCCATGGTCGGTTCCGCCAGCGAGATCCGCACCGGCCTGTCTGCGCTGTCGAGCACGTCGGGCGACAATGCCGACGGCCTGCAACGGCTGTCGGGCCGGGTGTCGATCGCCAGCGACGATACCAACATGCTGCTGCAATATCTGGCGGAAAGCGGCGTCGACATTCCCGATTCGCCCTATATCCGGTTCAGCCTGACCGCCGCGCAGGCGGTGGGCCATGCGATCGAGCAGGCGCTGGATGATGGCCGCATCAGCGAGGCCGATGTCTTCAGCGAATATTATGCGCCGATCCGCGGCACCAATCCGCCGCAATTCACCCATCCCATCCAGCCGATCATGCAGGCCGAGGCGCGCGCGCAGCAAGAAGTGGCGCGCGGCTACAAGGGCTTGTTCGGCATGACCTTCACCGATCGCAACAGCTTCGGCGCGATCGCCATGCCGGAACGCGCGCTGCCGCAGCGGCCGGGCGACGAGAAATGGAATGCGGAATTTTCGCGCCAGGGCGTGGTGTTCGATTTCCCCGACACGCGCGAACAGTGCAAGATCACCGAACCCTTCTGCATCAAGGCCTATCGTCGCCTGACCGCCGAGGGCGAGGTCATCCTGCTGAAGCAGGTGATCGCCTCCATCCACGTGCGCGGGCGCCACTGGGGCATCTTGCAAATGGCCTACAAGGATCAGGGCTGATCCGCGCCGCCCGGCGCGTCCGTTTCCTCCTATAAAAGAGGCTGCCCCGCAGCGACCATGGCCGCCCGCCCGATAGAGCAGGGCGGCCATTTTCCTGCCGATGGGGAGGCACGGATGAAGCGCATCGTGGTCTGTTGCGACGGCACCTGGAACGAGCCCGACCATAATGAGCAGGGCAAGCCCTGCCCGACCAATGTGGTGAAGCTGGCCAGCCTGATCCCGGCAATGGCGGCGGACGGCACGGCGCAGCGCGTCTTCTATCATAATGGCATCGGGTCGATGGCGTCGCGGACCAAGCGGCTGATCGACGGGGCCACCGGCTATGGCATCAGCCGCATCCTCCTGTCCTGCTATGCCTGGCTGGTGCGCACCTATCAGCCGGGCGACCAGCTCTATTTCTTCGGCTTCAGCCGGGGCGCCTATACCGCCCGGTCGCTGGCCGGTTTCGTGCGCAATTCCGGCATATTGCGGCCCGAGCATGAAAGCCTGATCCCCGATGCCTTCGCGCTCTATCGTTCGCGCGACGGAACCCGCGCGCCACGATCGGAGGCGTCGCGCCTGTTCCGGCAAAGCTATGCCTGGTCGGACGGCACGCCGATCCGGTGCGTCGGCGTGTGGGACACGGTCGGGTCGCTGGGCGTGCCCAACACCTTGTTCCAGGGGATATTGAAGCATCTGTTCCGGGTGAATCGGGAATTTCACGACACCGACCTGTCATCGAGCGTCGCCTTCGCCTTTCATGCGGTGGCGATCGACGAGCATCGCAAGCCGTTCCTGCCGACATTGTGGACGATCCCCGAGGGGCAGGGCGCAGGCCAGCATGTCGAGCAATGCTGGTTCCCCGGCTGCCATGCCGATGTCGGCGGCGGCAATCCCGATTCCGCCCTGTCGGATATCGCGCTGGAATGGATGGTCGAGCGCGCGCGGCTCGCGGGACTGGCGGTGGATGATCCGTTCGGGCTGGTGCCGCCCGGCTTCCCGCCGCACCATCCCGATCCGCTTGGGCCGGTCAGCGAATCCCAGACCTTCTTCTATCGCCTGTTCGGATCGGGCGAGCGTGCGATCGACGTGCCGCATGACGCCGGGCGGACCAATGAAGCCCTGTCCGATGCCGCGGTCCAACGCTGGCACAAGCTGCCCGAATGGCGGCCGGCGGCGCTGGTCGACCTGGCGAAGCGCAAGCCCGACATGCTGCGACCGTAACGCGCAAAAAGGGGCGGATCAGGGCCGGCCGGCGCCTGATCCGCCACCCCGTCGCATCAAGGGACGACGGGAAGCGGTCCGGGCACGACGCCATATTGCTGCAGGCCCGACATGATGGCGTGGATAGCGAGCGCCGCCTGCAGCACCGCGATCATCCAGCCGAACGCCATCAGCGTTCCGGCATGGATGAAGCCCAGCAGCTGGCGGGCAAAGATCATCGCCAGAAAATCGGCCACCATCATGCCCAGGAAAATCCCGAATACGCCGGTCAGGAAGGTCCGGGTATCGCCCGCCACGGCCGCGAACAGCAGCAGCGCCACGATACCATAGGGCGTGATGATGATCGGGAAGGTCACCGGCGACATGGCCAGCCCCTTGGCCGAGGTCGGCGGCGCATCGGGCGCAGGGGCGTGCTGCGCATTCTTGACCGCCTCCAGCGCGCCGATCAGCAGCAGCACGCCACCGGTCAGCAACAGGTCGGGCGATGCGATCTGCCAATTCTGGCGCAGATTGTCGCCGATGAACAGGATGAGGAAGCCGACGGCCGTGGCGATCAGGGTCGATCGGAGCGCCAGTGCGCGCCGCTCCCCATCGGGCAACTGGCTGGTCAACTGGGCAAAGGCGGCGATCACCTTGATCGGTCCCAATGTGACGAAGAAGATGATCAGGACGAAACTCAGATCATTCATGGCACGCACCCCTGCCCTGCCGAACCATCGGATGCCGCAGGTCGGGCCCCTGCGGCATCCGCTTCATGCCTGTCGCGATCAGCGCGCCTGCGAGGCCGATGCATCCGCCACCATCGCGTCCAGATCGAAATCCAGGCTCTTGATGCGCGGCGGATATTCCTGAAGCGACTTCATGAACTTTGCGATCTGCGCGGTCGCCGGCGCCAGCGTCCAGGATCGGTTTTCCTGCCACTCGTCGAAGCCGCGCGCTTCATGGAAACGCTCGAACGGATCGAGCTTCAAATTGGTGATCAGCGGCGTGTTCAGATTTTCCTGAATGCCGTTGAACCATTTGTCCTGCGTCTTGAACAGGAACTTCCAGTCGCCATAGCGCAGGCCGTGCAGCGTGGTTTCCGTGAAATAATAGAAATCCTTGCGCTTCGACTTGCCCTTGCCGCTGAGCAATTCGGTCTGGTCATAGCCGTCGAGATGGACCTTGTAGGTCATGCTGCCGATGGTCTTGCCCTTGAGCAGCTCATCCTTGAGCTCCGGCTCGCCCAGCGCGGACAGGATGGTGGGCATCCAGTCCTCCATCGCCATGAACTCGCCAGTGGCGACATTTTCCTGCACATGGCCGGGCCAGCTGACGACGCAGGGCACGCGGAATCCGCCTTCATAGCCGCCGACGCCCTTTTCGCCGCGGAAGGGCTGGTTACCGCCATCGGGCCAGCTGTTAGAGGCCGCGCCATTGTCGGTCGAGAACATGACGAACGTGTCGTCGGCCACGCCCAGTTCTTCGAGCAGGTCGAGCAGTTCGCCGACATGATCGTCCATCTGCTTCACACCGTCGGCATAGAGACCATAGCCGGTGACGCCGTCATATTCGGGCGGCAGGTGGGTCTGGTAATGCATGCGCGTCGTGTTGTGCCAGACGAAGAAGGGCTTGTCGGCCTTCACCGCGTCGGTGATGAAGCGCTTGGATTCGACCATGAATTCATTATCGAGCGTCTTCTGCCGCTCGGAACCGAAAGGCCCCTTGTCCTCGATCGACTGCCCCCCCTTGCCGTCGGCCTTGCTGTGGATCACGCCGCGCCAGGCGAACGCCTTGGCCACTTCGGGATCCTTGGGATAATCATATTCTTCCGAATATTGGCCGGCATTGAGGTGATAGAGGATGCCGAAAAATTCGTCGAAGCCATGCGCGGTCGGCAGATGCTCGTCGAGGTCGCCGAGATGGTTCTTGCCGAACTGGCCGGTGGCATAACCATGGGGCTTGAGCAGTTCGGCGATCGTGGGATCTTCCTTCTGCATGCCCTGCGGCGCACCGGCGAGGCCGACGGTGCTGAGGCCGACGCGGATCGGATATTGGCCGGTGATGAAGGCGGCACGGCCGGCGGTGCAGGAGGCCTGGGCATAATGATCCATGAACATCATGCCCTTCTTGGCGATGCGATCGATATTGGGGGTCGAGCCGCCCATCATGCCGCGATGATAGCAGCTGAGATTCCACATCCCGACGTCATCGCCCCAGATGATGAGAATATTCGGCTTTTTGCTCATGCGATGCTCCTGCGAGTCAGACTGGGGAAGACGAACGGCGCAAGGCTAGGTCGGCGATCGGCCGGTTGGTATCGGGGTTATCCTTGAGCCCGAGGCCGGGAATGCGGCATCCGCCAACATGGGTCAGGGTCAATTGGGAGGCCTTGCCCTGCACCGCCGGTCCGCTATGGCGGCGCGATGACGGGCATGGGAGCTGGCATGGCGCGCGCGGTTGCAATGATGAAGGCTGTCGGTGTCGCGCTGCTGTTCCTGCTGATCGCCGCCTGTCTGGCGACGGTGATCGTGCCGCCCTTCCTCGACCGCATCTATTATGAGGGGCCGGCGAGCCGCCATTATGACGGCGCCCGCTTCTTCAACCTCGATGGCGCGATCGACATGCCCGCCCCGCCCGGCACCAGCCGCCAAGGCTTCATCGCCCGCTGGCTGCTGGGCGATGACGATCGCCCGGCATGGCCCGATGCGGTGGCGGTCAAGCCGGCGCGCCCCGCCCCCTTTGCCGCGCCGCGCGGCATGGTCGCCACCTGGGTCGGCCATGCGACCGTGCTGGTGCAGGCGGCGGGCATCAACATATTGACCGATCCGATCTGGTCCGACCATGCCAGTCCCTTTCCACCGCTGGGGCCGAAACGGGTCGCGGAACCGGGCATCAGGATGAAGGATCTGCCCAGGATCGATCTGATCGTCATCAGCCATAATCATTATGACCATCTGGATATCCCGACGCTCAAGATGCTGTGGCAGCGCGACCGGCCCAGGATCGTCACGGCGCTGGGCAATGACGCGATATTGAAGGCGAACGGCATCCCGTCGGTGGCGCTCGACTGGGGCCAGTCGGTGACCGGCGCGCAGTTGAACGGACTGGTGCCCGAAGCGGTGATCCAGTGCGAGAATTACGAGCATTGCCCGGACTATCGGGTCCATGCGACGCGCAACCATCATTGGAGCAGCCGCTGGTTCACCGACCGCAACCGGGCGCTCTGGTCGAGCTTCCTGATCGAGACGCGGGCGGGCAATATCTATTTTGCCGGCGATACCGGCGCGGGCGACATGGGCTGGACCGGCGATGCGACGCGGTTCGGGCCGATCCGGCTGGCGCTGATCCCGATCGGCGCCTTCCGCTTCTGGCCGGGGCAGATGGAATCGGACGCGCATATCGGCCCGCGCCGCGCGGTCGAACTGTTCGAGCGGCTGGGCGCTTCGACGGCAATCCCGATCCACTGGGGCACCTTCCGCCTCTCCTACGAGAAGCGCGACACGCCGCCGCGGATGCTGGAGCAATATCTGCGCTGCGCGGGGATAGAGCGAAAGCGCTTCGCCCCGGTGCGGATCGGCCAGTCGCTGCTGATGCCCAATGTCAGCCCGGTGCCGCGTGGCCCCAGGCATTGCGACCAGCGGGCGATCGACGCGCTGGAATAAGCCCCCCTTGGGCCACTTCGGGCAATATTGGGGCCAAGAAAAACTGGGGTGGCCTTTTTCCTCCTGGCGGCGCATGGGGCTGCGCCAAAGGAATATCCGCAATGAATCTTTTCAAGCCTCTGCTGGCCGGTGCCCGCCCGATCGACCGGATGATCGCGGGCCTGGGCGCGGCGATCGGCATCAGCCTCACCATATTGGTGTGCAGCCAGTTGCCGTTGCATGCCGGCGACCTGCCGATCATCGTCGCGCCGCTGGGCGCGTCGGCGGTGCTGATCTTCGCCGTGCCCGCGAGCCCGCTGGCCCAGCCCTGGTCGGTGGTGGGCGGCAATATCCTGTCCAGCCTGATCGGCGTCGCTGCCTATCAGTTGATCCCCGACATGATGGTCGCGGCCGGCGTGGCGGTGGGCCTGGCGATAATATTGATGAGCCTGCTGCGCTGCCTGCATCCGCCCGGCGGCGCGGCGGCGCTGACCGCGGTGATCGGCAGCCAGGGCATTCATGATGCCGGCTATGCCTTCGCCTTTGCGCCGGTCGGGATCAATTCGATCGCCCTGGTGTCCCTCGGCCTGTTCTTCCACCGCCTGTCGGGCCACAGCTATCCGCACCAGCCGGTCGCGCCGCCGGTGATCGCCGACAAGATGCGCGCGGAGGCGGGCTTTCATCTGGAGGATATCGACAAGGCGCTGGCCGAACTGCCCGACAATTTCGACATCAGCCGCGCCGACCTCGACCTGCTGCTGTCGCGGGCGGAAATCCACGCCCAGGCCCGCCGGGCGGACTGAGGCCCACCCGGATCGGTGCCGTCGATCAGGCCGGGCAGTCGCCGTCGCGCTTGCCGGACAGGTCGTGGGTGGTGCGCAGCACCGGCTTGCCGCCTTGGGTCTTGGTCATGGTGGTGCCGAAGGTCAGCGTATCCTCGGTAAAATTGCCCTCGACCACGATTTCGGAGGTGCCGGCGCCGGCCTTGCAGGCAAGGGTCGCGATCAGCCGGCCCTTGCGCACCATCTTGTCCTTGTAGCTGCAGTCGCTGCCTTCCGCGCCAGCCAGCGCATCGGCGTCGGGCACGCCGGCGGCATCGACCTTGATGCAGATCTTGTCCTCGCTCACCTGCTTGAGCGCGGCCTGATATTCCTCCGCCGTGACGGTGGGGGTGTTGTAGCCGGTGGTCTTGCGGCTGAGCGTCCATTGCCCGCTCTTCATCATCGCCGGCGCGGCCTCCTCCTCCTGCGCGGGCGGAGCGGCCGGTTCGCTGCCGCAGGCGGCAAGGGTCAGGCTGGTGGCCAGCAAGCCGCCCAGCGTCAGAATGTCACGCATATCCTCTCCCCGTTCGTTCCACGGCGGCACGCTCTACCGATGCGCGCGCGGGCGCAAGTAGAAATGTTGCGCGCGCGGATTCATCGCCGCCGGCGCCCGGCGGACAGGGTGGGCGCATGGAAATCGGCCGGCTTGTCGGCGATCCAGCCGAGGAAACGGGCGATGGCGGGATGGCTGCGCAAGGCCATGGCATCGGCATAGGTGCGGACCAGTTCCGCGTTGGACAGGGTGGCATGGATGGTGCGGTGGCAGATCGGATGGACCGGCACCATCTGTCGCCCGCCCCGGCTCTTGGGCACGGGATGATGCCATTCGATCCGCGCGCCCAGCGGGCGGGCGCAGAGCCAGCAAAGATCCGATCCGTCAGTCGGCAGTGTCCGACGCATCCTCATCCAGCAGGGCGTTGACCAGCCGGTTTCGCTGTGCCGACGCCAGGCGATTGAGCGGCAGCGTATAGAGGCGCACCAGGAAGCGCCGGTCCCAGTCGGTCAAGGCATGGTTCGGATCGCGCGCGCCCTCAGGCTGCGCGCCGAACAGATTGAGGATCGACGGTAGCGGCGGCAGCGCCCGGGCGCGCACCTCGGCCAGCCCGACAAAGGCGGCATAATCGACCACCGCCGTCAGCGGCACCCCCTCCGCCCGATTGACGTCGATCAATATTGTCGCGGCTGAGATCATCCGGATGACCGGGCTGCATATCAGGCTCGATCCATAGGATTGGCTGGTCGGGATGCCATCCCACATCGGCGCGCCGGTATCGCTGTTGCCACCAACGCCCGGCGGCGCGTTCGACCCTAGGCCCGTGCCGTCGCCCGAGCCCAGGTCGATCATATACCACCAACGGATCGGCGCATCGCTTTCCAGCAGGGCGCGTCGCTCCGGCCCCTGCACCTGGGCCATGCGGCGGCTCTGCTTCTGGTCGATGATGTTGACCATCTGCTTTCCGTCGCTGACGAAGGCCACGAGCAGGTTGGTATCGCATGTGCCCTTGGCCAGAGGCGCGCCTATCGCCCTGATCGTCGCCTGCAGCCGGTCCATCACGATGCGACCATGCTCGGCCGAAAGACCGATCACCTTGGGGCAGATCGGCTCGACCCAGCGGGCCAGGCTGCGATCCCCCTGGACCACCCCGAGCGTTCGCACGAAGCCCTGCGCGCGGGTCAGCGCTTCCTGACGGGTAAGCCGCTGCCCCTGCACCACGATATCCTCTGATGGCACGGTTGGCGCCTGCGCCTTCGCACCGGTGATGACCGCCAACGCCATGACCACAGCCAGCGCGCGCTTGCCGGATGCTTTCATTGACCCTCCGCACAATCCGGCCCGATCCAATGGCCCTCAGACCGTGCCTTCATCGCCATCTCGACGCCATTGGGCAAGTCGGTCTGCCGCATGTCCATCTGCACCGCATAGCTGTCGGGCGCATAGATGCCGGCCATCGTCATGCTGCTGGTGCCGCCATCGCGCTGGCAGGTGACATTGCCCTTCACCGTGCCGCCGCGCACGGCGAAGTCGCTGTAGCGGCAATCCTTGCCCGGATCGCCGGAAAAGGCGCGGCCGTCGGGATGGGCGGCCTGCTCGGGCGTGACGCAATAGCGCAGGGTGCGGTTCATCGCCTGCTGCATCTGCTGGCGCGCCGCCGCGGGCATCGCCTCCCCGCCGCGCATGTCGATCCGCTCCATCACGAAGCGCCCTTCCCACTGGCCGGGCTTGAGCTGCACCTTCTCGATCTGCGTGACGGCGGCGTCATGGCTCATCGCGTCGGTCGCGGCGATCTGTGTGTCCTGGCTGGTGGGCGGCTCGTTGCATCCGGCCAGCGCCGCGAGCGCGCAGGCCAGCAGGCCGTTGGTCAAGGCTTTGGTCATCACCGGCTTCCCCTGGCATATCTTGGCAGAAGCGACCCTTTATCTGGCCCAGACTTAGCAAGCGGCGGCGGGTCTGGATATCGGGATTATTGCGATCCGGGGTGGCGGGGCGTGGCAAGGTGCCGAGGTGCGCTCCTCGATCATTTGTTCTTTATTTGTTCTTTCAATCATGATAGGTGATTCTTTCATCATTGGGGGGCGTGTCGATGACCGAGAGGGAGTCCGTTCGATCCAATCGCGAAACCGCATTCAGTCTTTATCTCCGCACCGGTCGGCGTATCGGGCCGGACGCGATCGAGGTGAAATTCAACCCTTGGCATGACGAGGAAAACGGTCGCTTCACCTTCCGTGGACAGGGCCGCTATTTCGGCGCCACGGGTGGCAATGCAAATGCGCCTTCGTCCCGTCCCGGTGGCACCGGCGTCGCACGGCCATCGTCACCGTTGGCGACAAGGCGAAATGGTGCGCCCGATCGCGATCGCTTTCGCGCCGATCACCCCGCCAATCATTCGCTCTACATGGTCAAACAGGGCGACACGCTCAGCCGTATCGCCGCCCAGCGCCAGGGGCTGACGGCTGCGGACCTCGCCTGGCTGAACAACATGCCGCTCGATCGCCCCTTGCAGATCGGACAACGGCTGAAGCTGCCACATCAGGCCTATCTGGATGCGGGGCGGGCAGCCAAGAACAAGGTCGTCGCCCTTGCCCATTATATGGATACGCATGGCGGGGACTTGCCGCCCGATCCGGCTGATCCGCCGTCGCTGGAAAGCCAGCTACTGAACTCGAACTGGCAGCGGGAAGTGAGAAATGGCTATGCGTTCGATATCGACGTCATCGCTCGCCCAAGAGAAATTATTGCCGAACTTACGGATGGGCCGATCGCCAAACGCTCCCGCCAAGCGCAAGCTCAGGCAGGTCAGCCGGATCGTCGCCCCGGTGACGATGGCGGTCATTTCATTGCTGCCCGTTTCAACGGTCCCGGCGACAGCTTCAACCATTTCGCCCAGGATCGGAATTTCAATCGAGGCGCCTACCGCGCTATGGAAGATAGATGGACGCAGGCACTGCGCGGCGGAAAGAAGGTCGTTGTTCATATCGTTCCCGTTTATGAGGGAGCGTCAAAACGGCCTTATCGAATCCATGTCACTTGGCGCATCAACGGCGTCGAAGAATTCCGGGATTTCTCGAACGAAAGAAAAGGCCGGCGTCATGAGCGATAAACTCGATACCCTGGGACCGCTCATGAACGAGATCGGTCAAGAATTGGCCAGCTTGGTCGGAGGCGATCCAGATGGCGTGTTTCTGTATGTGGAAATCGGAGACGGGTGGGTAAGCCCCAGCGTTTTCAAGGATGAAGGCGACGTCGTTCGCTATTATAATCCGCGCGACACAAATCTCAGCGATATGCTTTGGGAAGCCTGGTATCTGGAACCCGACGGCCCCAACATGCGCTGGTCGGTGTTGGAATATGAGGTCAGAGACAGGAAATTTCATGTCAGCCTGAAATATCCGGAAGAAGTGAATGTCGAGATTGTCGATGACGAGCGCCGCGAGACTGTCCTGCGCGCGCGGTTCGGTGACAAGCCGGTGATCTATCCGCCGCCGCCCAAGAGCGCGTTCGAATTGCAGCCCTGACTTGCCAAGGCGCGGATTGCGCCCTTGCCCAAAGGCCCCATATTACGCCCATGTCGATTCAGATCCGCACCAGCCTTGACGAACCCGAAACCGGCCAGGACTTCGTGCCGCACCGGCCCGCGCGCCCGGAGAAGAGCGAAGGCGGACGGCCCTTCACCCTGGTCAGCGACTATGAACCGTCGGGCGACCAGCCGACCGCCATCGCCGAACTGGTCGCCGCGGCGGAGCAGGGCGAGAAGGACCAGGTGCTGCTGGGCGTCACCGGGTCCGGCAAGACCTTCACCATGGCCAAGACGATCGAGGCGTTGCAACGGCCAGCGCTGATCCTGGCGCCCAACAAGATATTGGCGGCTCAGCTCTATGGCGAGTTCAAGAGCTTCTTCCCCGACAATGCGGTCGAATATTTCGTCAGCTATTACGACTATTATCAGCCCGAAGCCTATGTCGCGCGGTCGGACACCTATATCGAGAAGGAAAGCTCGGTAAACGAAAGCATCGACCGGATGCGCCATTCGGCCACCCGCGCGCTGCTGGAGCGGGACGATGTCATCATCGTCGCGTCCGTCTCCTGCCTCTATGGCATCGGGTCGGTCGAAACCTATTCGGCCATGACCTTCTCCATGAAGAAGGGCGGGATCGAGGACCAGCGCGAGATCATCCGCAAGCTGGTGGCGCTGCAGTACAAGCGCAACGATGCGGGCTTTGCGCGCGGCAATTTCCGCGTGAAGGGCGACAATCTGGAAATCTTCCCGTCCCATTATGAGGATACGGCCTGGCGGATCAGCTTCTTCGGCGACGAGATCGAGGAGATTGTCGAGTTCGATCCGCTGTCCGGCAGGAAGGTCGCCAGCCTCGATTATGTGAAGGTCTTTCCCAACAGCCACCATGTGACCCCCGGCCCGACCTTGAAGCAGGCGATGGAGGCGATCCGCTTCGAGCTGACCGAGCGGCTGAAGGAACTGGAGGCCGAAGGCAAGCTGCTGGAGGCGCAGCGGTTGGAGCAGCGCACCAATTTCGACCTGGAGATGATCGCGGCCACCGGCAGTTGCGCGGGGATCGAGAATTACAGCCGCTTCCTGACCGGGCGTCTGCCCGGCGAACCGCCGCCAACTTTGTTTGAATATCTGCCCGAAAATGCCGTGCTGTTCGTGGACGAAAGCCACCAGACCGTGCCGCAGATCGGCGCGATGGCGCGGGGCGACCATCGGCGCAAGATCACGCTGGCCGAATATGGCTTCCGTTTGCCGAGTTGCATCGACAACCGACCGCTGCGCTTCAACGAATGGGACGCGATGCGGCCGCAGACGGTCAGCGTCTCGGCGACGCCCGGCCCGTGGGAGATGGAGCAGACCGGAGGCGTGTTCAGCGAGCAGGTGATCCGCCCCACCGGCCTGATCGACCCGCCGGTCGAAATCAAGCCGGTCGAGGATCAGGTCGACGACCTGATCAACGAATGTCGCAAGGTCGCGGCCCAGGGATACCGCACGCTCGTCACCACGCTCACCAAGCGGATGGCCGAGGATCTGACCGAATTCATGCATGAGGCGGGGATCAAGGTCCGCTACATGCATAGCGACGTCGAGACGCTGGAGCGTATCGAGCTGATCCGTGATCTTCGCCTGGGCGTCTATGACGTGCTGATCGGCATCAACCTGCTGCGCGAAGGGCTCGACATTCCCGAATGCGGGCTGGTCGCGATCCTCGACGCGGACAAGGAAGGCTTTTTGCGCAGCGAGACATCGCTGATCCAGACGATCGGCCGCGCCGCCCGCAATGTCGACGGCCGCGTCATCCTCTATGCCGACCGGGTGACGGGCAGCATGGAACGCGCGCTCAACGAGACGTCACGCCGCCGCGAAAAGCAGCAGGCCTATAATGACGCGCATGGCATCACGCCCTTCACCGTGAAGAAGAATATCGGCGACATCATCGCCCATGTCGCGAGCAAGGATCAGGTCACGGTCGAGACGGGGCTGGAGGATCGCCCGCATCTCGTCGGCCATAATCTGCGCGCCTATATCGAGGATCTGGAGAAGAAGATGCGCGCGGCAGCGGCGGACCTGGAGTTCGAGGAAGCCGGCCGCATCCGCGACGAAATCCGCAAGCTGGAGGCGGAGGAACTGGGCCTGCCGGCGGACCAGCAGGTGGCCGCCCCGCGCGGCCGCGCGACCGAGGGCAAGCCGGGCACACGGAAAGGTCGATTCGGGAAGACGCAAAGAAAATTTTAGGCGCTCAATTCGACAAAATTTGCAACCTAAGATGCTGAATTTATTAACTTTATGGTTAACTGAAATTAGAGGAATCGCAGGCTTTTTTCTATATTTTACAGATGCTTGCAGGTGGTAAAAAGTCGGCCGATGCGACAAAACCCTCTTGTAGACACATCATTATTTTGGACTATGAAAAGGCTTGCTCTGAATTCAGGACAAGCCGATGATCCGCTCCTTCGCCAATCCCGAGACCGAAAAAATCTGGAATGGTGAACGCAGCCGCAAGCTGCCTTCGGATATGCAGGACCGCGCGCTTTCTAAATTGAAGCTGCTCAACCGCGCCCGCACCCTGGACGACCTGCGTAACCCACCCAGCAATCGCCTTCATGCGCTGAGCGAGGACCGGGCTGGGCAACATTCAATTTCCATCAACATGCAATGGCGTATATGCTTTGTCTGGAAAGACGGACACGCGCATAATGTCGAAATCACCAACCACTACCGATAATCCTGACTGGCTGCATAATGCGCATGCCGGCGAAATGCTGCGGCTGGAGTTCATGGAACCGCTGGATATGACCACGGTGGAGCTGGCCACCGCGATCGGTCTGCCGGTGGATCGCGTGCAGGCCGTGATTGACGGCGACCATCCAATGGACGGTGAACTCGACCTTCGATTGGCCCGCTATTTCCGTATGTCTGAAGGTTTTTTCCTGGGCCTCCAGATCGACTATGAACTGCTGGAAGCCAAGCGAGCGCTGAACGGCGAACTGGATCGCATCGTCCCGCGCGCCGCCTGACGCCTTGCCCCCTCAATGCGTCCGGCTGGTCACCTTCGCGGTGCCGTCGGGCAGGATTTCGATCAGATGCGCGGTCTGGTTGTCGCACTGGGCCTTCCAGCCCTTGACGCCCGGCCGGATTTCGGCGCGTTCCGAACCGGTGACCGAGGGGCAGGCGACGCCCGATGCCTTGATCGCCTTTTCCAGCACGCCGTTGCGCAGGTCGGGGTCGAGCTTGGCGACTTCAGCCGCCGCGCCCGTTTCGGGCATGTTCCGGTTCTCGACCGCCGTCACCTCATCGCCGCCGCCACAGGAGGCGAGAAACAGCGCCGTCGCCAGCAACATCATAGTCCGCACGTCTTTTCCTCCGTCAACTTCATCGCGCCATTCGAGACATCAGCCTCTCAACAAAGGCGCAGCAGAAAAATATCCCTCAATTGGCCTGGCCGGGCGCGCGCGGCGCAAGCCGGCTGCTTTCAAGCAACGGCAATCCGCCTTCGGTCGGCACATAGATGAGGCTGGCATCCTTGTTGTCGATCGCCTGAATCTGCAGATAGCGCAGATAGCCATCCGGCCCGCCCAGGCTGTCCTGCAGGATGCGGTTGGCCCGCGCGGCCCCCTCGGCCCGAACGACTTCGGCATCGGCCAGCATCTTGGCGCTTTCCAGCTTCGCGCGCGCTTCCAGCACCGCGATCTGGCGCGAGGATTGTGCCTCTGCAAGGGCGGCACGGCCGGCCTGTTCCTTGCTGTAGACATTGTAGCTGGGGCAGCCCCATAATATACCGGACAGCGTCACGCCGATGAGCAAGGCGAGACCCAATATGCCGGTTCCGGTCAGTCGCACCATGCCTTCCCCCTGTGACGCGAATTAACCCGCAAATCCGTCGGTCGCACGGATCAGCGCGTCCAATATGCCCGGTTCGTTGAACGCATGACCGGCGCCTTCGATCATTTCGAAGCGCGCCTGCGGCCAGGCGCGGTGCAGCGCCCAGGCGGTTTCGGCCGGGCAGGCCATGTCATAGCGGCCCTGGACGATGACGCCGGGAATGTCGGCCAGCTTGCCGGCCTCGCGGATCAACTGGCCGTCCTCCAGCCAGCCGCGATGGACGAAATAATGATTTTCGATCCGGGCGAAGGCGAGTGCGAAATCATCGCCCTCATGGGTAGCGGACAGCGCGTCGTCGGGCAGCAGGCGAATGGTCTCGCCTTCCCAGACGCTCCAGGCCTTGGCGGCGGCGACCTGCGCGGCGCAATCATCACCGGTCAGGATGCGGCGATAGGCGCCGACCATGTCGACGCGCTCACCTTCCGGAATCGGCGCCACGAAGCGTTCCCACTTGTCGGGATAGATGCGGCTGGCGCCCTGTTGATAATACCAGTCGATCTCTGACTGGCGGATGGTGAAGATGCCGCGCAGCACCAGTTCGGTGACGCGCGCGACATGCGCCTGCGCATAGGCCAGTGCCAGGGTCGAGCCCCAGCTACCGCCGAAGACCAGCCACTGGTCGACGCCCATCATCTCGCGCAAGCGCTCGATATCGGCGACCAGATGCCAGGTGGTGTTGGCGTCGAGATGGGCATGCGGGGTAGAGCGACCGCAGCCGCGCTGGTCGAACAGCAGCACGTCATAGCGGGCGGGATCGAACAGGCGGCGATGATCGGGCGATATGCCGCCGCCCGGCCCGCCATGCAGGAAGACCGCAGGCTTGGCGCCGGGCGTGCCGGACCGTTCCCAATAGAGGCTGTGGCCATCGCCTACGTCAAGATGACCAGTGGCGTAGGGTTCAATCGGCGGATAGAGGCTGCGCATGACACCGTCCTAACAGGCGGCGGGACGAAGCGAAATGGGGGTTTGACGCAATGCGGACGATGAAGATCATGCTGGGCGCGCTGGCGCTGATGCTGGGCGTGCAGGGGGGCAATGCCAAGCCCGCCACGCCGGCAAGCCCCAAGCGGCTGGTGATCGTCGATGACGACATGATCGGCCTCAACGGCGTGCCGCTGCTGTTGCTGCAAAGCCCGGATGTCGAGGTGCTGGGCATCACCACCACCAGCGGATCGGTGTGGCGCAACACGGCGACCGCCTATGCGCTGCGTACGCTGGAGATATTGGGCCGGACCGACGTGCCGGTGGTGCCGGGCGCGACCTTCCCGCTGCTCAACAGCGCCGAGGCGACCAAGCGCTGGGAAGGCCAATATGGCCGGCTGGTGTTCAAGGGGCCATGGACCGATTACTGGCCGGGCGACACGATCCAGGAGCATCCCGGATCGACCGATCCGACCAAGGTGCCCGACCTGCCGATCGGCAACCCCAGGACGAAGCCGAGCGCAGAGATTGCCGCCGCCTTCCTGGTGCGGATGGTGAAGGCGCATCCGGGCGAGATCACCCTGTTCGCGACCGGGCCGATGACCAATATCGCCATCGCCCAGAGCCTGGACCCCAGCTTTGCCGCCAATGTGAAGGAAATCCTCTATATGGGCGGCAGCCTGGCCCCGCATCAGGTGCTGGAAGGGCCGTCGGCCGAGCAGTTTGCCCGCGAATTCGTCAATTCGCCGCGCCGCGAGTTCAACATTCGCTGGGATCCCGAAGCGGCGAAGATCTTTGCCCATGCGCCGTGGAAGAAGATCACGATGATCCCGGTCGATCCGTCCACCGGCACGCAATGGACCCGCGCCTTCCTCGACGGGCTGAAGCCCGCTCACACGCCGCTGACCGATCTGTTTCAGACCGGGCTGGAGCCGGGCTATCCGATGTGGGACGAGATCGTCGCCATGGCCTGGCTCAATCCGGAGATCGTGACGAAGGACGAGACTTTGTGGGTCGATTTCGAGACCAGCCAGACGGCGGCCTATGGCGACACGCTGTCCTGGACGGAATCCTATCGCCCGCATCTGGGCGAGCAGGCGCAGCGCGTGATCCTGTCGGTCGACCGGGCAAAGATGGAGGCGGCGATGGCGCGCCTCTATATGCGCCCCGTCGGCAAGGCCGCGAAATAAGCGCTAATTCCGTTTCTTCTTCGTGCCGGGCCTGGCCTTTGCCTTTGCCTTTGCCTTCGGGCAGGGCCAGGCTTGCCGCGTGGCGGTGAAGACCAGGGCGGAGGCGGACTGGGCGCGCTTGTCCGGATTAGCGCGCAGATAGTCGACGGTGGCGCCCTTCAACTGGTTGAGCGTCACATCGGCGGGGATGCAGCTTTTGAGGCCATTCACCTCGCGCGTGGTGTTGAACGCATCGACCGCGCCGGCGACATAGCCGACGCATTCATAGCTTTTCTCGAAAAAAGCCTTGTCATTGCGGTCGACGGTGCAGCTTTCCAGCAGCGCCTCGCCCGAATAAAAGCCAGCCTGTGCGCTGCCCGACGACAGACCCGCCGCCGCAACCAGTATCAGGCCACTTGCCCTCCCGATCATCATACGCGTGCCTCCCGCCTTATGAGGATGCGTCCGCCTTCGGATAAGACTGGACATGCAGGGGAGGGAAAACCGCCTCGAGCGATTTTGTGTCCGGCAGCACATAGACATAGCCGCCCTTTTTCAGAAATTGCGGGCGCAAGCCGCGATTATAGAAGGCGATCGGCACGTTGATGCAGCCAAAGGTGATGCGATTATCGTCGATCGTCGACGACAGCATGCGCTCGCGCCGCTTTTCCTTGAGATTGCCCTTGGGGATGGTGTGCATCGCGACCGAGGTCGCATAATCGACCCACAGCACGCGTTGCTTGCCCGCCGCCAGGCCGAATTTGGCAAGGAAGCGGCCGGCTGGCGTGGTTTTTTCCGCCGGGCCGATCTCCGCCAGGCTCTTCTTGCCGACGCCTGGCGTGGCATCGTCTCCGGGCGCGATGCCGATCAGCACCGGCGCATCGGCCAGCGCCTTGCCCCTGGCATCGAACAGGAAGACATGAGCCGCCTGCTTGTCGACGATAGCATAAGGCAGGCCATGATTGTCGCCGGTCGCGGCAATCCAGTCGATCACCCGGCGCGCATCGGGCGATCGTGGGGTTTCAGGCGCGGGCTTCTCGGACGCGGCCGCTTCTGGCGCGGCCGCCAGCGCGGGAGAGGCACCGAACAGCGCCAGCATCGCCAGCGC